>CAZKYA010000171.1:0-5231 GCA_964556725.1 uncultured Pirellulales bacterium
GCCGAACCTGTCCGCATCGTTTATAAAAATCGTATTGGCATTCGGAATATCCAGCCCGGATTCGATAATCGTCGTGCACACAAGCACATCCGTTTCTCCCATTACAAAATCTATCATCGCTTTTTCCAGCTCGCTTTTTGGCATCTGGCCGTGTGCAATGGTAACTTTTGCATCAGGGACCAGCTTTTGAACTTCCCATGCCTTTTTCTCAATCGTCCTGACTCTGTTGTGCAGGAAAAATACCTGCCCCTGACGGTTTAACTCACGAATAATGGCTTTTCTGATAAGCTCTTTGTTGTAGGCGGTTACGGTTGTTACTATGCTTCGCCTATCCAATGGAGGTGTAGCCAGCGAACTTATGTCACGCAGGCCCAAGAGGGACATATGCAGTGTCCGTGGAATCGGGGTGGCGGTCATCGTGAGAATATCAACATTGATACGCAACTTTTTGAGCTTTTCTTTGTGCTCAACGCCAAACCGCTGCTCCTCATCGATTATCAAAAGCCCCAAATCCTTAAAGCCAACATCGCTGCTTAAAAGCCGATGAGTGCCGATGAGTATGTCAACTTTGCCTGCTTTTGTTCGTGCGATAATGTCGGCTGCCTGCTTTGGCGTTTTGAAGCGATTTAGAATCTCGATACAAACGGGAAAGTCCGCAAACCGCTCGGTGAAGGTTCTGCCGTGCTGCACACACAATACCGTTGTTGGCACAAGAACGGCCACCTGCTTTCCGTTCTCGACCACCTTAAACGCCGCCCGCATTGCGAGTTCGGTCTTACCGTAGCCGACGTCGCCACACAAAAGTCTATCCATCGCCACCGGCTGCTGCATATCCATCTTGATTTGCTCTGCGGCTGTGGCCTGGTCCGGTGTTTCCTGATAAGTAAATGACTCTTCAAATTCCGCCTGCCAGTTTGAATCTTCACCGAAGACAAAGCCGCCCATACTCTGGCGTTTTGCCTGAATCTCAAGCATCTCGGCGGCAAGGTCCTGGATAGAGCGGGCGACTTTTTCTTTCTGTTTGAGCCATCTCCTTGAGCCAATTTTGCTTAACCTTGGCCTTTTCGGACTCGTCCCTATAAACTTCTGCACCAGCGCGATATTGCGAACCGAAACCTGGATTTTGACGCCGTCCGCATATTCAATAGTAAGATACTCCGAGGTAGCGCCCTTTTGGGCTTCTGCACGGCGGGGCTTTTCCTCTATAGTTTTCACACCCAAAAACTTACCGATACCGTAGGAAACGTGAACGACATAATCACCTTCCTGTAAATCGCTAAGCGTATCTATCGGTGACGTTGCACGGATGGGCCTTTGTCTTCTTCTAAGGGCGTATTGGCCAAAAAGTTCGTGATGACTTATTACAATCGTCTTTAGCGAACTTACTACAAAGCCCTGATGGACAAAACCTCTGGCCAGCTTAAAATTCGCAGGAATCTTCCCATCAATATCCTCAATAATCTCACCAATCCGTTTAATCTCAGCTTCGGCTTCGCAGTAAAGCAGCACTTTTTTCCCTTGTTTTGCCTGCTGGACCAATTCCTGCAGAGCTTCTTTGTGTCCGGCCCAGACCGAAGTTGCCTGATGCTGAAACCGCTGCACACTTCTAATATCCACTTTTAGCAAATCATCGGTCTTAGCTGTAGCGAACCTGCAGATATGCAGTTGCATAAATTGCGCAACCGCATTATAAATATCAGCCCAGCTATAAAGCCGAGTTGCATCCTCAGCCCGCTGGCAAAATACATTCGCTACCTCCTGAATATCAGCCGGCTCTTCGAGAATTACTATGGTATCTTGAGGCAGGATGTTTACAAAAAGCTCCCTCTGCTCTATCGCAGTACCACAGACCACAGAAACAATTGTGATTGCTTCTATCTGTCGAATCGACCGCTGCGTATCCAGGTCTATTTCGCGGATACTCTCTATAGTGTCACCAAAAAATTCGACCCTGACCGCCTCGGCTACATCAGAAGAGGCAATTATCTGCTCTTTTTCCGACAGAACCTTACCGGCAGTCAGCGGCGCATAAATATCAACAATTCCACCACG
Source organism: uncultured Pirellulales bacterium (assembly GCA_964556725.1). Lineage (GTDB taxonomy): Bacteria > Planctomycetota > Phycisphaerae > Sedimentisphaerales > Anaerobacaceae > CAZBWE01. The sequence goes on from CAZKYA010000171.1 coordinate 2,053, forward strand.
ACGGGCAAACTGGCCCGGCAAATCAACTCTTTCAACGCGCTCAAATTCATTTTCAACCAACCACCGAACCACCTGCTCCGGTGACATAGTTTTATCTGCCTGAAGCTGCAGAGAACTTTCCTGCAATACCTGCGGCTTTGGTATCGGCTGACAAAGTGCCTGTATCGATGCCGGAATAATTAAACGTGACCCGTGACCCGTGTCCCGTGCCTCGAAAGAGGATATACGAGAGACAAGTTTTAATCTCTCTGACCGAATTTCATCGGTGGCATCGGCTAAATCTTCTTCACCTTCCCAGGCAGCAAACGGCTCAATTCTTTGGCCACTAAAGGTGGTTAAATCGTCAGCAGCTCTATCGGCATCGTCGATGTGCGGGCAGATATAAAGAATGGGCCGGTTAAGTTTGTCTGATATATGAGCCGCCAGTAAGCGCGCAAACGACCCCCACGTCCCCTCGACTTTTACCACCCCCTTATCAGGTTTGGCAGCCTCAAGCCGGGAGAGTATCTGAGAAACTATTCTCTCTCTGTCAAGGTTCATCGATTATATAAAAGCTGTTGGTTGTCCGTCAGCGATAAGAAAAACCAACCGCAAATATTAACCGGCTGATGGTCAACAGTCAATCAGGCCCCGAAACTCGTTCCCACTGCTAAGGCCGCTTTTATGAGGTGGTGATTTTTAGGTACCGTTTTTATCTTGCCGGCGACTGTTGAAAGAGGGATGCTCGATAGTTTGTTATCTTTCAGCACCACAAGATGCCCCCGGACGCCTTTTATTAGAAGCTCAACCGCCATATTGCCGAAGGCCGTCGCAAGGACCCTGTCAAACGGCGTTGGCGTGCCGCCCCGCTGGATATGGCCGAGAATAATTGCCCTACACTCAAGGCCTGTGAGTCGCCCGATTTGTTCAGCCAGCACATTCGCTACTCCGCCGAGGCGAATCGGGTCGGGGCTATATGCAATTTTTTTTTCAACGACCATTTTGCCGCCTTTTTGTTTCGCTCCCTCGGCTATCACTACAATGCTGAATCTCCTGCCCCGCTTCGACCGGGCGAGCACAGATTCACAGATTTTATCGATTCTGTATGGTATCTCCGGTATAAGGATAATATCCGCGCCACTTGCCACTCCCGAATGAAGAGCAATCCAGCCGGCATACCTGCCCATAACCTCCACTATCATTACACGATGGTGAGAACTGGCTGTAGTATGAACTTTATCAATCGCCTCCGTAGCTGTGTTAACAGCAGTATTAAAGCCAAAAGTTATGTCTGTGCCATAAAGGTCGTTGTCGATGGTCTTGGGCACACCCATAACAGCGACGCCCTTTCTGGCAAAGCCGGCCGCTGATGTCATTGTGCCATCACCACCAATACAAATCAGCGCATCAATGTTACGGCCCCTCAAAAGCTCGATACATTTATCCGAGACATCTCTGACTCGGCTTGCTTTAGCGACCTTCACTCGATATGCAAACGGATTTGCTGTATTAGATGAACCCAAAATCGTGCCGCCAACCGTTAAAATATTGCTTACTTCATCATAGCTTATAACGTGCATCCGGTCTTCAATTAAGCCCAGAAACCCGTCCTCGATTCCCCAGACTTTAAGACCGAATCTCTTTATGGCGGTTTTAGTAACAGCCCTGATAACAGCATTCAGGCCTGGACAATCTCCGCCTCCTGTCATTACAGCTATGGATTTTATGCCTTTTGCTTTCATAAGGCCCAACTTTCAACTCATAGCTTTCTTTGCAGCTTTTATGACGTTTTCTGCGGTAATGCCGAACTTTTCGAAGCAGACCTTGGCCGGCGCAGATGCACCAAAGGACGACATTCCGATAAAGACGCCCTTATCGCCCAGATATTTGTGCCAGCCCAATTCGACACCGGCTTCAATGCCAATCCTGGCCTTAACAGTCGGCGGAAGAACAGAATCTTTATACAGTTGACTTTGCTTTTCAAACAGCCCCCAGCAGGGCATACTCACTACCTGAGCAGCTATCTTTTCGGCCATTAGTTTCTCTGCAGCTTCCAGAGCGACGGAAACTTCCGAGCCGGTCGCCAAAAGCAAAACATCGGGGCGTAACACGGCCATCCTGGCCGTGCACGGGCTGGAAGCCCGTGTTACCGCTCCGGTCAGAATATAAGCACCCTTGCTGAGATTTGTCGCCGAAGCATATTTATTTTGGTCCAAAACAGGCAATCCCTGCCGGGTAAGAAGCAGTGTCACCGGCCCATCTCGATACTGAAGTGCAAATTTCCACGCCTGGACTGTCTCATTAGCATCAGCAGGACGAATCACCATCAAATTGGGTATCGACCGAAGCGCCGCAAGATGCTCCACCGGCTGATGCGTCGGGCCATCTTCGCCTACACCGATGCTATCGTGGGTATAAACAAATATGGTCGGATACTTTGACATAGCCGCCACGCGAATCGCCGGCCGCATATAATCGGAGAAAACCAAAAATGTCCCGCCATACGCCCTGGCCAGACCACTCACAGAAATCCCATTCATTATCGACCCCATTGCGTGCTCCCTGATGCCGTAACGTATATACCTGCCATCTCGCGCATCTTTCTGGAAATCCTTTGCACCGGCAAATTTGGTATTATTGGAAGGCGTCAAATCCGCTGAGCCACCCAGAACAAAAGGCAGCTTCGGCATCGAGGCATCTAGAACCTTTCCTGAAGCCGCACGTGTAGCAATAGACTTGCCTACCTCAAACTTCGGTAGCAATTCATCAAGATTTATAGGTAGCTTGCCCGCAGCGGCATCACGGAACTGCTGTGCAAGCTCCGGGTGCTTTTTTGCGTATTTGTCAAACATCTTATCCCACTCTGCTTGCTGCTCTTTGCCTTTATCTACCTCCTTTCGCATATGAGCCAAAACCTCTTCCGGCACATAAAAGAGTTTTTCGGGGTCCCAGCCGAATTTTTTCTTGGTCAATTTGATTTCGTCCTCACCCAGAGGTGCACCGTGCGACTCGGCTGTATCCTGCTTGTTCGGACTGCCGTAAGCAATGTGCGTGCGAAGCTTTATAATTGAAGGTCGTCCTTTTTCATTCTTCGCCTTAACCAGTGCCTTTTCAAAGGCGGCCATATCATTACCGTCACCACCAACTTCCTGAACATACCAGCCATAAGCTTTGAAACGGGCGGCCCTATCTTCTGTAAA
>CAZKYA010000172.1:0-5220 GCA_964556725.1 uncultured Pirellulales bacterium
GTATAAAGAGTAAGGTTGCTTCCAAGTTTGTCACAAGAAAACCGGCCTATCCCCTTGGCGCCTGCATAAGTTCTTTTAGTTTGAATCTTGTCACGGTAACCCTCTGTCCCTTCCTTCTTCGCAGAGTATGCTACAAAAAGCCATTTTTCCACGATATCCGTTTTGTCCATCCCTTTGCCATCATCTATGATAATAAGGCGAGAATCTCCCGAGTATAGATTTTCGAAAATTATATCTACTCTTTTGGCATTAGCGTCAAACGAATTTTTAACTAGCTCGAAAACAGCGATAAAATCATCTGTGATAAGTTCTTTGCCTATGATTGTTTTCAAGGCTGAGCTAACACGGAATTTTGTCGGGTCAAGTTTTTCCATTAATTCAGTAGTTCCTTAAGAACATTGCCGACATGTTCAGCAAACAACGGGGGGATTGCATTTCCTATTTGGGTATACCTGGGGACTTGTTCAGTTCTGCGCTTTCCCCCTGTGGTGTATGCTTCCTTGAATTCATACCAGTCGGGAAAGGATTGAATCCTTGCGTATTCCCTAACAGTGAGAATTCGTGGCTCAGAGTAGTGGATATAATCGTCTGGAATACTCATTAGGGTAGGAGAATGGAGGCGCCGGCTGAGAAGTACAGTATTCCTTTTCTTGAGACCAAGTTCAACTCTTTCTTCAACATCGATTTTCTTGCCTGGGTCAGCTTTTTTAAGCACCTTCTTAAATATCCTAACAGTCTCTTTAGTGTGATTAGCAAACCTATGGCTGTCAGGTATAGGTTCTGATTTATGTAGGAATCTCTGGTAATTATTTTTAGGATATGTATATACACCGGCCATAAAGCCTTTAGAATCTGGAGAAGGATTTTCTCCATGTACCCGCTCCAAGTCAGAGATAGCAGTACCTACATATACCTTGGTCCTAAGGCCCTTTTTGGACAGGAACTCAGTTCTCTTGTCCCGGAGTAACTCAAAGTACCGGTCAGCTTGTCCATTCAGCGTTCCGACAATAATAAATCTCTTTCTACGTTGCGGAATTCCAAATTCTGAAAAATCTATGAGCACCCCTTTTACATCCTTATACCCGAGGTTTTTCAACCCGCTCAACACGACCTGAGAGTATGGCTTCCCTTTTCTTTTACCCTTTTTGAATCCCATGGTAAAACCCTGCACATTTTCAAAGAAGATTGCCCGGGGCCTGACTATTTTAACAAATTCAATATAGGAATGGATGAGATGGTTCCGTTTATCACTTTCTATTCGTCGTCCTGCCGTGCTGAAACCCTGGCATGGTGGCCCCCCTGCAACAAGGTCAACCTTCCCGGACAATGCTTTTAAGTTTTTACGGTAGTTGGTCATCACTTCATCGATATCATGATTCTCAATAGGTAACCAACTTGGCCATTTAAAGTGCTTCCTCTTATCAATCAAATTATATTTCAAGGTTTTGAAGGCCATACCATTTTTTTCAATGGCGAAGAGACCTTTCCACCCGGCGTTGTGCAACCCTAAAGACAGTCCACCACAACCAGCAAAGATATCTATGTAACTATGCATAATTATTCCATGCCTTACAGCATATGATAGTACCTATTCAATGCTATTAAATGAATCGGTATTTTTTTGAAAAACGTGCTATTTTTTATATACATATCAGTCATTTTTCTTCAAAATCCTTATTTTGTCAAGAAATTGTTTTCCCGCTTATTTTTCGTTTTCCGAATTATGATTTAAAATTAAGAACTGCGAATTCTCCGTGAAATTTCTTCGCCGCTTCATCGTATGCCTTTGCGGCCTCAATTTCCGAGTCAAAAAATCCGAGAGACTTACGTATTCCACTTTTGTGTATAACCGCATTATATTTACCAGTTCGTTTGTGCCAATAAACTCCCTTGAATCTTGAGCTGCTGTTAGCACGGGGGCGGGCGTTGAAATTATTCTGCTGTCTTGTGCAATTGCGAAGATTTTTCTTTCGATTGTCGAGACCATCGTGGTTTATGTGGTCGCAAACTAAGTGAGCAGGTGTATCGGCAAGCACTCGATGCATCATGATTTGCTTTTGTCTGACTCCGCTTTTTTCTGGGGTATTACGAGCGGCATAACACCTGCCGGCGCCTACCTGACAAAACCATCGGAATTGTGACAGCCAGATATAATCTTCCGGGTCAACCTTAGCGAATCGGCCTTTTGTAAGCGGAATCTTACAATAATCGCCGAAGCGGTCGGTATAAATGGGCAGGGCACTTCCGGGCCACAGGTCTTTTTCGGGCGCATCTTCATCGATATAACGGAATTGGCCGCAAAAACAATCCTCTTTTACGACAGGCCAGCGTGCCTGGCCGGTATTGTAATCGACATCGGGGCTCTGGCGGACGCAGTGCAGGGTATCGGCTATGATGCGAGAAAAATAACAATTCCTGCATATCCGCTTTTTCGGTTTGCCAGATTTCATTTATCATCGACCCCCCTGATTTTTCATCCTGGCTTAGCGATGAAAAATGCAGTAAATTCGAAACTCTAAGCACGAAATCCGAAACAAATTCGAAATTCTAATGTTCGAATTTTCAAAACTTACTATTTCAGTCATTTGAATTTTGGTCATTTGATATTGTTTAGTATTTCGATATTCGGATTTAGTATTTGAGGCCCAATGTGGCCTTCCATAATTGGCCGAATCTGCGCAAAAGTGACGAAAATTGGAGAGTTTTTGACAGGATTAACGGGATTAACCTGTTATGAACAAAGGAGTTAAAAAAATTTAAATTTTTTGATTTTTGTGCGCAGGTATCAACGTTTTTGATTGAAAATCGGCGAAAATCTTACCTAAATTAACAGCCGCATCCATGCTTCGCTCCTCAGGAGCTTCCGACTTCGCTTGCGCTACGCCGGACAAGACGCAGGACAAGGAGCACACTCGTGCTACGTAGCGACTACTTCGCAGAGTATTACAGAAAGCTCAGAGTAGATAAATAATCAATAATCAGTTTCTATTGAAGAATTGCGAAGAATGACTTAATATTTGGCTGTATGCGAAATTTTGAAAACGCAAAAAAGATTGTTATCAAGATAGGCACCAACACCCTTACTAAAGAAGGGACTATCGAAATTGACACTGCCTACCTTCGCCGAATCGCCCGGCAGATAGCAACACTACTGAAAAGCGATAGACAAGTAGTTATCATAACCTCCGGCGCCATCGGTATGGGTGCGGGGCAGTTATCGGGGTATCAGGGTATCAGGCCATCAGATATAAAGATGCGGCAGGCGTGTGCGGCAATCGGCCAGCCGCTCCTGATGGCTGAGTACAAAAAGGCGTTTGCACGCTATGGCGTTGCCGTTGCGCAGGTGCTGCTTACCGCAGAGGTGCTCAATAACAGAAAGACGTATCTTAATCTTCGCAATTCAATCGAGACGCTGCTTAACCTGAACGTTGTGCCCATCCTCAATGAAAACGATAGTGTCAGCACCGAGGAAATCGGCACCGCCTTCGGAGATAACGATAGATTAAGCGCCCTTGTCGCCAGCAAAATCGACGCCGACTTGCTTATTATGCTTACCGATATCGATGCCCTCTACGATAAAGACCCCAGAAAGTTCGCTGATGCCGGGCCAATACCTGCGGTTTTTGAGATAACCGATGATATTATCAAAGCCGCGGGCGGCAGAGGCAGCGAACGCGGCACAGGCGGAATGAAGGCAAAAATCGAAGCCGCAAAAATCGCCTCAAACGCCGGCTCATCGTTAGTCCTTGCCAACGGCAGAATAAAAAACATAATCGGGAAAATCATCGCAGGCGAAGAAATCGGCACCGCCTTTTACCCGAAGCGAAAACTGAGCAACCGCGCAAGGTGGATTCTAAATAGCACTCCAGCAGGGACGATACGCATCGATGAAGGTGCAATGCGGGCCGTTAAAAATCACAAGAGCTTACTGCCAAGCGGTGTAACATCTATCGAGGGGACGTTCGAAGCCGGCTCGGTCGTTATGCTAAACGATAACGCAAGAGCAGTAACAAATCTAAGCAGCACTCAGCTAAAGGCCCTTGCGGGCAAACACAGCTCCGAGATTCGCAAAATCCTCGGCCCAGAACACCGCGACGTCGTCGCAATACCAGAAGACATCATATTCATTGATTATTGATTATTTATTAATTTTCTGTTTGGCTCCGACGCTTGAGACAAAGTCTTGTGAGCAAAATTGAATCTCTAATACTGGGTATGTTCTTTGGGATGGTGCCGGTTGTTTTTTGTTTTCTGGCGACAATGGTAATCGCCTCGATTTTTTGGGGGGTTGAAGGTCTTGGGCCCTGGACGTTATGGTCGCTTGTTCCTGCTGGAATTGTAGATATTCTCTTTCTTAAAAAATGGGTCTGCAATGCATATTGAATGAACAGTAAAATCCTCATGGCCATTTATCTTTTTTGTTCGGTAGTTGCGCTGGGTATGGGAATGGGCCTGCCGGTATTGAATTTCGTTCTGGGGGTAATGGCCGGCGTCTATATCGCCAGGAAAATGCACTTTATCAAAGCCGATGAAGAAAATCGCAAAAAAGCATTCAGAAGGACAGCAGTTTTCACCGCGGCGGCAATGGTTATGGTTTGCTGTTTGATAACGCTCTTGGCGATTGCAGGTGAAATGCCCCATGCACAAGTTAAAACGCCGTATCTGTCATTTACCTTTACAGTGCCGATATTTTTCGCAGTGGTTCTTTCCGGTGGAGCTGTGCTGGTCTTATTGCAATATCTTCTTACCCGCATATCTGCACAAATCACAATTAAGCTCTGGCCGTGAATCGATTCTCGATTCTCGGTGTGAGTTAGTCTGGACGGGATTTTGGCGTTGACAAGCCGATTTCAATAGTCAATAATCATTGCGAAATTTGGCCGAAGTGGCGGAACTGGCAGACGCGCAGGACTCAAAATCCTGTCCTGGCAACAGGGTGAGGGTTCGATTCCCTCCTTCGGCAGTTAGTGCGTATGCCGTGTCACATAAAAACATAATGGAAGACACTACTATAGCAAGGCAGGTAAATGGGGATTTTCGCAAGGGCTGGAAGTCGGCGATACCGATAGCATTTCTGATAATGGGCATATATCTCTTTATGGGTACGCGCACGACCCTGTGGGACCGCGATGAGCCGCGATTTACACGGGCCACGGTGGAGATGATAGAGTCGGGCAACTACCTCGTTCCCACTTTCAACGGACAAATGTGGGCCGACAA
>CAZKYA010000173.1:0-5040 GCA_964556725.1 uncultured Pirellulales bacterium
GAAACATTGTCGAAAAATCAGTGAAAGAGATAGGAGCACTTGACAAGTAGCGACTTTACGCTGGTTTCTTTTTGGCTTTCGTGTCAGATATGGGTTTTTCACTGGGTTTTGAATCTTTGCTTTCGGCAGTTGTTTTCTTCGCGGAGGTAAATTCTTTCTCTTTTTTCTCCGCCTTTTTATAGCTTTCGCTTCTGTAATCAGTTTGATAGAAGCCGGAGCCCTTGAATATAACACCTGCTCCGGTCCCAATGAGCCGTTTCACGTGAGCTTTACCGCACTTGGGGCACTTTCGCAACGGCCTTGCAGTTATACTTTGAAACTTCTCAAATTCACATCCACAATTTTTGCATAAATACTGATAAGTCGGCATATCAATTAATTATTTTCTATTGATTATTGATTATTTTCTCTTTCCAGCTTTTGTTCGTCAGGTTCCTGCTTAATTTCTTCTGTCTTCTGTGCTTCTGTTTCAGGTATTAGCTTATTAACGATTACTCTACATGGCCGAATGACCCTGCCGTTAAGCGTATATCCCTTTTGAAGTTCCTCCAGCACGATATTTTCTTCCTTTTCCGGCTCGGCTTTTTGCATTATTGCCTCGTGCAGGGCCGGGTCGAACACTTCGCCTGCTGCTTTTACCTGCTCTACTCCGTGCAATTCGAGAATATCGAGCATCTGGTCGTATATAATCTTGACACCATTGACAAGCGAATCGACATTTTCAGATAAGTGCGTATTTTTTAGCGTGCGCTCAAAATTATCCAGAATCGGCAGCAGTGTTTTGATTATCTTTTCTTTCTCATAAGCAATCGTATCTGAAATCTGTTTGGGGACACGTTTTTGGAAATTCGCATAGTCGGCGCTAACCCGCTGAAGTCTGCCAAAAAGCTCATCTTTTTCTTTTTGCAGATTTTCTACCTCACTGCGGAGTTCTTCCAATTCTTTAAGTTTTTCTTTGCTCTTTTTTTTCTTTTCTTTCTCTGTGTCCATTTTTCTTTCAACAAATCTGTGTTAAGCCGCCAGACGTGTGGCGGATTAATCCGTGTCTAAAAAACAGTGTAAGTCCGTGTCTCTTTATTTTGAGTTTCCAAAATGTTTTTTTAGTTTCTCAAAAAAGCTTGCGGATTGTGGGGAAACTCTTTTGTTTTCGGTTTTAGCAAACTCTCTAAGCAGCTCCTGTTGTTCTGCACTTAATTTTGTCGGTGTTTCTATTATTATTTGCACAAGCTGGTCGCCGATTCGGCCCGTGCGGATATCCGGCAGGCCCTGGTCTTTTATCCTGAAGACACTTCCATATTGTGTCCCAGCAGGAATCTTCAACTGTCTTTTCCCGTTTAAGCTTGGCACATCAATTGTTACCCCCAAAGCCGCCTGAGTAAAACTTATGGGCACCACAGCAATCAGGTTGTTTCCGTCGCGGTGGAGAAATTCGTGCGGCTTTACTCTAACGTAGCAATACAAATCACCTCTCGGCCCGCCACCTCGCCCGGGTTCTCCTTCATTGGCGACTCTTATACCCTGTCCTTCGTGGACACCTCGTGGGATTTTGATATTAACAACTCTTTTCTTGGGCGTTTTACCGGTTCCTTTGCATTTCTTACAAGGATTGGTAATCATCTGCCCGGTACCTCTACATTGAGGGCAGGTCGAGACCATCTGAAAAAAACCGCCTCCTCTTGCGATTTGACCGGTGCCAGCACAAGTTGAGCATCGCACCGGCGATGTTCCCTTAGCACTGCCGCTGCCGGTACATTCCGGACATATATCCTGACGAGCGAACTCGATTGTTTTTTCAGTGCCTCTGGCGATATCATCAAGTGTCAGCTCAACGGTGGTTTCCAAATCATAACCTCTGCTTGGTCCAGCTCGTCCGGCTCTTGAACCTCGCCTTCCGAAGATATCTCCAATGAAATCATCAAATCCGAAGATATCTTCGAATATGCTGCCGATGTCCTGCCACTTCATATGCGTGTAATCACGCATACCTATTCCGCGAAGACCTTCGTGCCCGAACTGGTCGTAACGCTGGCGCTTTTCAGAGTCGCTTAAGACTTCATAGGCCTCGGCACATTCTTTGAACTTTGCCTCTGCTTCTTTATTATCCGGATTTTTATCCGGATGATACTTCATTGCCATACGGCGGTATGCGCGCTTAATCTCATCGGCGGAGGCGTTTTTTCCGACCCCCAGAACTTCATAATAATCGCGTTTGGCCATTGTCTTGTTTTCAGTCACTCGTGACTCGGCTTAACAAAGCACTGCTCACCAAGTTTATCTAACAGAGCCAGGTATCGGCTCTTCTTCCTTATCTTTATCTTTCAACTCTGTCACTAACACATGAGTAGTCAGCATCAGTCCTGCTACGGAAGCAGCCATTTCCAGCGCTGTCCTGGCGACCTTTGCAGGGTCGATGATTCCGGCTTTAAACATATCGACAAACTGGCCGGTATTGGCATCGTAGCCAATATTGTCCTGTTTTTGAAGTTTCTCCAAAAGCTGAGCAACGACGACGTCACCCTGTTCGCCGGAATTCTCCACTATCTGCTGTGTCGGTGCTCTAAGTGCCTTGCTCACAATATCAAAGCCAATCTTCTCATCACCTTTGGCTTTTGCTCTGGCTTTTTCCACTTCGCTGATAGAACGCAGGAAAACTATGCCGCCGCCTGCTACGACACCTTCTTCAGCCGCCGCTCTTGTGGCGTGCAGGGCGTCATCCAGCAGGTCTTTGCGCTCCTTCATTTCTGTTTCGGTTGCTGCACCGGCCTTTATAACAGCTACTCCGCCGGTTAGTTTTGCCAGGCGTTCCTGCAGTTTTTCACGGTCGTAGTTGCTTGTTGTCTTTTCGATTTGATTGCGGAGCTGGTCGCAGCAAGCATTTATATCTTTCTTTTTGCCAGCCCCTTCGATTATTGTAGTTGTGTCCTTGGTCACAACGACCTTCTTGGCCTGGCCTAATTGTGAAAGCTCAATGCTTTCGAGCTTGATACCCAAATCTTCTGAGATTACCTGCCCGCCGGTTGAAACTCCTATATCGGACAGCATTGCTTTTCTTCGGTCACCAAAGCCGGGGGCTTTCACGGCGCAGCATTTCAACACACCTTGCAGACGGTTTATTACCAGTGCCGCCAGTGCCTCACCCTCGACGTCTTCTGCGATAATTAATATCGGCCTTGCAACCTGAGCCACTTTTTCCAGCAAAGGCAAAATCTCGCGAATATTGGATATCTTCTTTTCGTGCAGAAGAATATAAACATCCTCAAAAATCGCTTCCTGAGTATCAGCTTTAGTCATAAAGTAAGGCGATATATAACCCCTATCAAACTGCATCCCTTCGACAACTTCAAGCTCACTCTGCATTGCCTTGCCTTCTTCGACCTCGATAACACCCTCTTTGCCGACCCTGTCCATCGCTCTGGCTAATATATCGCCGACGTTTGGGTCATTGTTTGCGCTTATAGTTGCCACTTTTGCAATATCATCGTGTCCTTTTACCGGCACGCTGACCGATTTGATAAACTTCGCGACAACCTCAGCGGCTTTGTTGATTCCTCGCTGGATGGCCATCGGATTTGCACCGGCGGTTACGTGCCTTAAGCCCTCGAAATAAATCGCTTCCGCCAGGACTGTTGCCGTTGTAGTCCCGTCACCCACAATGTCAGATGTTTTACTGGCGGCCTCATTGACCATCTTTGCGCCCATATTCTTAAATGGTTCGGGCAACTCAATCTCTTTGCTGACCGAGACGCCGTCCTTGGTTACCTTTGGCGAGCCCCAGCTTTTGTGCAGAATGACGTTTTTACCGGTCGGCCCAAGTGTCACCTTGACCACATCAGCTAACTGGGCTAAACCCTCCTTAAGGTGCGTTCGTGCCACATCGTCAAACATTAATTGCTTTGCCATTTTCTATCACCTCGTCTATTCTTATTTACCAAACTATGAACAATAAACTAATAACAACGAACTAATTTACCTTTCTACAATTCCGAGAATATCATCTTCTCGCAGAATTACGTATTTTTCACCGTCGATTTCAATGTCGCTGCCTATGTATTTCGCGTAGATAACCTCATCATTTTTCTTTACAGACATCTTGTTTCGTTTGCCGTCATCGAGCAGCTTTCCCGGGCCGACAGCAACAATTTTTCCGATTTGTGGTTTTTCCTTTGCAGTGTCGGGCAGAATGATGCCCCCTGTGGTTTTCTCTTCTGCCTCTGATTGTTTTATTACAACTCTGTCATCCAAAGGTCTAAGTTTCATATCTCATTCCTTTTCCAAATCTGTTTTTATTCTTTGTTTCACTTCTCACTTTTTTTACTTCTCATTTGCTTTTAATTTCCAGCACAATAACGGTATTGATTTTATCCGGTGCTTCTTTTGGAACAGTAATAACCTTGTCTTTACCTTCACGCCTAACGACCAGTTCAGAACGTTCTTTGTCAGCCAGCAGGTATGCTTTTGTGACTTTATTTCTCAGGCCCGACACCTGCAGTTTCCCATCTTCTGGCCAGTTAAATACGTGCAGATACAGCTTACCCGGCCTTGCTGTGCACCGGCCCCAGGGTAATTCACCAAGTGGGCTGGCAGTAGTGCCGTAGATGCTCTCGCCGTTTACCTTCATCCACTCGCCTATAGCCGCTAAGCGCTCGACACTCGGTGCAGGAACAAGACCCTCTGCAGTTGGGCCGACATTCAGCAGGAAATTACCGCCTTTGCTGGCAATATCCGCCAGCTTACGAAGCAAATCCTCCGTTGACTTCCAGTTGTGGTCGTAGGACTTAAAACCCCAGGTGTCATTCATAGTCATGCAGGTTTCCCAGTCAACGCCTGGCAAACCCGTTGCGGGTATCCGCTGCTCGGGAGTTCCGAAGTCTCCGGCGAACTCGTCAGCTTTGCTCGAAGGCCGCATTCCTTTACGGCCTTTACCCACCCGGTTGTTAATAATAATGTCCGGCTGAAGGTCGCGGACATAGCTATACATATCCCTACCCATTGGCTCGGTCCAGTCTTTTACCCATTCACCGTCAAACCAGAGAACGCCAA
>CAZKYA010000174.1:0-5027 GCA_964556725.1 uncultured Pirellulales bacterium
AAGACCCCGGCGAGTTCCGCAGCAGAACCTGTGCAGACGTATATTGCGGTGGAGTTGTTGCCATCGGGTTTGGCAGGCGAGGCAAGGAGCCGGCCGTTGGGGTCGATGACGGTCCGCTCGACGAGTGAGCCGAGGGCGGGTTTCTGGGTGTCGAAGAATTCATTTTCGGGCTTGAGATATGCGATTGCTCGGGAATCGGGTTTGAAGGCATAGCCAATAGCTGTGGCCGGCGCGAGAAACGCTGGGGGGATGTTTTCGGCTGGCGAAACAATGTACAGGTCGTATCCGACATCCCATGTGTTGCCGTTGATACGCTCGGTGCCATAGGCGATAAGCCGGGAGTCCGGTGAGAAACGGATGCGCCAGAGGTATTGGTAGCTTGTTGCGAGAATTTTCCGGTCGTTGGGGTCTGCGGTCGGGGCGAGAACAAGCTGGAAGAAATTCAGGTCTTTTTCTTTGACTTTTTTGATTAGTTCCGGGCCTATTTTTTCAGCAAGCTGTTTGTCGATGTTTTCGACGAGGTATCTCTGGACCCAGGCGATGTGCTGGTCATTGAAGGAATCTTTCTGGCCGCCGTCTGTGGCAACAGGTTTTCCGATGAAGGGGAAGTTGCTATCTTTGATTCCTTCGATGAGGATTTTTTGTTTAAGGATTTCGGCGTTGGCTTTGATTACTTTGACCTGGTCCGGTGGCAGGTGGTTGAGGGCGCGGTTGAAGTCATCCACTTTGACTATCGTGCCATAGGCAAAGTGCGAGCCGTCGGAGGAGATGGCGGGCCAATTGGTGGTGGTTTCTTTGGGGGCGATTTGGGTCAGAGAGCCGGTATTGCCATCGACGATAAAGAGAGCGCCGTTTTTACTGTAGATGCCGGTGGAGCCGTCTGTGGACCATTGGAGTGAGTCTTTGGGGTAGCAGCCGGCAAAGAAGGATACAGCGATATAGAAGGCGATAAGGCACCAGGTTATCTTTTGATTACTCATAGTGTTTTCTCCTTTAGGTATTGCTTGTAGGCGCTAAGTAGTTCTGTTTTGGTGAACTGGGCGTAGGCATAAGGTCTGGGCTGCGTTGCGGCGAGGGCTTTTTGTCGCCAGAAGCTGTCTTCGGCCTTTGGGGCAGTCGGATACGCAAGGGCTGTCGAGGTATAGGCGGTAACATCGAGCGAGTGGGGCGCCAGCCGAGCTGGTTTTGACCATCGACCGGTGGAGAAGCCGATGCCGAAGGCGATGATGATAGCTGCCGCGACGGCAAGTTTTGCTACCCCGCCTTTCATAATGTATCTCCATATACACAGCTCTGCCTGGGCCGATTCTATTTTTTGAGTTTTGTCCGGCATCCGAGAGATGTCATTATGAACTCTTCTATCTAATTCGGTGCTGGCTTTTACGTGTAATTTCTTAATCAGTTTATGGATGTCATTTCCTTGTTTCATCTTTTCACCTCACCATTTAACATTGACCGCAGTTTATGTAACGCGTACCGGTACCTGCCCTGCGCTGTGTTAATTGAAACACCCAGCGACCTTGCGATAGTTCTGAATTTCAAGCCGCTATACGAGTGCATGAGTAAAACCTCCCGCTGCTCATACGGAAGTTGTGTAAGGGCCAAACTTAATTGATGAAATTCTTCACCAAATATCGCAGCGGCATCCGGACTGTTTGATTTCGACGACACCACATCTGCTTCATCCAGCCCATAACTTAAGTATTTTTGCCTTGCCTTGTTTTTGTTGCGTGCATTATTTGCAACACAGGTTGCTAAATAACCTTTCAAACTTCCAGTAAGTCGAAACTTCTCAGCCGTTTTGATAAAGGACACAAAAACATCGTGTACAACATCCTCTGCGGAGCTTACATCGGTTAAAAGAGCAGCCGCTAATGTCACAAGTTCGTCTTTATACTTTTCATAGATGTCTCGCAGGGCTTCTCTATCACCACGATTAAACTTCCATATTAGTAGCTTATCTTCCAGCATCAAAATCTTATTCCCATAACTTCTAACAATCCATTGTCATTTATATAACAACTATACTGATTATTTTAGTATAAGAAAATTGTAGTTTTTATGGTATATTTTTCCCAAAAGCGCATAAAAAAGGCCGAGCCAATCAATCCCGGCCTTTCGGTAACATTATTTTGACAAGTCTTTCAGGCCGATTTATTAGAATCCTCCAAAAATCGTCCATTTGCCTGGTTGATTGAATACTTGCCGAACACCGAGACGGTCCAGCTTCCACTCGCTTATTTGTCCATCCTTCTCGACCTCAACAGTGCATGGAACAATCAGCCCTTTGGTCTCTGGGATGGGATGTGGAGCAGCCGGTCCGATGGAAATAATGCGGAGGAACTTAATATGGCCGAGCCCTTGCTGAAGTCTATCTGCAGGCATTCCTTCGAGTAATCTACCTGCTTTCGCATAATCTTCTGCTATCAAAGCTTCAAAGAACTGCCGGGCAACTTCCATGGCAATTTCCTCGTCGCTAAGGTCTCCCTGTTCTAAGCCAACTTCCTGAATCGTCTGGTCGATGCGCATCACATCGGCAGGAACTTCGCCATCAAGAGTAAACATTTTAGCTTCGATTGGCTGATTGTAGTCATAATACTCCTGAACACCAATATATTGATACTCAGTATCTTTTAGCTGATAAAACTCTGCTGCCATAACAAGTTTGGTAGCTTGATCGATGAACATAACTACGCGTTTGTTGGGCGATGAACTTTTAAGCAGATAGGTTGCTGTTACGACAATTGGCTTGGCCTTGTCGGAAGGTTCTTCAATCTCTATCTTTACTTCACCTTGTGCCTGTTGCTTATATAAACGTTCAACCGCCATCCTTGGGTCACATTCCTCAACCAATTTGAGCATGCGGTCAGCGGTAGTTTTGTCCTGCGCAATGAAGAAAATATTTTTTCTCTTAAACCATACTTGTACTTTATTTTGTTTCCATACAATCACTTTAGCACCATCATCGGGTGAAGCCCATTCCGGAAAGTGTATACGCGCATTCTCGACCTGTCCGAATTTGTCGCACTCTACCCAAAATTCCTTAGGCTCATCTTTGTGTTCTGAGCTAAAATCTTGTATGTGAAGGTAGTAAACGGTGTGGTTGGCTTGAATTGTTTGTTCGAGAGCATACGCAGGCGTAACGGATTTATCCAAAATATTGATTGATAGTAACACTGCAATGATTATCACCGCCGCAGCGGCTAATTTTGTGATTGGACTTTTCATAATTATTCTCCATATAATTTCCAGGCGATTATATGACCTGGGAGTTTGTGTGGCTTTTTCTTCATTTTCTACTTTATTAAAAACAGCTTGTTTAGCTGACTCACAAGACTGACTATCTGCTGAAAGTTGGCTCATAAACTCAGCGCATCCCAGTACAGTTTCAAGTCCCTTTAGTTCTTCTCTGCACCACTGGCACCCAGCAAGGTGCGTTCTTACCTCGTTTGATTGCTCCTTCGATAGTTCCTGCAGTGCAAACTCAACCAGCAACTCACTTATTTTTTCATGTGTATTCATGGCATATCTGTCCTATTTATCTAAATAGTTTCTAAGTTCATGAGCCAAACGCTTCAATGCCCGATGTAGATGAACTCTCACTGTTTCCTGCGAACAACCCAGAAGCTCTGCAATTTTCTCATACTTTAATCCTTCGATTCTCGATAACACAAACACATCTGCCTGCCGTTTTGGCAATTGCGTAAGACATGCAACAAGCCTTTCTTGCAGCTCAGCGGTCATTAATGGTCCATCTGGTCTTTCCTGCGTTTTCGGGTACTGCTGATTTTCAACCAGCGGTTCCATCTTCGCTTGTTTTGCAAACTCAATGGCTTTTCGAACAGTCGCCCGGTATAAATATGCACCCCAGTTCATGTCGCCGTTATATTTATGCCATCGACGTAATATCTCAAGAAATACCTCCTGATGAACATCCTGGGCTTTTTGACTATCTCGCAAAATCCGGGTAGCGACATTCATAACCGCCTTACTGTAATCGTTAACTAACGCTTTAAAGCTTATCTCGGGCATTACTTTATCCTTCAAACCTTAAGCCATGCATAGCTCAGTTGTGCTGCTAATAGCACATCTGCTGTTATAGAGGTCCAAAAACAGATTTCGTTTACAAAAAAACCTCGATTTTCTATATTTTACCCTTTCATTTCGCAAAAGCGCATAAAAAAGGCCGAGCCAATCAATCCCGGCCTTTATGTAGTATAATTTGTAAAGTAATCAGGCCGCTTTGTTAGATTCCGCGGAACCCGCCAATAATCTCCCAACGTCCCGCCTGGCCATATACCTGTCGAACATACGAATGTTCCGGGTGCCATTGGGTTATTTTGCCATCCTCTTCTATCTCAACTGTACATGGGACATAAAGACCGTGTGTTGGAGCATGTGGAACAGGTTCCCCGATAGAAATAATTCTGATAAACCTGATTTTTCCATATGTTTTCTCCATTCTTTCGGCAGGTGTCCCAGAAAATAATCTGCCCGCTTTAGCGTAATCCTTGGCAATTAAGGCCTCGAGGAACTGCCGAACCAATTCGACAGCGACTTCCTTGTCGGTAAGGTCACCTTGTGCAATGCCGACCTCTTGAGCTGTTTGGTCTATCCGAATTGCATCTGCAGGGATTTCATCTTCGAGTGCAAAAATCTCAGCAGCGATTGGCTGATTGTAGTCGTAATACTCTAATATGCAAACACGCTGCTCCTTACCTTCTTTTTGCTCGTAAAACTCAATTGATGTAACAAGTTTGGTTGCCTGGTCAATAAACAAGACAAATTTGGAAATGTCATTTTCCCAACATTTGAACAAATCAAGTGATTTTTTCCATTCGCGTTCCAACTCTGTCTTTGGCTTATCTTCTTTAACTTTTTCTAAAGGCATGGCCGTTACAACAATGGGCTCGGTTTTGTCCGAAGGTTGCTCAATAACAAGGTCTAACTTATTATCAGATTTCAATCGTTGTAAATTTTGAAGAGCCGTTTTAGGGTCCAGTTCTTCGATCGACTTAAATATCATG
>CAZKYA010000175.1:0-5027 GCA_964556725.1 uncultured Pirellulales bacterium
GACCCAACTGATTTATTCTATCCGACAGAATGCACATACAATGAGCTTATCGACAATATCAAGAAATGCAAACTGCGATTAGTAAAACCGATAATCCTTGATAAGCCGGTTAGATTTACTTCTTTTGAGCAGCTTGGTCATGTTGAGCAAAACATATTCAAAGCACAGCCGACAAAAATTCCATCTGGAAATAATATTCGCATCATATCAGCACCAAATGCACGGGCTGAGGCTCAATTTGTCGCAAGGCAGATACTACGATTGGCAAGAGAGAAAGGTTATCGATATCGCGATATTGCGGTCATCGCATCGGACATCGACAGTTATGAACATTATATAAGGGCTTATTTTGACGATTATGGTGTGCCGTTTTTTATCGATAAGCGAAAACCGTTGAACCAGCATCCAGCAGTTCAGCTTATTTGTTCAGCAATGCAAGTGGTTACCGGCGGTTTTTCTCACAGTGATATTTTCGCCTATCTCAAAACCGACCTGGTGGCGATAGAACGTTGTGATGTTGACCTGCTGGAAAACTACTGTCTTGCCTACGGCATAGACGGCAATGACTGGCAAGGTGCCGACGAGTGGCATTTTGCGGCAGATAACGATAAAGACTTTGATGAGCAACGAGTAAATCAAATTCGACAAAAAGCCATTAGCTCTTTGCTCAAACTTCGAGATTCACTCTGGCCGCCGGACAATCCTGCAAAGAAAATCACCGCTGAGGATTTCTCGCGCGCTATTTTTGCTTTTTTAGATGGTCTGCAGGTTCGTCAAACGCTCGGAAACTGGATTGAAAAAGCAAATAAATCCGGCGATTACACAACAGTTGATGAGCATCGGCAATTTTATGATAAGCTGATAAATATATTTGATGAGCTTGTCGAGGTCTTTGCCGGAAAGAAGATGACGTGCCAGGATTATCTGGCGATTATAAACTCCGCTTTTTCGCAACTGACATTAGCATTTATTCCGCCGACTCTGGACCAGGTTCTTGTCGGGTCTATAGAGCGCAGCCGACATCCTGATTTGAAAGCGGTTTTCTTAATAGGCGCTACCCAAAGGCAGTTTCCTGTACCGGTTACCTTCGATAATATATTATCTGAAGACGACCGCAGCGCTGCTGAGTCAGCAAATTTCCCATTGGCCCCTGCAGCAAGTGGTGCCCTTGCCGAGCGGCAATATCTGGCCTACATAGCATTTACGCGTCCGTCGGAATTGATATGTGTTACACATCCCGCTGTTGATGAAAAGGGCAGTGCCGTCATCCGCTCCCAATTTGTAGATAACCTGCAATCACTGTTTGAAAACCTTAGCGAAGAATCAATTACCGGCCAGCCCCCGTGTCTTCTGTCGAAGACAGAAACGGGGGAGAAGGTTCACAGTGAAATAGAGCTTACTGATATACTCTGCTGCCGGCTCGGAAAAGATGTATATCGATACTCGTATGAAACATCCTGTAAGGAGTTTGGTGAACTATTGGATGATATTTGTGCCGATGCTCAACTTGCAGAACTTGGCTCGAATGTTTTTACTGCGATAAATTATGATAATCGAGCACAGTTAAACAAAGGCGTAATCGAGGAGCTTTTCAGTCAACAAATTAGAAGCTCCGCAACCAAGCTCAGCACCTTTGCTGCCTGTCCATATCAGTATTTCAGCCGATATATACTGGAATTGAAAGAACGGAGAGAATTTAAGTTTGAACCATTAGACCTCGGGATTTTTTACCATCTTGTTCTGGACGCTTTGCTGAAGCGTCTTAATAAGGAAAATAAGGATTTTGCAAAAGTTCAGGATGAAGAACTCCTGAAATTTCTAAAAGATGAAATAGCAAGACTTGTTCAAACCCATCCTTTTATATCAAACTTCGCACGTCGCAGTCCTCACAATTCATTTATAATCGCCTCTGCCGGCGAAACGCTCGAGGATTGCGTCGCGGCTATTGCAGAAATGGTGCGGGCAGGGGGCTTTAGACCAACACTTTCGGAAGTTTCATTCGGCCAGGTAAAGGAGGCGTCTGGGACACTCGGTGAATATCCCCTTATTATTTCAGATAAACACAAACTGTTTTTGGATGGCAAAATCGACCGGCTGGATATTGCAGAGATTGAAGGCAAAAAAGCTGCGATTATCTTTGATTATAAACGAAGGGAAACCTCCTTTAGCTGGTCGAAGTTTTACTATGGTCTGGATATGCAACTGCCAATATACCTGCTGGCAATTACCAACGCAAAAGAATCAAAGATAAAAAAGGCCGCAGGGGCATTTTACATCCCGGTTGAGGTTCCACCTGCACAATCAACGCTCGATGCACTATCAGACCAAACGGGAAGTTTTAATTACAAGGCAAAAGGGATATTTGACGGTGAATTTTTCCAGCATCTGGATAATAGCACAAATTCCGGCTGGAGCAAATTCTTCAGTTTCCGTATTACATCCGACAATCAGCAATACGGTGATTATGGTAAAAGTGCAGCATTGAAGCCGGATGATTTTGAAAAATTACTTCAATTCACCGAGAAAAAGATAATTCATTTGGCTCAGGGAATCCTCTCAGGCAAAATTGATGTCAGACCTTATAGGATTGGTAATAATTCACCGTGCAGCTTTTGCAAATATAGATCCGTCTGTCGATTCGATTGGCAGATAAATAATTACAACTCCCTGCAGTCGCTTAATAAACTTCAGGTCCTCAATAAGATGGGTGTGATTGATGGCTGAGAAACCGATAAAATGGACTGAGCAGCAGAAGCGGGCTATTGCCGCACGAGGCAGTGACGTCCTTGTAACTGCCTCAGCAGGTACGGGCAAAACTGCCGTGTTATCAGGCAGATGTGTCGATATTGTATCCAACAAATCTATATGTCCCGATGTCTGGAGCATACTCGTATTAACCTTTACCGATATGGCGGCAGAGCAAATGCGCTGCCGAATCGCTGAGCAATTACAAACCGCATTCAACGAAAGCCAGGACCCGCATCTTCGTTATCAGCTTATGCTGCTGCAGGGCGCTGATATCAGCACGATTCATTCGTTTTGCAAACGGCTTATTACCGAGTATTTTTACAAGCTCGACCTTGACCCGACTTTCCGCGTAATTGATGGTGACGAACAAAAGCTGCTCAAAACAGAAGTGCTTGAGAAGACTATTAGCTGGGCCTGGCAGCAGAGTAACTTGCAAACGGTCCTCGGGCAGCTTTTTTATCGGCGGGACCTTCGCACAAACGATGGTTTTCTTGCAAAGATAATAGAGCTCAGCGATTTCCTCGAGGGCGTAATTTCACGGCAGAACTGGTACGAGCGGTCAATTGTGCTTGCTGAAACAGCTAATCCTTTTACCAGTGACTTAGGCAAAAAACAAAAACAGATTATCGCTGAAAAATTACGGCACATCCTTAATCGGCTCCGACACGCACAGAAGCTCTGCAAAACTGAAGGTGGTGACAACAGCTGGTCTGAAAAATTAGAAGGTACTCATATCAAGCCGGTTGAGAATTGCCTCGAATTATTAAATGCCGGTAACTGGGATAGATGTGCTGATGCGATAAAAGATTTTGACAAGCCAAGAACGAATAAACCCCGAGGATTGAATGAGCCGATTGCCGAACTTATCCAGAGTGTTGCCAAAAAGGCGATAGAAAAATTCAAAGAGCTTTCAGAGCTTGCTATAGTAAATCCCGACTATCTCGACAGACTCAGCGGTTCTTCCAGCTTACAGACAAAGGTGCTCGTTGAGCTTGTAAAGAAGTTTGACCAGCTCTACAGCCAGGCCAAGCGTGCAATCAACAGTCTGGATTTTGCCGACCTTGAACACTATGCGTTACAGCTTTTGACAAAAGATATTGACGCTGAAGACGAACTTTCACCTTCGGAAACAGCTCTGGCACTTCGACGCAAATACAAATATATATTTGTCGATGAATATCAGGATATAAACCCCGTCCAGAAAGCAATACTTGAGATGCTCAGCACCGAAGGAAATGTCTTTGTTGTCGGCGATGTCAAACAAAGTATCTATGCCTGGCGGGGGGCTGAGCCGAAGATTTTCATAAAAGACATAAAATCGGCCTCACCCGACCCCCGAAATGCACCTAAAGGCTTGCGGGTTGACCTCAACGCTAATTTTCGCTCTGCTAAGGGCATTCTTGATTTTGTTAATAAGATATTCAGCCGAATAATGACGGCTTCTTTTGGGGATGTCGATTACGATGAGTCGGCTCAACTTAAGCCGGCACAAATTACAGCTCACGAGCCACAAGACACAGGACATAATGTAGAGTTCCACGTGCTCGATGAAACAAGCATAGACAATAATGACAACACACAACAGGAAGGTGAAGCAGATGTCATCAGCTCACGTCAGCGTCAGGCAGCAATGATTGCTCAACGCATCAGACAAATGGTCGGAGCAGACACAGGAAAGCCCGAATTTCAAATATACGACAAACAGCAGGGGGGCATGCGAGATGTTGGATATCGTGACATTGTGGTGCTGATGCGCTCGCTGGCTAAAAAGGCCAATGACTACGTGGAGATTCTTCGGTTAGCAGGTGTGCCTGTCAGTTGCCAGGCCACAGCCGGCTATTTTGAAACAACTGAAATCACCGATATTTTATGTCTGCTTAAAGTTCTGGATAATCCACAGCGTGACATCGAATTAGCCGCTTTATTGCGAAGCCCTTTTTTCAAAATCATTGACACAGAATTAGCTAAGATAAAACTTCATTATACTAAAAACGAACAGAACACAAACTTTTATAACTGTGTGGTCCATTACTGCGAAAATGGGCAGGATGTCAAACTTACCGACAGGTTAAAAGAAATACTTGCTCAGATTGAAAACTGGCGAGCCGCTGCACGGCAGGGAAAGCTCGCGGATTTAATCTGGGAGATATACCGCCAGAGCGGCTTTCTGTCATTTGTTTCCGCTCTACCGAACGGCCAGGCGCGCAGAGCAAATCTGCTCAAGCTGCACGACAGAGCCATCCAGTTTGAGGGCTTTGCCACAAGCGGCGGCATACCAT
>CAZKYA010000176.1:0-4998 GCA_964556725.1 uncultured Pirellulales bacterium
TGAATTATTGTATCATTTTGGGCTTTCTAAGTCAAGTGTTTTCTGCAGGTTAAGGTAAAAGCGGACTTGTGGACATGAGTTGTATCCGGATAAAATCCGGATTAGCTTTGTCTTTTGAGTCTGATTGAGGGTTTATACAGACTTTTTCGGACGTCAAAATCGGGGCGGCTAAATTCCTTCGAGGTACAGGTAGCGTATGTGGTTTGTGAAAAGTCGTTTGAGGGCCAGCAAATAAGCTTATTCACGTAGATTTTTCGAAGTGGCTAATGCAATCACCCGGCCCTGGTCACCCACGGCACAATAAAAGTGGTAAACAATTCCATTGTGCTTGATGAACCAGGGTTTGTGAGCGTAGGTTTCGTCCCAGGGTTCGGAAGGTTCCACCAGAAGCGGCCCATCCCATTTTGTCCAGTGCACAAGGTCATAGGAACAGGCAAAGGTATCAAAGGCCTTTGGTTTCCAGCCCGCTCCGAAATAGAACATCACCCAGACGTCACCGATTCTGGTTATTTGCGGGTCGCCGGAGATGCCTTTGCCGTTATCAATCACCGGCTCAGCGCCATATCGATACCAGTGCTTCATATCGTTAGAGACCGCCATTCCGATTCGCTCGTAGCCGTGTTTTCTTTTGCCGTTGTAGAACATCACGAATGGATATCCGAGTGTCTCGTTTTTGTCATATATAATGTTGCTTTTATACTGGGTCAGGGCTTCGAATTCGCGCACATCCGCCTGGTCGCGTGACAGCACCGGCTCATCAAGACGGTTCCACTCGATAGGCTTGGTCGGGTCCGGCGTCCAGGCGATACCTACGGCTAACGGGTCTGTTTCATATCCTTTTAACGCACCTCCGATATAAGATAGCCAGTATTTGTCATCGTATTTTTGCAATTCATACGACCCGCCCCAGGTATGGTCCTGCAGGGCGATAAAGCCTGCTGCTTGTAACGCGTCCCAGGTGCCTTTGCGAAAAGACATTATTTTGCCGAGGGGTTTCCATTTTAATAAATCCTGACTTTCAGCGAGCGCTGTCTCATAACCGCTGCCGCCGAAGATAATATACATCATATACCACTTATCGCCGTGGCGAAACACGCTCGGACAATCGACCCTTTTGCCGTCTTCGCCTTTTAGAATGACACCATACTTATAAGGCGTTTTGATTTCCTCGTAGATTTTCTGCATTGTTTCCTGGCTGACTGTCTTACTCGGTGCTTTCGCCGGCAGCACTTTCCGGGTATCTTTCGAAATCACCTTTTCATCTGAAGATTTCGGCCCAGTAGAAGGTGCAGAGCAGGACATCGCAAGAAAACAGATGCCGATGCAGAGAAACATTTTCCATAAGTGGTTTCTTTTGGTCATCTGTAAATTTCTCATTTCTTAACGAGCTCCTTTGTAAATCCGAACAAAATGATTATATCTGAAAACGGGTGGGCGTCAAACATAGTGTTGTTGGAGGATGCAAATAGGATGCGCGTCTAAGTGACTTGCTGCAGGATTATGAGATTGCTTCGTCGTCCACTTGAGGTGGACTCCTCGCAATGACACAAGTATGTGCTTGTCATTGCGAGCGAGGCGCAGCCGAACGTGGCAATCTCAATTTGTTAGGGGTTCTAAAAATCCAGGTTTTATCTGCAAAGATTAAGTTCACCTTTGTGTCGATGAGATTACCTCTTTTTATTGACAAATTGGTCATATTTAGCTAAGATACCTTCAGAAAGTCAGTCAAGTTGAGTAGTGATTATAAGTCACCAACGAAACTATATAAGCAAAGACAACCTCTCAGCCATTTAGGACAATGAGTAAATGAAAATGAATTCGAGAAATCACAACCATACAAACATGAATAAGTATTTGAATCAGAGATTGACCATAATAAGCGCACTGGCTGTTTCTCTTTTGGTCGTGACTGTTTGCCTCGGTGGCAGTTGTGTCAGTGGAAAAGGAGCAGGATTAACGGGCACCTCGGCCAGTCCCTACATCAAGCTTCGCACCGTCGGTATCGATGACGTAAAATGGACGAAGGGGTTCTGGGCCGAAAGGTTTGATTTGTGCCACAAGGTGATGATTCCCAATATGTGGCGGCTTCTGGAAGACCCGAATATCAGCCATGCTTACGACAACTTTCTTGTCGCAGCCGGTTTGAAAGAGGGCAGGCATAGAGGGCCTAAATGGCATGACGGCGACTTCTATAAGTGGCTTGAAGCAGTCGCTTTCGTGTATGGGGTAACTAAAGATGAGAAACTTAATCAACAGATGGACGAAATCATCGATGTGATAGGTAAGGTCCAGCGGGAGGACGGCTATATTCACACACCGGTAATTATACAGCAGCGTAAACAACAGTTAGAGGCAAAAGAATTCAAAGACAACCTCGATTTCGAGACCTACAATATGGGTCATTTAATGACCTGTGCCTGCATTCATTATCGCGCCACGGGCAAGACCTCGTTGCTGAATATAGCCAGAAAGGCCACCGATTTTCTTTACACATTGTACAAGAAATCACCTCAGATTCTGGCGAACAACGCCATTTGTCCATCTCACTACATGGGCATAATAGAGATGTACAGGACAACCGGCGACCCGAAATATCTGGAGCTGGCGAAGGGGCTTATTGATATTCGTGACATGGTCAAAGACGGCACAGACTACAATCAGGACCGGCTCCCCTTTAGAAAACAAACCGAGGCAGTCGGCCACGCTGTCAGGGCGAACTATCTCTATGCCGGCGCCGCAGATGTTTATGCAGAGACAGGGGACAGTTCTTTGCTGAGTGTCTTGGAGGCCGTATGGAATGATGTTACCTACCGGAAAATGTATATTACTGGTGCCACAGGCGCGCTGTATGATGGCGCTTCGCCGGATGGGTCAAGAGACCACAAGGCTATCCATCTCGTTCATCAGGCCTACGGCAGGGCGTTTCAGCTGCCGAATATCACTGCATACAATGAATCGTGCGCAACGGTTGGTTTTGCTCTGTGGAGCTGGCGTATGCTGGCAATCACTGCGCAGGCGCGCTTCGCGGATGTTCTCGAACTGGCGCTCTACAACGGCGTGCTTTCGACAATCAGTCTTGATGGAAAGGAGTTCTTCTACACTAATCCGCTCCGGCGAGTTGATAATCTGCCCTTCGAACTGCGCTGGTCGCGCAAGCGAGAGACTTATATAAGCTGTTTCTGTTGCCCTCCGAATGTTGTCCGCACTATTGCCGAGGTCGGAGGATACGCTTACAGTATATCGGACGAAGGAGTGTGGGTGAATCTATACGGCAGCAAT
This sequence comes from uncultured Pirellulales bacterium, assembly GCA_964556725.1. Classification (GTDB taxonomy): domain Bacteria; phylum Planctomycetota; class Phycisphaerae; order Sedimentisphaerales; family Anaerobacaceae; genus CAZBWE01. Next base: position 3,280 of record CAZKYA010000176.1, read on the forward strand.
GTGCTCGAGACGAAGTTTTCCGACGGTTCCAGAATCAAGCTAACACAACAAACTGATTATCCTTGGGACGGAACAATAAAAATTACTTTCGAGGAAACTCCACAGAAGGAGTTCTCTGTATTTTTGCGCATACCGGACTGGACCAGCGGCGCTGTTGTAAAGGTAAACGGTAAGCTCGAAGGTGATAATCTTAAAACAGAACAGTTTTTTGAAGTCAAGCGAAAATGGTCGGCAGGTGACGTAATCGAGCTTGTTCTGCCAATGCCGGTGCAATTGATTGAGGCCAATCCTCTGGCAGAGGAGATTCGCAACCAGGTGTCGGTCAAACGCGGGCCGATTGTATACTGTCTGGAGTCTGTTGACCTGCCGGATGGTGTGAAGATATCCGATGTTGCTATTTCCTCAACAGTCAAACCCGAAGTTTATTTTGATAAAGATTTGCTCGGGGGGGTCACCGTTCTAAAAGTGCAGGCCAAGGTTTTTGCGGGCAGCGACTGGGGCAACACCCTGTACCGTGAGATATCACATCAGCAGCCGAAAGCTGTGGATATTTGCTTGATTCCTTACTACGCCTGGGGCAACCGGGGTAAATCCGAGATGACGGTTTGGATGCCACTAAGATAAGTATCTGGTATACTGAAAAACTTGGATATCGTTGAATTGTTTGGAAAATGGCCGAATATATTCGAAATGCAATCTTAAACAATCCTCCCATCCCGGTTGACATCGTTCTGAGTCCGGCCTGGTGGTATAAGCATGAGGGGATAACGTTCGATGAGGATTTCTTTTTTCATCCTGCCAGGCGGGTTGAAGCCGAGCGGAAGATGGAGCAGGTGCTCCATAAACGCTGGGGCAGATTTGGCCTGGGAAGCGATTTTGATAAAGACCTTCCTCAGGTAGGGGCCGTCCATTTGGCAGCCGGCTTTTTGCTTTCGGAAATGCTTGGTTGTCGCGTAGAATATAAAGCCGATGCACCACCCCAGGCGATTCCAGCCGAAAAGGAAGATTTACATCTTAAGCCGGAGGATGCCTTTAACAGCGACGCCTTTCATCGTTTTCTCCGTCTGACAGATTCACTCAAGGCAAAATACGGTTATCTGGTTGGGGATGTAAACTGGAGCGGAGTGTTAAATCTGGCTCTGGATTTGCGAGGCAGTAATTTGTTTATGGACTTCTTCGACCGGGGCGATGAGGTTCAGGGATTTCTCCAGAAGATTGGGCAGGTGGTTGAGAGATTCAGTATTGGTGTTGAGAAGGAAACCGGCACCAGCAGTATCTCGGTGAATCGGACAGTGCGTTTCTTTGATAAGCCGATTTTTCTTCATTCAGAATGCTCACACACCATGATATCCACCGAGGACTATGAAAAATTCCTTATGCACATTGATAAAAACTGGAGCGGAAGGCATCGGCCTTTCGGTATTCACTTCTGCGGTAAAGACCCTCATAGGTATGCAGAGGTGTTCGCCAGATTGCCGCATCTGGATTTTCTGGATGTTGGCTGGGGAGGTGATGTAAAGAAGCTTCGGCAGGCCCTGCCGAATACTTTTTTGAACATCCGTCTGAGCCCGGTTGAGATTGTAAATCAAAGCGAGGATGAAATCCGCCGCAACATCGCCCGTTTGGTGCAGGATTCAGGGAATCCTTATCTGACGGGGGTCTGCTGCATTAATATGGATGACCAGGTCACTGATGAAAAGATAACGGCCATTCTGGAAA
>CAZKYA010000177.1:0-2355 GCA_964556725.1 uncultured Pirellulales bacterium
TCCTCCGTAGCAGTAGCTCTGCTACTGCGGAGGGCGGAAGCGAAGCAATCTCAAAGTATTTAGCCCCCCAATCTTGCCCTCGAATGCCTGCCCCTGCACGTCGTAGGCAGGGGTCGGTAGTCGGGGGTTATTGGGGGGTTTTGTTTAGCCCACTGCTACTGCGTTTTGTCTGCCTTTCAGTTTCTTAACGGCCGGCGAAAATTCTACCTCGGAGAAGGAACTATCAAGTTCTTTCAATCGCTCCAGCCGTTCGGAAAGGATTGCCAGCGAGGCGAATGTCTGCTCGTCAACCTCTCTTTCACCACAGAGGCTTCTTTCTACAATCTGACAATGATTCCAATCCTCTTCAATCATTTTGACACCCATTTTTGTCGTTCCGCATCATGCGGAAATCTGTTGTGTGTTTCGTCATTTTCCCCGATTTCTGCTTTCGCAGCAATTACATAGCAACTTTTACTTCATTACGTAGCTAAAGTTCCTCATTCTGTTTTTGCAGGACAATCTGCCTTGCCTGCGACATTTGCTTTTGGTATTGAGCCATATTGTCTGAAAGATATTGTTCCCAGCTTTCGCTGTTCCACAGTTCGATATGGTCTCTGACGCCAACGAGGGTAATTTTGTCTTTCAATCTTGCTCTTTTGCGCAGTCTTTCGTTCAGAAGCAATCGACCTTGACCGTCCAGCTCTAACTTGCTGGCCAGTGCGAAGCTGATTCGCTCAAATGCCACCGCCTCATCGGGTGCCGTCGTTCGCGGCGCTACCGCAAGGGCTATCTGCTCAAAATATTTCTCAGGATACAGGCAGAGTATCCCGTTTGTGCCGAAGACGAGGTAGAAATTGCTGCCGTGCTCATCGGCATCGATTTGACTTCTTAGCTTATTGGAGATGAGAACCCTGCCTTTCCCATCCACAACGTGCTCGTATTCACCTGTTAATAACAGCATGGTTTTTGTCCCACCTGAACTATTATCTATGGGAAATTTTACCACTTCTTACCACTCCGTCAACAAACAAAAACATTTTTTTTAAGATTTTTTTAAGATTTTTTTATAGGACTGTTATATAGATAAGCTAATCTATTTCTACGGCTTTGCTTATGGCCGATTTACCTGATTTTCGGACCAAACATTTTTTTGTAATCTTTGTTTATTTTTCACATTCTTTTGTGAATTTGCAATTTAACCCACGGCCTGTTCTACGAACAGCAACTATCATTCGCTCTTGCACCATCAAGGCTTGGCTATGCAATAGATATGTTCTTTTCCTTTCAAGAATAGCTCATCACCAGCGATGGCTGGCGAGGCATCAAACTTGTCATCGAGCTTATTTGTGGCCAAAACCTCGAATTTATCCGAGTGCTTGATAACCGCCGCTACGCCATCACGGCCGACAAAATACACCCTCTCTGCAACTCCAACCGGCGACGCAAAAATCTCGTTCATTCCTTCAAGCGGCTGTTTTACAAAATTGGCCTTGCCGCTATCGGCCTGATAGCAGGAGATGATTGCCTTGTTTACGGAGCAAACGTAGAGCTTATCACCATACAATAGAGGTGATGGCACATAAGGGGTCGCCTCCTTTACCTGCCAGCTGATGGCGTTGGAATCGGACAGGTTGCCTGTGTGGCCGAACTCAATCGCAAGCAGGGCACTGCCGCGAAATCCGCTCGTGCAGAATACTTTCCCGAAACCGCTAACCGGCGAAGGAATTACCCCGGAAGTCTGCCCGCTGCATTGCCAGAGAAGCTCACCCGTTTTCAAATCGTAACTGCGAACGAAATTCGTTGCGTTGGTGATTACTTCTGTCTTGTCGTTTACATCAACAGCAATTGGCGATGCCCAGCAAGTGCCTTCATCGCGAGCTTTTTTCCAGATTGTCTCGCCGGTTTTTTTGTTGAGAGCGTATATGAAGGAGCCGCCTTCCTGGTCCATCACAACGACAAGCGCATCGCCGGCCAGCGCAGCCGAGCTGCCTTCACCAAAAGCCGTTCGGGTCTTCATCTTGCCAAGGTCTACGCTCCATTTATGATTTCCATCCATATCATAGCAATGCACTCCGCGAGAGCCGAAGCCCGCCCATACGTATTTTCCATCGGTCACCGGCGAGTAGGAAGCATAAGTATTGTTCGGCTGGTGCCCTTCGTGCGGCAGCTCTTCGCGAGCCGTTTTTTGCCAGATAATCTCGCCGTTTTTGCGGTTCATACAGACAACATCAAACTTATACACCGCTTTTGGCGGCACGCTCATTGGGCCGCGACCACCAGGCTGGTTCTGCTGTTGTGATTCGGCATTTGGGTCTATTGCGACCTTCTTGTCGGTCTCAACCGCCGTTAGAAAGAATATCTTGTCTTCCCAGA
>CAZKYA010000177.1:2455-4967 GCA_964556725.1 uncultured Pirellulales bacterium
TTTGCTCGTTTAGCCCTTGCCCGCCATTTGTGTGGTGGGGTTGCCGGAACGCTTGCCCTGCTTGCCCTGCGTAGCCCCGTTGTTTGGGGCGAAGCCCTGAGCTTGTTTACACTGAGCATCGCCGAAATGCCGAAGGGGCAACGCAATTTTTTATGTCATTCCTGCGCATGCAGGAATCCACACTTAACAATTCGTAATTCCTTGTTCGATATTGGATATTCTTTTTTGTTTTTATCCTTAGACATTCTTTTTTCGATACTTGTCCTCGTGAAAACGGGGATTCGTGCTTATCCTCCCTATACTGCTTCAATTGTCGATGGCGGCTTCGGGGCTATATTGTACGTAACGCTTACTATACCGGGCACCTCGCGGATAATCTCATCGGCCAGTTTCTCGAGTGTTTCGAACGGCAACTGTGTTGGTGTTGCGGTTCGCGCGTCGACGCTGTCCCAGCAGCGAACCTCTATCTGCTGGCCGAAATCACGCCTGCCGTCGCGCATACCCGTAACACGGTCTTCGTGAAGGATGGCTATATATTGAAATGCGCCGGTATCTTTGAGAAGCCGCTCGACAACTACTGTTGCCTTGCGAACGGTCTCGATTCGCTGCGGCGTTACCTCGCCTATCACCCGTGCCGCCAGCGCGGGCCCCGGAAACGGTATCCGCTCGAATACCTCAACCGGCAGCCCCAGCGCCTTGCCTATTTTTCTGACGCCGTCCTTGCGAACCTGAACGAGTGGCTCGATGATGCGGTAACCAAACGCCTCTTCCGGGTCGATACCAAGCTGCTCGAAGACATTGTGCTGCCGTTTTATCCCTGCGACGGTCTCATCGACATCCGTCAGAATAGTTCCCTGCAAAAGATACTTTGCTCCGCTTTGCTTGACGATGCGTCCGAACACGTCTCGGTAGAAAGTCTGGGTAATGGCTTCGCGTTTTTCTTCAGGGTCCGTGATTCCTTTTAGTGCCGCAAAGAACTCCTTGCGAGCATCGACTATTTCGACTGTCACGCCGAGTTTTCGGAAAAGCCCCGCGACCTGCTCACCCTCTCGGTGGCGCATCAGGCCGTTTTCGATAAAGACGGTCTTAAGATTCTTCCCCAGGGCACGATGGCCGAGCATCGTGACCGTGGACGAATCGACTCCTCCCGACAGGGCGTTGATTGCCTTTCCATCTCCGACTGTGTCCTTGATTTCCTTGATTTTCTCACTGATGAATCTCTCAGCGTTAAGCTCCTGCGTAGTTATCTCCGTTATCATTTAGTAACCTCCAATTCATCTAATCGTTTTTTATGATGCCTATGGGTGCCATATCAAGGGTGTCGATCCCCGTTCTGCTGGTGATATTATGGTTAGTATTGTCGCCAAAAGCAAGCAAAAAGACCGTCGGTTCAAATATCCTCCTCTTTTTTTTGTTAGCATACTCATCTACTCATTCACACCTCATGAACCACGAAAAACTCCTTGCTTTTATCTATATTTTTAGATATAATTATAAACCACCAGCGGAGTCCAATGCAACAGGAGCGGCAGGTAAATTTATGAATGATGAATTCCACCACCGATTCAGCTACAGAGAATATCTTAATAATTTGTAAATTTTTGCTTGTTGGACAATTTGTTTTTTATATTCACGAGATAGTGTGTCCTAATGATTGGATGGTTTAAGAATCTAAGTGAGGGTTGGCAGATAGCGATATTTGGGGCAGCCGTTACTGTTGTTCTTGCCGCTATCGGCGGATTGTTTGCATTATTAAAGTGGCTATTTAGCAAAAAACCAGATTCTTTAACACAACAAAAGACCATCCAACAGAAAGGCAAAGGCCATACGGCCGCTATCATAGATGGAAACGAAAACATTGTAGCAGGAAGAGATGTTAAAACCGGCATAGACTCGGATGCTGCACTAAATACTCTCGTTAAGACGTCGAAGGAACTCGGGCGGTCAGAAGAGGAAAACAAACGTCTCAGGCAAACTGTAAAGCAACTCGAAGAACAGTTGGCCAAGCCCAGTATTGAAGCAAGGATTGCTTCGGAAAAATCAACTCCCGCACCATCAGCAGAGGCCAAGGAACTGGCCAAGCTAATCAATGAAGATGCTGGTTTATATGCGCAGGCATTAAAGGCCATTGCCGAGGGCGAAACGGAAAAGGCCGATGAATTACTGGACGGGGCACAGCAGTTTTTAGACCATGTTCAGCAGAAAAAGGACGAGGCGCAAACCAGGATATACATAGCCCGCATACAAAATGCCTCTTATGCCGGCAGGCCTCAGGATGCCCTGAAATATTGCGATAAACTGAGAATCCTGGCTGGTAACGATTCGCTGATAATGAACGAAATGGCTGTGGTTTACTTTGAAAATGCAAAATATAAAGAGGCAGAGCCGTTGATGCAGCGAGCACTGGCGATAGATGAAGCGTCATTCGGCAAAGACCATCCCAATGTCGCCATCCGACTGAACAACCTGGCGCAGTTGTATAAGGCCACCAATCGCCTTAAAGAGGCAGAGC
>CAZKYA010000178.1:0-4902 GCA_964556725.1 uncultured Pirellulales bacterium
CTTTGAATCAGGAGACGGTTTCGGCTCCTGTTACTGTAATTCTATCGTTGTATTTCTTTCTTTCAAGAATTGTTTTTCTTTTTAATTCTGTCCGTTTCTTTAGCATCTTCTGATGTCAGACACATCTGTGTCAAATCCCAGCTGTGCCAAAGAAAATAAGTATTAAATTTTGGCTTAAAAACAAAGAATTTCAAAAATTTTAACATAAAAATAGGATATATAATCCGTTCAATAGCCCCTTTTTACGCGTTTTTTAGCTGGTAAATCAGCATATTAGAACAAGTTGTGGTTTTTTCACTGTTCTCATCGACAGGGCAACATAAAGTTTTCGCCGAGTGTTTTTTGGTATTCTCAATGTGTAGCCCCACGGGCACAGCTCACGGCACCTCCTTTTTGGCGGAACCCGCCGTAGCACATCCGACTACACTAAAGCTACGGCGGATGACCTTTTCGCATTTTCATCCTCCATAACAGTAGTTCTGCTACTGCGAAGGTAGGCAAATATTTTTAAGAATTTTTTTATATTCTGTTTGACAGAAAGGGAAAACTTATAAAAATTAGGTTGGCTGCGTGATTAGCCAGGGAGGGCTTGTTACGTAGAGCCCGAAGCCCTGGTATAATTCAGGGCTTTTTTCTTGCGCTCAAATTTATAACTTCGCTAAATATATAATCTTACGAAATTTTAATTAAAATTTGTCAATTTTATAGGACTTTTCTCTTGACATCTTCTGCCGAACGTGATAGTTTTCCAACACAAGTGCAGGAGTATGAAAGCGTGAGTAAATTTCATTTTTGGCTTTCTACCTGAGGCGTAAGGAAATTGGAAGCGTTTTCGTAAATACTAAGGAAAAAGGTAACAGGAGGTTGGGAATGGATTTCGTTATTCCATTTTATTCGCACCTTTTCACACAATTCCCATTTTGTAAAAAATTTGTATTTTGAGAGCTGCTCGGACTTCATCTGTGCAGCGTGGTTGTTTTTATAAGTTCTTATGTTGCAAGTGCAAGCTGGCGCTTTAGCCAATAAAAATAAAGGCACTTTGCAACAGCGAGGTAGGGGGACGAACGGAGTCGTCTCCCGTTTTTTATAGCTGCCTGACACTGATTAACATAGTTTATGGGCCTCATATCCGTCATAATTGTTACTTTAAGCGAAAAATGATAAATCCGGCAAAAATCAGTAGTTCTACGGATAGACATACCCATTACATTTATGTCATAATGAGTATTGTCTAAACACTTTCTGCTTTCTGAAACAAGTGATTGTGCGGAGGGGGAGGAATTTTTATTTCCCCCCTTTCCACCATATCTATCCTGAGCTTACCGATGGTTCGACAAAAATCTCTTAGCCCCTGACTTATCGGTGGGTTATAATTAGCCCCTTAATTTATTAAGGGGTTTTTCTTTTTCAGTTGTTAGCCCCTTGCAATGCAAGGGGTTTCCTTATCCTTTAGCCCCCAGCTTTATGCTGGGGGTCATATTTATCTCACGCCTTTTCACCGCTTGCCCGCCATCTGTGTGGCGGGTTTGTTTGGCGGATTTCACTCCGGGTTGCCTGCCCTGCGAAGCGGGGAGCGGAGTCGAAGGAGCGAAGTATCCCTAAAAATATTTTGCCCTGCGTTTCACGCGGGGTTCTGTTTTGAACATTTGAATTTTGGTAATTTGGATTTGTTTCGAATTTCCACCGTTAGGTGTCCTGTGGAGAGCTTAGTATTTAGGATTTTTAACTAATCCTGTATCAATCTGTGGTTAAAAAAATGATAAATACTTGTATAAAACGTCAAGCTATGCTATAAAAGCAAGCTAATTGAAAATTCCCTTAAGGAGAAACGAATATGGTAAATGCTCTTGAGCAATATGACCCGCAGATTTACGAGCTGATAAGGCAGGAGAAAGCCCGACAGAGTGCCTGTGTTCGCCTTATTCCTTCCGAAAACTATGTATCCGAGGCAGTGATGTTGGCCAGCGGCAGTTGTCTCACCAACAAATACGCCGAAGGTTATCCCGGCCGGCGGTACTATGAAGGCCAGCAGGTTACCGACCTTATCGAGAGATTGGCCCAGGAGCGGGCAAAAAAGTTATTCAAAGCCGACCACGCAAACGTCCAGCCGTATTCCGGCTCCGTAGCCAACCTCGCCGCTTATTTCGCATTGGCTCAGCCGGGCGATACGATTATGGGCCTGTCTCTCCCCCACGGCGGCCATCTAACGCACGGCTGGAAGGTCAGTGTTACGAGTCAGATTTTTAATTCTGTTCGATACACCGTCCGGCCGGATACCGGCAGATTCGACTATAATGAGATTGAAGAGCTGGCAAAAAAGCACCGCCCTAAAATCATTATCTCCGGCGCCACCGCATATCCGAGGGAGATTGACTTTGAAATCTTCGGCCAAATCGCAAAAAGTGTTGGTGCCTACCACGTCAGTGATATCGCCCACATCGCAGGCCTCGTCGTTGCCGGCATTCACCAAAGTCCGGTTCCGTATGCGGATATTGTGTCAACCACAACGCATAAGACACTGCGGGGGCCTCGAGGCGGGATGCTGCTGTGCGAAGCAGAGCACGCCGAAAATGTGGATAGGGCTGTTTTCCCAGGCCTGCAAGGCGGGCCGCATATGCACACACTAACCGCTATTGCAGTGGCAATGGCTGAGGCGGATACGCCGGAATTCGTCGCTTATGCAACACAAATTGTAAAGAACGCAAAAGCTTTGGCAGAAAAGCTGCTCGAATACGGCTTCAACCTGTCGTCCGGCGGAACGGATAATCATTTAATTCTCATAGACCTGCGAAATAAAAATGTGCCCGGCAAAAAACTGGCTAAGGCATTGGACAGGGCGAGAATCGTTACAAATTACAACACGACGCCTATGGACCCTCTTCATCCGGCCAACCCTTCCGGATTGCGCATCGGAACGCCCGCAATTACAACCCGCGGAATGAAAGAGCCGCAGGCGGAGCAAATCGCTGGCTTTATAAATAAAGTCGTCGAAAATATCGACAACGAATCGGCAATTGAAGAGGTCGCAAAGGAGGTTTTGCTTCTGTGCTCCCAGTTCCCTGTGCCGGCACACTTCATTATTCCAAATAAAAATGCTAATGTAATAATGGCCTCAGAACGAATGACGCCCTGGCTGTTTTAAGTTCAGGAAAATCAAAATGCTCAAGGAATAACAGCATGGCTCAGGAAGAAAAGGTATTAGTTGTCGAGCGAAAAATTCTTGAACAGGTAGGGATGTTTGAAGGACTGGCGTTTGATGTGGAGCGCTATCTCCGCAGGATATTCGTTCAGGGCATCCCGTATTTCATACCCAGGTCGCAAGCCGAAAAAGACCCCTCTTATAAGCAGCTCATTCCCTACGTAATAATGTCCTATGACGGGACGTTCCTCAGCTATGTCAGGGGCAGGCGAGCGGGGGAGAACCGGCTTACGGGACTGCGGTCCATCGGCATAGGAGGCCATATAAATCCCGGTGATGATATGCCCTTATTCAATACCGACTTCTACGAAACCTACCTTGCTGCTGTTGAACGTGAGGTGGCGGAGGAGGTATCCGTAGAAACGAGCCATACGGACAGCGTTGTTGCCCTGCTAAATGACGAATCCAACGAGGTTGGAAGTGTGCACCTCGGAATAGTCCACTATTGGCTCCTGGATGCCCCGAAGGTTAATAAGCGGGAGCAAATGATAACGCAAATGACCTTTATGACACCGGCTGAGCTGCAAAATGTCCGGGATACGATGGAGACATGGTCGGAATTGTGTTTAAGACAACTTAATGAAATTGCCAATAAGACGAAGGATTATAATAGAAACACCAGATAAAAGAAGTCAGAAAACAGAAAATGTCCCCCTTACTTTTTGCTCGTCAAGATGCCTTACGGCAGAAGTAAGACAGGGGGAAGGAGGTAATTATGGTTTTGTATATAATAATTGCTGTTGTTGTAACGATTTTCTTTGCCGGCATCCGGATTATTCGGCCTACGCACAGAGGGCTCGTCGAACGGCTCGGCAAATACCAAAGGTTCGCCTTGCCCGGATTTCACTGGATTATCCCGTTAATAGACAGGTTGATTAAGGTCAATATCACCGAGCAAATGGTGGATGCCCAGCCGCAGGAGATAATCACCAACGATAATCTTAATGCTCGGGTCGATGCACAGGTTTACTTTAAGGTCAAGCCGGATGAGGAAAGCGTAAAGAGCTCTCAATATAATGTGAACAACTACGAGTGGCAGATTGTAAACCTCGCCAGGACAACATTGAGGAATATCATAGGCACCCTGACGTTGAAATCGGCGAACAGCGAAAGGGACAAGATAAATGGCGAACTGCTTACAACCCTGTCCAAGGAAACCAAAAACTGGGGAATGGAAATAGTCCGCACGGAATTGAAGGAAATCGACCCGCCGAAAGACGTTCAGGAAACTATGAATAAAGTCGTCAAGGCGGAAAATGAGAAGATAGCAGCTCTTGATTTTGCAAATGCGGTAGAAAGAGCGGCCGATGGGCAGAAAAGAGCAGAGATTAAAAAGGCCGAGGGAATAAGGCAGGCAAAAATTCTTGCAGCCGAAGGCGAAGCTGAGGCGATTCGGCTTGTTAACGAAGCAGCGAACAAATATTTCGTCGGCAACGCACAGCTACTTAGAAAGCTCGAAGCGGTTGAAAAGGCACTGAAGGACAACGCAAAGATTGTTGTTCCTTCGGATGCTGAGCTGGTCAACGTAATCGGTGAAATGGCAGGCGTCCTGCCGCTTAAAAAATAACTTGTTGATTGATACTGGATACTCGATGCTCGCGACGACGGCAGGCGAGCGACCCCTGCCTAAGAATTGCAGGGGCAGGCGAGCGGCGAAATTGTTTGGCGGGGATTGCGGGGTTTGGGTAGATAAGTGGCTGATA
>CAZKYA010000179.1:0-4870 GCA_964556725.1 uncultured Pirellulales bacterium
GAAAATACATCGCCAAAATTTGATATTGGCAGAAACTTCTGCAATAAGCTCTGGAACGCCTCGCGTTTTACGCTGATGAATCTTGAAGGAATCGATGCAAAGAAATTTGACAAAGACAAAATGACAATCACCGACAGATGGATTCTCTCGCGTCTTGCTAAAACTATCTCCGAGGTTACCAAATCTTTGGAAGAATTTAAATACAATGAGCCGTTGTCGCAGCTTTATAGGTTTTTCTGGAATGATTTTTGCGATTGGTATCTTGAATGGGTTAAGTCGAGAATGCAGGACGAGGGGCAAAAACCCATCGCTCAAAATGTCCTTGCCTTTGTGCTGGACCAGATTTTGCGGTTGCTGCATCCATTTGTGCCGTTTATCACTGAAGGGATATTTCAAAAGTTGAATGAGATTATGCCCGTCAGGAAGCTCAAGGGTTTGGTCGAGACTAAAGAAGAAAGTGCTTTGGTGGCTGCCGAATGGCCTCTGGAAATTGACGCCTTACAGGATATAAATGCGGAGAGGCAGATTGAGATTATACAAGCTGCAATTAGGACTGTGCGGGATATCAGAAGCAATAGAAACATTCCGCCAGGTGAAACGTTGGTTGTGTCCGCAAAGTCGCAACAGGAAACTGCTGATATTCTAAACCGAAATGCGGAACTTATCCGGCAATTGGCCGGCGTAAAAGAATTTGAGGCGGGGACATCGATTGTAAAACCCAAAAATGCTGCCATTGTGATAGTTGATGATATGCAAATTTTCGTTCATGATGTGATTGACCCCAAAGCTGAGCTTGCCCGGCTGAAAAAGCAAAAGCAGGAGATAGAAAAAGCCAAAAAAGCGATAGAGGCCAAGCTGGCCAATAAGAATTTCGTTACGAGAGCCAAGCCGGAAGTAGTTGCCCAGGCAAAAGATAGATTGGCTGAACTGACAGAACAATTAAAGACCGTTGAAAAACATCTTGCTGAATTGAAATAAGTACCACGGCCATCTTGGCCGTGGTGTCACGGGCTGGAAGCCCGTGACACGTAAAGGCGGTGCTAAAATGGAAAAAGAAGCCGAGCTGTCACGTATAATCATAAACGAAGCGTCCGACCAGCAGATAATCGTTTTGAAAGAGCGTTATGGAGAGCGCAGCTTTCCAATTGTTATCGGCATAGTCGAGATTTTTGCGATTGACCGCCGATTAAAAGGCATCAAGCCGCCCCGTCCGATGACGCACGATTTACTGGACAGCATTATAGAGGGTCTCGGTGCCAGGATAGAAAAGATAGTTATAAATGATTTGCGCAACCACACTTTCTATGCAAAGATACACCTGAGCTTGAACGGGCGAACTGTTGAAATTGACTCCCGCCCTTCTGATGCTATTGCTCTTGGTGCGGCATCGAGCGCCCCTATCTATGTTGCCGACCATGTTTTCGATATGGCCGCTCAGTAGAGAAAATTGAGATAAACATTAAAGCTACACCGACGCAAAGCACACTATCGCCAATATTAAAAGCAGGCCAATGATACTCACGTGAAAAGATAGTGATATAGACATCTATAAAGTCGCGGACTAAGCCATCGTTAAACACTCTGTCATATAAATTGCCGCAAATACCGCCTGTAGAAATTCCAAGGCCAATGTAAAACAATTTCCGTTCATTTTTACTGGAAAGAAAAATAACAAGGATAACTATCAGTGCAATAATAGAGATGGCAATTAGCTTGTAGCGTTGCCCTGAAAATAGTCCGAAGGCGGCACCATCGTTTTGGGCTAATATTAGTTGCAAAAAGCCGTCTATAACTGAGACGCTGTTGTTCGGTTTTTGTTTCAACCAGTCGAATACTGCTGCTTTAGTCCACAAATCCAGTGCAAAGCCGGCCGCCATTAAAGGCCAAAAGAGCAGATGTGCCTTTAAGCTCGGCAATGTAAGTTTTCCTTGAGGGGTTCCAAAAAACCACCCCGGACTTGGCTGATTGTTAGTCATTAGTTTGCCTTCTCTGTATCAAGGTATCAATGAAGCTATTATTTCTGGTTATTTGCAAGCAATTTTAATTGGCAAATAATTGTATCATAGTAAGTGCTGCTGTCAAAAACTTTTAGCGACATAGAAGATTTTTTGCTTTTGCGGTTATTTGTAAGTGTTTGACATATTTAGCACTGCCTGATATTATACTTTTTCAACTTAATTTAAGTGCAAAGTGAAGACGAGGCACTGCTTCGTCTATATTGTGTTTGCTTGATAAGGTTTTTCTTTTATGGCAAAAGAGAAAATAGTTTTGAAAAATAGGCCATACATGCTGATTATACGAGACGGCTGGGGCTATAATCCAAATCCGGAAGAAGACGAATATAACGCCATCAAGCGTGGCAGAACTCCAGTAGATGATATGCTAATGGCGGAGTATCCAAATTGTCTTATCCATACCAGCGGCGAGGATGTGGGCCTGCCGGCCGGGACGATGGGTAACAGCGAAGTAGGTCATCAAAACCTCGGGGCGGGCAGAATCGTCCCTCAGGAATCTGTGAGAATCAGCAAGGCTATTCGTGAGGGGTCATTTTTTGAAAATAAAGAGTTTCTGAGCTTAATCGAATTTGTAAAAAGCAATAACGGCAAGATGCACGTTATGGGCCTGTGCAGTGATATTGGTGTGCACTCGCTGTTGGACCATCTATACGGCCTGCTCGAGCTGGCAAAAAGAAACGATGTAAAAGAGGTATTTATCCACGCCTTTACCGACGGCCGGGATTCGCCGCCGGATAGCGGAGCAGGATATATCGCCGATATCGAGAAAAAAACCGGAGAAATAGGCACAGGCAAAATTGCGTCCGTGATGGGCAGGTTCTATGCTATGGACCGTGACAGCCGATGGGAGCGAGTTCAGAAGGCCTACGATTGTTTGAGGATAGGTAAGGGCATTAAAACCCGCGGTGCAGCAGAGGCGGTGGCGCAAAGCTATGAAAAGAATGTAACGGATGAATTTATTGAGCCGACGTGCATTGTGAACGAAGACAACGAACCAATAGCAACTGTCAAGGACGGGGACGGCGTGGTATTTTTTAATTTCCGGGGTGATAGGCCCCGTGAACTCTCACGGGCATTTGTGGAGCCGGACTTTAAGGAGTTTCCTCGCACAACCAAGCCCAATATATATTACGTATGTATGACTGAATACGATGTAACAATACCTGCGTCGGTAGCGTTTCCAAAACCACCGAAGATGAAAAATATCTTGGGGGCATACTGGAGCTCGCTGGGATTGAAGCAGTTTCGCTGTGCTGAAACAGAAAAATATGCACACGTTACATTCTTTTTTAATGATTACACCGAAGAGCCATTTAAGGGCGAAGACAGGCAAATTGTGCCTTCGCCGCGAGTTAGAACTTACGACTTAAAGCCGGAGATGAGCGCCTATGAAGTTACCGATGTAGTGCTTCAACGGCTTGACTCTAATAAGTATGATGTTGTCGTTGTGAATTTTGCCAATCCTGATATGGTTGGCCATACGGGGATATTGGAAGCGGCGATAAAGGCGGCTGAGGTGGTAGATGAATGCGTCGGCAAAATCCTGGACAAGGTGAAAAGTATGGGTGGAGCAGCAATTGTTACAGCCGACCACGGCAACTTCGAAAAAATGTGGGATTTTGAAACTAATCAGCCTTTCACCAGCCACACCACCGGCGATGTGCCGCTGGTTGTATTTGATGAGCGCTATAAGGGCAGGAAACTGCGGGAAGGTGGAAGATTGGCCGACGTTGGGCCGACACTGCTGGAGATGATGGAATTGCCGCAGCCAGAAGAGATGACCGGCAAAAGCTTGCTAAAAGAATAATGAATATCGAACAAGAAATTTCGAATTTCGAAATTCGTCATTTGATATTCGATTACGTTTCGTAGGGACCGGGTAAGATAATGGGTCAAATAGTTGTCCTTGACCAAAATATGGTGAATATGATAGCTGCTGGTGAGGTAATCGAACGCCCTGCCAGCGTGGTCAAGGAACTGATGGAAAACAGTATCGATGCCGGGGCGACAAAAATAATAGTTTCTGTCGAAGATGGAGGGCGAAAACTAATATCGGTTACCGATGATGGCTTTGGGATGGATGCCGAAGACCTGGCCAGAGCATTTGAGTCACATACCACCAGCAAAATTAAAGTCAGCGAAGACCTGCGAGCTATATCGACACTTGGGTTTAGAGGTGAAGCATTAGCAAGTATCGCCTCGGTGGCACAAGTCAGGGCTGTGAGCAGAATGAGGGATTCTGCTGGTGGAAACTGCGTTGAGATTGATTGCGGAACTAAAAGCAGCGTCAGCCCGGCCAGTGCAGATTATGGAACTACAATCCAGGTAAGAGATATTTTTTATAAGTTACCCGCAAGACGTAAATTCCTGAAAACAGCAAATACTGAAATGGGGCATATAATTGAGCACTTCACGCGCATTGCACTTGCAAATAGCCCCCCTGCTTTCTTGCAAAAGCAAGAAGGGGGGTTAGATATGACGCTTATACATAATGGCAGAGAGTTTTATCGGCTTGTAAGTCAACAAAGTTTTCGACAGCGAATAAGCGAATTGTTTTCATCCGAGCTTGGTGAAAACTTGCTTGAGGCCGAAAGTGATGAAAAAGGCGTGCATATTTTTGCCTTGATGGGCAGGCCCAGCGATTCAAGGACGAGTAACAAATTTCAATACATATTTCTAAACGGCCGATTTATCCGTGACAAATTTATCTCACATAGTATCAAAGAGGCATATCGGGGCACTATCGAGCTGAACAGGTTTCCTGTAGTCTTTTTGTTTATTCAAATGCCCTGCGAAGATTATGACGTGAACGTGCATCCAACGAAGATTGAAGTGCGTTTTTATAATGCCAATTT
>CAZKYA010000180.1:0-4837 GCA_964556725.1 uncultured Pirellulales bacterium
GCGCGCTTGCATGGGGTGCAAGAGGTCGCAGGTTCAAGTCCTGTCGCCCCGATTCATAATTACTTACTTGCCAAATAGTCACATCGCTATATGATTTTGCTCACATTCCCCTGCAAATCGACCGTAACATCTCCAAAAGACATCTTGACGCCACTATGGGCAATAGCTTCACGAGCGATGTGCGTCAGACCAAAACAGCACGGAACCTCCATATGAATCACCGTCAAACTATTGAGCTTGTTGGATTTCAGAATCTGAGCTAACTTCTCAATATAAAACTCGGCATTATCCAGTTTCGGACAGCCCACAGCGATACTGTGATTTTTCAGGAACCTGTTGTGAAAATCTCCCATCGCAAACGGCACACAATCAGCCACCAGCAGCAAATCAGCGTTGGCAAAATACGAAGCTGTCGGCGAGACCAGTTTCAACTGAACCGGCCAGTGACTTAGTTGTGATGCTACCCCTGCCCTGCCGGAGTCGGTCGTCTCAGTCTTTTCTCGCAGTTTTTTGGCTGCAATTCCGGGACATACAAAATCAGTTTGTATTTCCGTGTTTTTCTCTTCAGCCAGATGTTCCTTAGTCGCCTCTTCATCGAATTCAGCAGCTTCTCGCTGCTCTACTGTTATCGCATCCTGTGGGCAGTGGCCGATACACGCCCCCAGACCATCGCAGTAGGATTCACTAATCAACTTCGCCTTGCCGTTAATTATCTTTATGGCACCTTCAGCACAGGCATTGACACACAGTCCGCATCCGTTGCATTTCTGCTCATCGATTTTTACTATGTTTCGCAAAACCATATTCGCCCTCCGGCTCAAATAGCTCTAATAAAAACATCTGGATTCCCGCTCCCTCGACCCTGCTCGGGACAGGTTTCGCGGGAATGACAAAAGGCAATGGATAGTTTTGTTATAAGCTCTTAACATCCATTTATCTGATTATCATTTTTCGTTAACTGTTCTTAATCATTCACAAATAACTCCATCGCCATCTCGCGGCCTTTTGATGTCTTAAATACTTTATTGATAATGACCTGAAGCTGCTCCTTGTTTTTATCCTTGTAATCCTCAGGGATATTTACAAGCCAATCTGCATCCCACACACATCTGAATTCTAAAGTATCGATTTCTTTGGCACTGTGGTGATTTGCAATTATCCTGCATATATGCTCTATTACTTCATCGCTTAATCGGTAATTTTTCAAAATCCTTTCAGCGATTGGCGGCCCTTCAATCTCCTGATATTTTCCTGCTGAAGAGCCATATTTTCTTTCCGCCTCCTGGATTCCAATATCATGCAGAATCGCCGCCGCCTTGACCACCAGAGGGTCACCACCTTCGGCTGCCTGTATCTGCTCGGCATAATTTAATACGGAAAGCGCATGCTTAATCCGCTTTTGGTCCCGGCCAAAGACTTTTTTCATTTCCTCTATGAGTTTATCCCGAATAAAACTTATGTTCTTTACAGCAGAATCCCCCACGCATTGTTCAGCATACTGGCACCATTCTGCGCAGCCGAGGTCTATCTTAGGATTAACCACTAACCGCCCACATTTGCGGCATTTAAGCTTGGGCTCATCTTTGAAAAATTCCATCTTCCTACCGCAGCCGGGACATCGCACTTCAAAGATATCCTCCGGCTTCCAAAATCTCTGGTCTTGTCCGGGACATCTAAGCATCTAACTTAACCTTTAATTATGCTCGAATCATAATAAGCAGCATTTTAAATCTTTCTTTCGCCGCAACCGCGTGCGGCACATTACCCGGCATAATGATAATCTGTCCGTCTGAAACTTCTTTCTTCTGCCCTGCTATTGTAATTACCGCCCTGCCGTCAATAATCTGGACAATCGCATCATAAGGCGACGTATGCTCACTTAGCTTTTGACCCTTATCAAAGGCAAACAAAGTTACCGTCCCAGCCGACTTATCCAGTATCGTTTTGCTGACGATTGAGTCCTGCGAGTATGCAATTAACTCCGCCAATCTCTGCGGCTTACCTGAACAACTCTCCAGCACACCTTCTGTTTTCTTTTCGCCGCTCATCTTTTTCTCCTGACATTTTTTGTTTTTGCTCTGCCTTTTTTTGTAAGTTCATCCAGCGTAATACTGTCAAGATAACTGCTTATAAATTTTTGAAGCTCGGTCAGTTTTGGCTTTACCGGACAGCTTCTCTGTCGAGGGCAACCATCCGCACTCAATAAACATCTGTTTAATCTTACCGGCCCCTGAATCGCCTCTATTACCTGCAGCACAGTTATTTTCGACGGTTCCCGGCTTAATCTAAACCCGCCTTTGGCGCCCATACTGCTTTTGACCAATCTTTCATTATTAAGCCGTTGCAAAATCTTGCACGCCAATTGATACGGAATATCACCCTGTCGGGCCGCCTCTCTGGCCGATACCGGCTCATTTCCACAATGCCCAGCCAGATTTATCATCGCCCGCAACGCATAATCCGTATTTCGCCTTACAATATCCATCCTCAACGGAAACTTTCAAAAAAACAAATCATCTCTAAAAGCGCAGCTACGACTTACTATTATATATAGGACTAATATAGTCCTATTTGTTCATTTTGTCAACAGAAAAAAATAAATTTTTTAAAAAATCAGCCACCAACGCGGAAATTTAAGGATAAATCCCTTTCTTTACCCGGATATGCTGAAATCCCCTGCCGCAGAAATGCGAACCTGTTTTTTAAGGCCTTTAGTGGACACGAAACGGTACTGCTGCGGCCCTTTCAGTATTACCTCGTTCTTATCGGAAACTATCTCAATATCCTGTTCGGGATTTCTTTCGCGGATTATATTGGCTAATAGAAAGGCCTTTTCGAGGCCGTCGCCGGTCTTGTAGTTCGCGACCTCGTCCGGCTGAGCTAATCGTCTGCCATCATAAATCGAGGCATTTTCCATTCCTTTAAGCTGAGCGTGAACCTGCTCGACCGACATTGAATCTGCCATCTGGATTGAGACGGGGTTGCGTTCAACCGCCGCCTCGACAAACGGCACCCAGTCGCAGCTTTGCATATCGCGATACGCATAAAAGGCAAGGTCGGCAATGGCGTTGCTTTGGCGAAGTTCTTGCAGATAGTCAATTATCTCTTTTCTACTTTGCTCGACAGTTATTTCAATCGGCTCAGCAGACAGAAAGTTTTTGTCCATATCCGGCAGCTTTGGCTCGGTATGTAAAAAGTCAGCCAGCTTGTCAACAAACTCCTGTGCATCGGGAATAACCGGCTCAATAAAACTTTTTAATACCGCCCTTCCCTGAGGGTCTTTCATATCAACCTTTTGCTTCCGTATAAATTCATCAAGTTTATCGCAGCGGATTCTGCCAGGCAGCTCATAGGGGACAAAATCCTCATCGGAGACCTCAGCAAGCAGTTTATCGTGTGTCTTGCCGGCTATCTGGCAGTTACTGCCGTGTTCGTAATGAAACAGAACCTCTGCTTTCAAAAATTGCGCCTGACCACGACAATTACGACAGACCTGAAAATACCTCTGGTAGTCTCGATAAGTTCTCAGAAAACCCACAATCATAGAAAGCAACAATTCCGTCGAAAGATACAAGCCGAGCTTTCGGACAAAGTCCTGATAAAGTTTTTTATTTATAGTCGCATCTTTATATAAACAATGAATATAGCCGGATGGATGAGCGACAATCGTTACGTTTTCGTTGCGCAGTGCACGCTGCGCCTTATTGGATATAGCGGTGCCATTGAACCACATCGTCCGGGTAACAAGCCGTCTATTATTGGTCAAAATCCCATCTTGCAAATCGATGAAATTTTGCGAATGAAGCGGCGTCAGTATCATATAAATATCTTCAAGAGGGATTTCGCAGACTATAAAGGCCGCAGCCACGTAAAGTGCCGCAAGGGACACACATTCGCCTGCTGCTGTCTTGTAACCGGCTTTTAGACGAAAGGCGTTCATCGCCTCGACGGTTTCCGTCTTCCAGTACGGAATAACATCGTCATCATATTTATCCAGGCCAAAATGCCTGCGGATATCAACGTCAAAATAATAACTATCTCCGTGATAGCCAAAAAGTGCGTTACTCTTGGCGATATCATCGGGTGAAATAAATTTTTCAAACCTTTTAAGTTCTTTTGCCTTGCTGGTAAGACCCCAAGTCTCAAGGTCGAGATTGAACTCATATTCATCCATTATGAATTGCTTCAGCCGCATCAATTTTTTGTAGCTGCTTTTGCCTTCGAGCTTTTTGAAGCAATCCAGCTCTCGCCACTGCCAGATTATTGGGCTCATAATATCGGCCAGAACTATACTGAACATCAGCTCCGGAAATACAAAGATTTCCATATCCGAAAGCGTTATCGCAGATGAGCGTTTTTCCAGAAGCTCCGTATCCATCTTCCACCAATCCAATTTAACCAATCACTAATTCACCAATTAACTAATCAGCTAATCAACTAATTTTCTCCTCCAAACTCTCCGGCAGCGTTTCAATATACGCCCTTATGTCATCTCGTGTCTTTCTAAATTCTGCCAAAATCTGCTGCTCGGTTCCGAACATAAAAGAAGGGTCTTCAAATCCCTTATGAATCATTTTTACGTTACGTGGAAATGTCGGACATAGTTCTCTGGCGTTATCACACAGCGTAATTACATAATCAAAGTCTATCCCCTGCAAGTCATCGATGTGCTTGGAATATTGCTGCGAGATATCAACTCCTGCCTCTGCCATCACTTCTACAGCTATTGTATTAAGCTTTCCCGGACTTATACCTGCAGAATACGCATCGATAACATCGTCTTTTAAGTGCCTTGCCCAGCCCTCCGCAATCTGGCTGCGGCAGGAATTACCCGTGC
>CAZKYA010000181.1:0-4827 GCA_964556725.1 uncultured Pirellulales bacterium
CTCCTCCTCCAATGTTGGCTTAGTCATCTCACTCTCACCTGCTTTTACAATCACCGGCTCCGTCGTAAACCGCATATTCACTTTGCTTCGCATCAACCAGCCGCTTTGCTCATCTATTTCTATACTTCCCTGACAGGAACCTATTAGCTTAAAATGCTTCTCTCGCCCCTCATCGTTGACCCAGGGAAAAGCTTCTTCTTCCGGTGTTCTTTTTGCGTTCAAATCTATGAAAATTGTTTCTTCTTCACTACCTTTTAATCTATAAGTGCCGTTAATCTCTCGGGTTTTCATACAAATTTTCACTTTGTCTGTCCATGTATCGCCAATTGCTAAAGACTGGTCAGGAAAGACCATTATCATATCACTCAACATATTCTTGATTTGGTCCTCGCCAAACATGGGCATCTTTTTTACCATCTCTTTTACTGCTTCTATCCTCTTCTCCTTAGAACCATATTGCTTGTTGATACTGTCAATACGCCTCTTGGCTCTTTCTTCGGCAGATTCCTTCTCTTGAGCTTTACCAGCAGCAGTGCTTTTGCTGTCCTCTTTTTTCTCGCAAGCCGTTGTTGGCGCTTTACTGAGCATCTCATCATCGGCCTTCACTATTTTTTCAGCCATTCGCGAAAACATTTCATCAAGACCTATTATCTCTATGATTTGCCCTTTAGGTGAAACCTTTATTGTAAAGCTTTGTCCCATCAAAGTTGCATACGTTGGTGCCAACGGATTACCTACTGCTGTACAAGGGTCTGTCGAATCATACTCGAACTGCCCGGCGGTGCTATCTGTCTTCTCCTTAAGATTTCGATAGGTAATTTTTATCAGCGTAATTCCGTTGGTATCAACTTCTTTTACTTCAAATCCTAATCCCGTAGTCTTGGTATGGTTAATATTTTGCTGTTGCCCCATCACTGTCTGTGAAATCTTATCCTGCGTATTTATCCGCACAGCATACTTTTGTCCGGGCTTTGGCCGAAACTTCAAGTCAAGCTTCTCCTCTGCAAAACTCTCAGTACCCAAAATACCTACGATCATAATGAAGGACAAAATTGAACATGCTGATGTTAATGTTTGTCTGTTCATTTTTTTATCCCTTCAGAATGATTTACTTAATCAGTAATCCATTATTAATAATCATTTTTCCTGTGCTGCTGCCTGATTAACCAGAAACAGCACAGCCATTCTCACAGCTATGCCATTGGTTACCTGCTCTAAAATAACACTGTGTTGCCCGTCTGCTACTTCGCTTTCCATCTCCAGGCCTCTATTAATCGGCCCGGGGTGCATAACTAAAACATCGGATTTTGCCCTTTCCATACGCTCCACAGTCAGTCCAAAGTAATGAGAATATTCCCGTATCGAAGGGAAGGGATTGCCGCCCAGCCGTTCAAACTGAATCCGAAGCATATTTATCACATCAACCTTTTCAATAACCTCGTCAAGTGAATAGCTTACGCTGACCGGCAGTTTGTTTACCTGAGCGGGTATAAGTGTGGGCGGACCGACGAATATGACCTCGGCGCCAAGTTTCGTCATCGCCCACATATCACTGCGGGCAACACGAGAATGTACTATATCACCGACAATCGCTATCTTCAAACCCTCGAGAGTTCCTTTAATTTTGCGAATTGTATAAGCATCCAGAAGCCCCTGCGTGGGGTGCTCACAAAACCCATCACCGGCATTGACCACACAGGCGTTGATATTCCTGCTCAACAATTTTGGTGCACCACCGGCACTGTGGCGAATTACGACAATATCAATCCCCATTGCCTCCAGGTTCCTCGCTGTATCCAATAGCGTCTCGCCCTTGCTGACGGAGCTGGTTTTTTGGGTGAATTCTATGACATCTGCGCTCAATCGGTTTGCCGCAAGAGCAAAGCTATTTCGCGTGCGTGTGCTGTCCTCGAAGAACAAATTCACAACGACCTTCCCTCGCAAAGGCGGTGCCTTCTTTACCGACCGGGTGCTTATCTGCTCAAAACCCTTGGCTGTGTCAAGGATATATGTAATCTCTTCGGCGCTTAATTCCCGCAGCCCGAGTAAATGTTTGTGATGCCACTTGAACTGTTTGTTTTTTCTTATTAACGCCATAGTTTTGTATATCGTATATCGAATTTCTTATTCTGCTGTTCGGCGTTCAATATTCGATATTCATTATTCTATGACAACCTCTTCTTTACCATCTGACTCAGCAAGAAAGACCTGCACTAATTCTCCGGGTGCAGCATCGGATTTGTAGCCGGCGTAATCGGCTTGTATAGGAAATTCTCTGCCGGCTCTATCAACAAGAACAGCTAATTTTATCGCCTTGGGTCTGCCTAAGTCTATGAGGGCATCCATCGCTGCACGCGCTGAACGTCCGGTGTAAAGAACGTCATCTACTAAGATAATTATTTTATCATCTACATCAAAGCCGATTTCAGTAGTCCGCACCTGTGGCTGAGCAGTGCCCTGTGGTGAATTCAGGTCGTCGCGGTAAAGCGTAATATCCAGGGTCCCGCAGGGAACAGCTTTACCTGATTTCTTCGATAGTCGGCTTGATAACCTCTGGGCAAGAACCTCCCCCCTGCTGCGAATACCGATTACAGCAATGTCAACCCCGAGCGGGATTTCTGATACAATACGGCCTATCAGCTTGTTAAGAATTCCTTCAATTTGTTTGGAATTTAGAATTACTTTCATAATTGTAGCAAACCTCAAGTAAAATAAAACCGAAATATTGCCCAGAGTATAGCAGTTGCGCCCCATAAAGGCAAGATTTCTAAATTAGATTTTCAGTGGCTGGTTTTTAGCACTAAAACGCTATTTTTTGCGAAAAGCAGCCAAATAATTTACTTGAAAAATGGGTGTTTTTTTGCTATTATATAAATAAGGATTCGGGGTAACTCTGATTTTTGGCATTTGCTCCGCCCTTCGGAGTTATGGGATGGTGCAACATAATAAAAAGATGACCGGGTTGTCTCTGGCGGTTTTTCTGGTAGCTCTGTTTATATTTACGAGTGCCAGTGCTGCAACTGTAAACTTACAGTTGCAACCGCAGGGCCTAAATCACGCTGGAGTTTATGCCTTAAGACAGATAGAATCTGGTTTAACGGGCTCCGGTGTCAAATTTGCTGTCATCTGTCGAAGTGTTACTTATATCGACAGCGAACCGCAAAATGATTACCGCCCTAATATAAAGCATAACTGTTTCAAAGCCGGACAATTTGAATTCCACGACCGGGCTGAACTGCCACCAGGTATCTCATCTCATTCGACAGCTATTTGCTCTATATTACTTGGAAAAGACCCTAACGCATTTAACCCACAGCTGGGTCGATTTTATTTTCAGGGTGCGGCACCTGACGCACAGGCCGATGTCTATGAATTTTGGCATTTTCTAACCGATAATTTACTCTCGTGCGCACCACTAAATGCTGATATTGTAATTGCCAGCTTTGGCAGCCAGTTTGAAGATTGGTGGACAAGGGGTATTGAATCATTGGCGGAACACTATGGTCTCATCATCGTGGCCGGTATAGGCAATGGCTTAAACGCAAACGACCCTGTCCTTTATCCCGGCGCGGGAGCAAATGCTATTGGTGTCGGTGTGCTTGCTTCGGTAGATACCAAAAGTCTTGCTACTAATCTGGCACATTTTGCTCTGGCCTATCCGGAGCATTCGAGTTTCGGCCCAACTGCTGATGGACGATGCAAGCCTGACATCGTTGCCCCCGGTAACTTGCTGGCCGCCGATGTAAACGACCACAATCGCTATGAACCGACCGGGGATTGGTCGAGTTTCTCGACGCCAACCGTAGCTGGAGCAATCGGTCTGCTTGTTCAAAAAGCCAAACAGGACCCAAACCTCGGTTCCGCTGTTTCGCCGGATGGTGGAAACTGCGTAGTTAAAGCTATTTTGCTGAATTCAGCGACGAAACTGCCCTTCTGGCATAAAGGCTGGCTTCAAAAGGATGATGACCATATTGCCCCGCTGGATTATATTCAGGGTGCAGGTATGTTAAACGCAGTCGGCGCCTATAAACATTTAATCGCTGGTCAAGGTAAACCCGGCGCTGTTGCTACAACCGGCTGGGACTTAAACCTCTTGGATAAAAACGAAAACCCACAAAATATCTACAAAATCACGCTCAAAGAACCAACAAATAAAATTATTACTGCTACAGTCGTTTGGAACAGGCATTACAACGGTGCATATCCTTTTGAGCCGATGCCTGAGAAGGACGCCAATCTTCGGCTTGAACTCCGGGCCATCGACCCAAATGACCCCAACAAAAGTTATCTGCTCGATTATAGTGACAGCGGCGTTGACAATGTGGAGCACATTTATGCCGCCGCAGATGCTAACCGTACCAATTACGAAGTTGTTGTTTCATATAGCGATGCTAACAGCACGGATGAAATGGCCGCCAAACAGCGCTACGGCCTATCGTGGAATGCAGGTGCCAGGCAGAAAGATGACAGTATCTTTTGGTATGACCTGAATGCCGATGGTATTGTTAATGAATCCGATTTAGGCATTATGCTCAACAACCTGCTGGCCGGCAGTAAATCGCCTGAAAATTATTTGCTTGGCGACATTAATACCGATGGCGTAATTGATATTAACGATGTGCAAATCTTTATGAACCACAGAAACCTCAAAGCCGACTGGTATACAGAATAGTTTATGGCTCGTGCCTCATTGCTTGTAATTCTTTACTGTTGTTTTTACATCTTTTCATTTCATCGTTCGGTATTTCTTGTTCGATATTCTTCAAGGTCATTCCTGCTTGCACAGGAATCCATTTTCTAATGACTGTTGACCTTCTGCGCCATCTG
>CAZKYA010000182.1:0-4812 GCA_964556725.1 uncultured Pirellulales bacterium
ACTGAAAGCGCTTGGGCCAAAAATTATTGAAGGTGATTTAGCACCCGCTTTTATGGTCGATTTACAACAGAAAGATTTACGGCTGGTTCTGGAATGCGCCGACCAACTGAAACAGCCCCTGCCGGGTGTGGCTTTAGCGAATCAATTATTAAGAGTTCTACAAGCTCAGGGGCGAGGGCGAGATGGAACCCACGCCCTCGTAGATGTCATCCGACAACTGGCAGACAAACGACCTTAACATATTACTGCTGCCGGGTAAGCTGAATTATCAAATTCCGCTGACTGGGGTATCGCTGCAACAAATCTTGCCTTTGTGCCGGCTCAAAATCGGCAGTTTCAAAAGCCGGCGCTACAGTTGTTCCCATCAAAGCAAACTTTCCGCCTTTATTTAAGAAACAACCCTGCCAGCTATCTCGCGGCACAGTAACCTGCACTCGTTGGCCGCTCAAAATATCCTGCTCTAAGGTGATAACTTCGCTGGCCCCATCAGGATGAAGCTGTAGCATCGTTACCGGACCGCCTAGGTAAAAATGGAATACCTCGTCGCTTTTGACTCTGTGCAAAGCCGAGAATGTGTCGGGCGTAAGCAGATAAAGAATCGCAGTGCTGAAACTTCTGTCACTGGCATACCTTGCAGGTAACTTCACCTGCGCGATTTTTTCGCGGCATCGATAAGTTTCAACGTAGAAGCCGCCCTCTCCCGGTAAAGGCCTCATTCCAAAAAATTCGATTATTTGCTCTGCGGTCATTGTTGGATAATCAGCTAAATTGAAAACTATTTTTCATAATTTAAGCACCGAACATCACAGCGTCAAGACATGATTCGATAACAATGAGGTTTGAAAATGCCATACTTTATTCTCCTATAAACTATAGGGGAATAATCACTTAAAGTGATTGTTACACTTTACTTTACAAAATTTTTGAATATACTTAAATTAAAGTTATGGCAAAGAAAGATAAAAATTCGGTTGGCATTGTGCAAACTCAGACAATACGGGTCGTGGAGACAGATGAGCCGCTGGAGCTGGAGTGCGGCAAAAAATTAGCACCAATTGATGTGTCGTATGAGACTTACGGAGAGCTTAATAAGCATCAGGACAATGTCATTTTCATTTGCCACGCTCTTAGTGGCAATGCCCACGTTGCCGGCTACAACAGTCTCGATGATAAAAAGCCCGGCTGGTGGGATGACATGGTTGGGCCAGGTAAAGGAATCGACACAAACAAATATTTTGTCATTTGCTCAAATTTATTAGGCGGCTGTAGCGGAACCACAGGGCCATCCTCGATTAACCCGGCGACAGGCAAGCCATACGGTCTGGACTTTCCGATTATAACTATCAGCGATATGGTTAATGTCCAAAAGCTATTGCTTGATAAGCTCGGAATAAAAAAACTTTTGTCGGTAATTGGGGGTTCAATCGGAGGAATGCAGGTCTTGCAGTGGGCAATTCAATATCCTGACTTTGTCAAATCTGCCGTTCCGGTTGCTACAACCACGCATCTTGGAGCTCAATCGATCGCGTTTGATGCGGTAGGTAGAAATGCGATATTGGCAGATGCGAATTTCGCCGACGGCCGATACCACGGTAAAGCAGGCCCGGACAGGGGGCTGGCAATTGCTCGAATGATTGGGCACATAACGTATCTCTCAGAGCAGAGTATGCGTGAAAAGTTCGGCCGACAATTGCGAGGTGCCGACCGCTACAGTTACGATTTCAATTCTGAATTTGCCGTTGAGACATATCTGGACCATCAAGGGCAAAGCTTTGTGGAAAGATTCGACGCCAATAGTTATCTTTACATAACCAAGGCGTCGGACTATTTCGACCTGCAGAAGGACTATGGGTCATTAACCAAGGCCTTTGCGAATGTCAAATCGAGATTCCTTGTCGTCAGTTTCGCAAGCGATTGGCTCTATGCTCCTGAGCAATCAGAAGCAATAGTCAATGCACTTGTTGCCAACGGCAAGGATGTCAGCTTCTGCAATATTGCATCGTCCTATGGCCACGACGCATTCTTGTTAGAGGCGGAGAAACTTAGCCCATTTATTTCCGGTTTTTTGGATGCGACTCATCGGCCGGGAGTGAAAAAAGAGCATAAGAGCACAAAAACACAAGAGCATTACAGGAGGAACCAAGCCCAGACACGCAATTTCGAACAAGCCCGACGGACACGTGTCGATTATGAACTGATAGAATCGCTGATAGAGCCAAATAGTACTGTTCTGGACATCGGCTGTGGAGACGGAGAATTGCTCGCAAACCTCACCACGGACAAAAATATAAAGGGCACAGGTATTGAGCTGCAGCAGGACCTTGTCTTATCCTGCGTAAATCTTGGGTTGTCTATCATCCAGCACGATGTAGAACGCGGCCTTGAAAATTACACTGATAAAAGCTTTGATTATGTAATCCTGTCACAAACAGTGCAGACAGTGAAAAATCCTGAAAAGGTCTTTAGGGACTTGCTGCGAGTAGGCAAGAAAGTAATTGTGAGCTTTCCTAACTTTGCCTACTGGCGGTGCAGAACACAGTTGTTCCTGCTCGGCAAATCTCCGGTAACCAGACAGATGCCTTTTAGCTGGTATGACTCGCCGAATATACACATTCTGTCGCTGAAAGACTTCGACGAATTCTGTAAAGAGCTGGGCGTTAAGGTAGAAAAAAAGATTCCTCTGGCCAAGATGCGACTAATGCCGGTAAGATTTGCACCTAATCTGTTTGCCGAGCAGGTAATCTATGTAACGAGCAAAGGAGTTTGACCGGCCGCTTGCGCTGCAGGGCGCAGCTTACGATTCAAAAAGGAGAGTAAAAATGCAGCGAGTTGAACGTATAGGAGTGTCATTAGACAGTGAGCTGCTTTCGATGTTCGATAAGCTCATTACCAAACAAGGTTATCAGAACCGCTCCGAGGCCATACGCGATTTAATCCGCCAGCAGCTAAGTGCCGAGCGCCTTAGCCATCCAAAAACAAAGGCAATCGCTGCCGTATTTCTGGCTTATGACCATCATTTGACAAGACTGATGCAGAAGCTTACCGACCTACAACATTCGCATCTTCTGCAAACGATATCTTCCATGCACATTCACCTGGATGAGCACAACTGCCTGGAGGTAATTGTGCTTCGGGGACGCGTAAACGAAATCAATAAGATGGCAGAAAATATCCTGAGTCTAAAGGGCGTTAAACTCGGACGCGTTAACCTTATCCCAACCTGATTTTCACTTGAGGATTTGTAATTTGTAAGTTATAATTTCAATCGTTAATCTAATTCTGAAACTGCCGGGGCGATTAGCTCAGCTGGTTAGAGCGCACGGATCACACCCGTGAGGTCACAGGTCCGAATCCTGTATCGCCCATTAAAACAAGCCCCCTAAAGACAAACAAGTTATAAAGTTTTCCTTTACTGGACAGCGCGATGGCTCAGAGATATCTGCTAATTACAAGTCGATGAACAGCTTGAACCTGTTGCTCTATTTGCCCCAGCAATGATGTTGATTCACTCAAAAATTGAAGCCAACTGCAAAATATAATATATTCTGCACGGTAAAGACCTATAAAATCCAACTTATCAATCATTACCAGCGGCCATAAAAATTTAATCAACGGTATTAAAAAGACCGATAAAACCGTCACCACAAATAGCATAAACTCCCATCGATTAATACTGCGCTGCTGATAAAACAGCCTGCATAATTCCTCTAAATACTAAAGGGCCAATAAAATTAAACCTCTGGCTGCAAAAAAACCGATAAGATTAACCAAATAATTCTATTTTAATAAAAATGGGGTTGATAACTGGGGGGTTATCTTGTGCGAAAGCCAACGATTGACGTTCTAAACACCGAATATATTTTATTATATACCACAATACTTTTCCTAATATGCCTTACCGGCTGTGGTCCAAATGCGTCAAGCACTGAAGAAATGCTGGAATTTGAAAAGGCAGGACCGATAAAGTCGGATGTTGATTTTAGCGGTGCGACTGGATTAAAAAATCATATCGGTCCATACAGGGTGATTCCTGGAGACATACTGGAATTTCAAATGCCAGTTGTATTAAGGGGTATTTCGTCTGATTTGCCTGTTTGGCTCCAGGCAACATACGGCTATAAGGATATTGACCCATATCTGGTTCGGGTAAGCAAAGACGGGACAATCACACTACCGATTGTTGGTCAAATACCTGTTGCCGGTAAGACACTTTCCCAGATAGAAGCATCGGTAATAGATGCTTATTACCCTAAGTATGTTGTCAACCCTCCGATGGTTGTCTGTGAAGTAAAGAAATACCAAAGTGAGAGCGAACGGGTCTTTGCGGTTATGGGGCTGGTGAATAAAGCCGGCATATTCCCATATCCTGCGGACGTCCAGTATAACGTGATGGAGGCGCTGGCGTTTGCGGAAGGGCTTGATATGGTAGCAGACCCGCGTTATTTGAAGATTTTTCGTCAAGACACCAACGGTAAAATTATATCAGCAACGATAAACATCGACAAAAAATCGCTGGCTAATGCATACGGTATTACGATAAAACCGGGTGACCTTGTATACGTCGACCATACCCTGCAAACACGGGTGAATAAATTCTTCTCGGACGTATTTCACATTACAGTTGGTGCAGAAACTCGCTATCAAGATTATTAGAGGTTTTCCCTCCGGGGGGGAAATATGGATAACAATACGGTCGAAAATGGAAGTTCAAATTTAACTCTGCCACTGGGAGCGGAGCCGCCACAAGAAAACCTCTTGACCGTGGCTCTGCGTCACCGATGGACCATCCTGTGCACAACTATTTTGTTCTTG
>CAZKYA010000183.1:0-4788 GCA_964556725.1 uncultured Pirellulales bacterium
ATCAGGGACAACGCGAGGAATCCAAAAACAAAAAACGAAGAGAGGCACGGTCTGTGAGACGGATGCTCCGGCGAAGGAGGGCAAGGAGATTACAACTTATTTCAGTCCTTACAGCAAATGGCTTTATGCCTACAAACGATGCGGAGAGTCAACAAGAGCAAGACAAAGACCCATACGAATTAAGAGCGAAAGTCATTAGCGAAAAAGTGTCGTTGTATGAACTGGGAAGAATATTTCTTCACATCGCAAAAAGGCGAGGGTTTCAATCTAATCGACGACAAGCGGAAAAAGATACAGAGGCTGGACTTGTGAAAGAAGCAATTGAACGACTTACACAAGAAATCGGCAACAAAACACTCGGGCAATTTTGGGCAGACAAACGGAGAGAAAATCCACTAAAGGCCATCCGCAACAGGAGAGGCGATTATCACTGGATAGCACAAAGACAACAATATCAAAATGAGTTAAACGCAATTTGGCAAGCACAGTCTAAGTTTTATCCGAACATTCTTACGCACAATTTAAGAGAAATAATCTTTGAAATTATTTTCAGGCAAATAGATTTCGAACTCAGCAATAGGAAAAAAAGAAAAATAATCGGCACATGCACTTTGATTACGGGAAAGCCAAGATTGCCTATGTCGAGCCGAAAGGCACAGGAATTTCGTCTGCTGCAAAAAATCAATGATATGAGGGTTTATCGAAAAGGTAGAGAAGTCGAATTTGACCGAAAGAAATTGTATGAAGAACTAATGGTATCAAGAGAACGAAACTTCAAACAAATCAGAAAACTGCTCGATCTGAACGACGATGACAGAATAAACCTCGAATACAAAAAAAGTAAAAAGCTAATAGGAAACCAGATAGATAGTATGTTGGCCAGCAATAAATTTTTCGGCAAAAAAATATGGATTGTTTTAAGTGAACAGAAAAAAGAGGCGGTCTGGGAGGAGATTCAACAATATCTGCGAAATAGCAATATAACGGGTGAACAGCTTGCAGAAAAAGTTAAAAATGAATATGGACTTAAAATCGGGGATATAAACGCTTTAGAAAAGATGACAGAACCTAAGGGCAACATAAATTTCTGTGAGGAAGCGGTTGACAAGATACTACTATATATGAGGGAGGGTAAAGACTTATACGAAGCAATTGAAAAGGCAAATTTTGTAAAAGGATGGACACAACAGAAATACCTACCGATTCCTTCCAGAGATAATGGATTCAATATACCAAATCCGATCGTAACAACAGTTTTATTTCAGCTTCGAAAAATCGTAGATGCTTTGATTAGAGATCTTGGCAAACCGGAAAAAATCATAGTAGAATTCACACGAGAATTAAAAGCAAGCAAAGAGGTTCGCGAAGAGATCATTGAAGAACAAGAGGAAAATCAAAACGAGCGGGAGCGATGCGCAAAGCGAATCAGAGAATACCATCATTGGGATGAGGATGTCCAAATATCAGCAACAGACATATTGAAATACCGCCTTTGGGAACAACAAAATGAATTTTGTCCATATTCTTTGCGGAAAATCGGGATAGAACACCTTTTGAGTACAGAAACAGAGCTTGACCATATTCTGCCATATTCGATGAGTTTGGACAATTCGATGAACAATAAGGTCGTTTGTTTCTCCGCCGAAAACCAAGCAAAAGGGCAAAATTCGCCTATTGACTGGCTTGGTGAAAATAGCGAGCGTTTTAGAAAAATTGTCGAGGTAATAGAAAGAGGAACGCTCGATTTTGACAAGACAAAAAAAGAAAGATTTTTTGTCCATAATGAAGAAATTGCAGAAAAATACACGCCTGACAGACTTTTGCAGGACACATCATATATAGCCAGAGAAGTAAGAAGCTATCTGAAACGGTTGTATTCAGCAAGCGAAGCGGAAAAATGTGTCAAGACAACAAAGGGCGGGATAACGGCTGAACTCAGAAATATATGGGGCCTAAATGCGATTTTGCGTGAAGGTGAAGTAGGACCAAAGAAACGCGACGATTTGCGTCATCATGCAATAGATGCAGCGGTAATCGCTATTACTGAGCCATGGATGATTAAAAATATCACAGACAAGCTGCAAAAAAACTGGCCGAGAAGACCGAGCCAGACGGCTGTCGATGAGCCGTGGAATGGTTTCGGGTTAGAACTGGCAAAAGCAGCCAAGAAGGTCAATATTTCCCATAGGGTGCTTCGTAAGGTAAAAGGTGCTCTCCATAAAGAAACAAACTATTGGAAGGAAACTAACGGCCCACATGCAGGCAAATATATAACGCGGAAAGAACTGAACGGCAAATTTACAACTGATTGGGCAGAGAAAATATGCGATGAGGAAATCAAAAGTCTCGTAATGGACAGGCTCGTTAAATGCGAACAGGATGCAAAAAAAGCGTTTGATAATCCGTTATATCTGCCGAATGAAAAGGGTAAACAGATACCAATAAGAAAAGTCAGAGTTTGGCAAACTTCAAGTAATATGAGGCAGATAAGACCAAATATCTGGGTCGAGCCAGGGGCAAATCATCACGTTGAGATATTTGAGACTAAGGATAAAAAAGGAAATATTAAACAAGACGGCATACTGGTAACAATTCTCGATGCTTACAAACGAAAACTTTCAGGACAAACGATAATTCAAAAAGATCACGGCGCTGACAAAAAAATACTTATGTCCCTTTCGCAGAACGAGATGATTTTGTTAAAACTCGATGATAGTTCTGAAGTATTGCACCGCACACAAAAGATGAGTCAATCCAAAGGGAGCATTAGTATCATCTTTAGACCTCATACTTATGGTGGTAAACTGAGCGATTATGACAAGCCACCATTGATTCAACGCAGGTCACCAAGTACTTTAAGCGGGCGAAAAGTTACAGTTGACCCATTAGGGAGAATACGTTGGGCAAATGATTAAGCGTATTGTCGAGATATCATCGGCAAGGACGCAGCTTTCAATTCGATACAGCCAACTGATAGTCAGGGAGGAAGGGCGAGAGTCGAGTATTCCCTGCGAGGATGTCGGAGTCTTACTTATTGACCATCAGGGGACTTCTTATACACATTCAGTATTTACGGAACTACTTCGGTGTGGGGCGGCGGTTGTGCTTTGTGGAGGGAATCATCAGCCGTCAGGAATGCTTTTACCTATCGAGAGCAACAGTATGCAGACGGAGCGATTCCGGCAGCAGATAGAGGCAAAGGAGCCACTAAAAAAGAGATTGTGGAGGCAGATTGTCCGGGCAAAGATAAAGCATCAGGCGAAATTAGTCGGGGGCGATAGCGAAGTTTATCCGGTTCTAATGGCGATGCGGGAGAGGGTACGGAGCGGTGACCCTGAGAATATAGAAGCGCAGGCAAGCAAGAAATTCTGGCCTGCGTATGTGCAGGAGATTATTTCTGATTTTCACAGGGACATTGAGGGCAGGCCGCCAAATAATATGCTCAACTACGGCTATATGGTGATGCGGGCGGCTGTTGCGCGGGCGCTTTGTTCGGCGGGGCTGCTACCCTGTTTAGGGATACATCATCGCAACCGCTACAATGCGTTTTGTCTTGCAGATGATATGTTAGAACCATTTCGGGGATTTGTGGAGGCGAAGGTGAGAGATATATGTCGCAGCGATGGTGTGCCGGATGAATTAAGTCAGCCAATCAAGGCCCGGCTTTTAGAAGTATTATATGAGCCAGTGACAATTACGGGTTTCGAGGGACCTTTAATGGTCGGGTTGCATCGGGTGATGGCGTCGCTACAAAGATGTTTTGCGGGTGAGCAAAAAGAGATAGAACTGCCAAATTTTTAGACACGGATTAACACGGATTTACACTGTATAGGTATGCTAATCAGCGGGTATAGAGCGATGTGGATTTTTGCGATGTTTGATTTGCCTACGGACACAAAAAAGGCAAGGAAGGACTATACGGATTTTCGCAAAAACTTATTGAAAGATGGCTTCAGTATGCTACAATACTCGGTGTATGTTCGGCACTGTGCGAGCGAGGAAAATGCAGATGTGCATTATAAAAGGGTCAAAGATTTCTTGCCTCCTGACGGGGAAGTCCGGATTGTTGGTATCACTGATAAGCAATTCGGGCGGATGGAGACCTTCTGGGGAAAATTGCGGAAACCGCCTGCCGTTCAGCCAAGACAGCTCGAATTATTTTAGAAATTCGAGCCGCAAACCCTTAACAGCGAAGGGTTTGCGGCCCACCTATTATAACTGATCCGCGTCTGAGTGCAAGCCACAACTCTACGGACGGTGAAACGATAACATTTATATTATAACTGATCCGCGTCTGAGTGCAAGCCACAACATTCCGATATATTTTACCCTGAGCATTTTGATTATAACTGATCCGCGTCTGAGTGCAAGCCACAACCGGACGAAGGGTTTGAGCGAACGAAGGGTATTATAACTGATCCGCGTCTGAGTGCAAGCCACAACTTGTCGATATGGATGCCGCCGAAAATATCAATTATAACTGATCCGCGTCTGAGTGCAAGCCACAACCCGCGCCCGTAGAGTTGAGCTGGTCGCCAATTATAACTGATCCGCATCCGAAAAATTTGTGTCTGCTCGTGTGAACCTGTCCTGAGCGCACTCGTCCCGAACAGGGTCGAGGGAGTCGAATGAATTCGTGGCTAACTGCTATCAAAATTTTTATTGAAAATACAAAAAAAGTTTGGTATAATATCGACAATTGGGGGATGCCCCCCAAACGGGGCTGCGGTGACCCGCACGCTAAGGAACAGCAGTTCCAAAGATAGACAAAAAAGGCACAGAATAATA
>CAZKYA010000184.1:0-4727 GCA_964556725.1 uncultured Pirellulales bacterium
GTGGGTCCACTTTGAACCAAATCTGACACTGACTCCGACGGTTCTGCTTCCGTTGGCTCTGACGGCTTATTGTTCTGCTCAAAATACATTATGACTCCGTCGGTAAGATAACCGGTAATATTATAACAACACAAACTCTGTTGTCAATCCTATTTTGCTGGCAATTCTTGTGAAATGAACAATCCGGTTTCATTCATTGCTGTTAGCGCTCGCAGCTCACGGTTGTTAGTCCCAAATCCAGAATTTATACCATAATTACTATTAAAATGCGGCTTTTAGAAAACGATTGATTTGCCTTTGGTCAGTTAAAACTGTCATTGTAAGGTCATAAGTTCTACTTTCCCCCGGAGCAATATGAATTAGTTTCTTCTGCTTTCTCGCCCGGCTTTGGCCAATTGGTGGGTTGGTTCCCGGTTCCAGTGCCGTAACATACTCGCCAAAGCCCCAGTGCTGCCAGTTGGCAAGGCATGGCAATTGCTTTTTCTTATATTTCATAATAAGGGCAAGATTAAGTCCTTGATTGTAAAGACCAACAGTGCATATCCCACCTTTGCTGGCTACCACATCAATAAAGCCGCAAGCCTCACCTCCGCCTCTATGACTTTCGAGCGGCCTCTGGCATTTACGGAAATTGTGTTTCCTATTGAATATGGCGTCATCCATATTCATACCACGAGAAACACATTTTCCTTTCCATACAATATCCGTCCCTTCATCAACCAACGGCCAGCCGAAGTTACAATGGTATAATATCATATGTGGCGCTGCGATATTGCCGAGATTGGTTACAACATCGTGAATTCTAATAGTCAGCTCGCCGATAGTGCTCGATATGGTCCGTCTCAACTCCAGATTAGGCCCGAATACACAAGACTCTTTCATCACTGCCGTTATACTCATCTGAAGTTTTCCTGGCGCCATGTCGGGTTGCACAATTGATTCTACCCTGCCTGGGATATTGCTGATTCGCCCGTGTAAACCACGCTCACCGAATTCGTCGGTTTCAGGTCCGCCAACGTGGGTTAAGCCGCATGTCGTCAACAAACCGCCGGCGAAAGAATACAGCCATTCCAGCCCTCGGTTGGCATCCGGCCGGGCTGCGGTGACACCTCCGTGACTGAGCCATGCAAGACTGTGCTGATTATAGAACGCATCGACAATATCCAGTCCCCTGTCAATAACTACCTTATATCGAAGACCTGTTCCTGTGTTCACCCATGCAATTCGTGTCCCTTTACCCTGCCCGTCATCAAGAATCGAAGTCTCAATGCCCCCAACCTGTGTGTAGTTAACGACTTTATCCTGCCAGGCAAAACTAATTCTTTTTGCAGTCATTTTTGCTCCCTTACTTTTTCAAAATTTTAACTCAACGCAAACTCTTAATAACAACCACAAATCCGCCACAGGTAGAAACAACGAACTATGAACAATAAACCACGCCAACATTATCCCGACTATCCATCTATTTGCAATAAGAATCCCTTCGAGCTGCCTATGATAACTACTCTCGCAATCTCTACTTTACAGGACACAAACATACGATATACAGGATACGATATAAAGTCTCTCATCCCTACAGGCAGTACATAGCTCTGGCCTCGAGCTAATTCAAGGACCTCTATCCAACTTTCTAATACTTGACAGCTTAGGTTTTGAGTCTAAAATCACGTTCTATGGCTGATTCGGTGCCACGTAAGAAAAAAAAGAAAAAACACAATCCCATCAAGGATTTCCTTCGCTATTTTGCGCTGCGGACTCTTGTGGTTTTTCTTTACCTTTTCGATGTTGAAACCAATCTAAAGACCGCATGCTTTCTCGGACAAATGCTGTGGAAATACTATCATCGCGGCCGAAAGCGGGCTCTGGACAATCTTCGCGCAAGCTTCCCTGAAAAAAGTGAACAATGGATTTGGAAAACCGGTCGGCGAAGTTTCGAGCATATCGTAATGTTAGCGATTGATGTGCTGTTCACTCCTCGATTAGTCAAAAAGAAAAACTGGCGGGATTACTCACGATTCAAGACCGCTGAAAGAGCTAAATGGCTGATGAAAGAGGGCAAGGGTATGATTATGGTAGGGGCCCACTACAGCAACTTTGAAATTGTGGGTTATATGATGGGGCTGTTTGGTTTTAATGTGTACAGCATCGCCAGGCCATTCGATAACAAGTTTATCAGCAAGTACCTATACGAGGTTCGCCAGCGAGGCGGGCAAAAAATAATCGACAAAAAAGGTGCAGCAGAACTTATGAGAAAAATTACCACAGAAGGAGCAACATTGTGCTTTATCGCCGACCAGGACGCAGGCAGAAAAGGGCTCTTTGTTGATTTCTTCGGCCGAAAGGCCAGCACCTATAAGAGCATAGGCCTGCTTGCCATCACCAATAATATTCCGATAGGTGTCGGTTATAGCAGGAGGGTTGATAATCGTTTCTTCTTTGAAATCTGCGTTTCACGAATTATTTTTCCTGACGAATGGGCTGATAAGGATGACCCGCTTCAGTGGGTTACTGCAGAATATACAAAGGCAATTGAGGATTTCGTGCGGGAAGACCCGAGCCAATACTGGTGGCTCCATAGGAGATGGAAGCATCGGCCAAAAGAAGAATTGGAGAAACAGACAAACACAGAATTAAACTCAGATAGATGAGTAAGTATTTTTGGTACTACTGCATCAATGAGCAATTACACTCGAAATGCGGAACACTGGAAGTAACAAAGCGATGACGATGGTTCCGATTATGCTACCGAGAATGGTTATCATTAACGGCTCAATCAGGGACATAACGGTTTTAATCGACGCTTCGAGCTTCTTTTCGTAAAAGACGGAAATCTTATCACAGACCTCGCCGAGCTTGCCGCTCTTTTCGCCTGCACGGAGCATCTGGATAATGCCGGGGGCAATCAAACCAGAACCGGATGAAATTAAAATAGACTCTGACAACTGGTAGCCATCACGAATTTTTTTGTCGGCTTCAGACCACAGCCGCTGAAAATAATAATTTTCGCACGAGCCGTGCATCACCTCTATCGAGTCCAAAAGACTAACGCCGGTATTGACCATCGTGGCCATAATGCGCATACTGCGCACCACCACCAAATCAATAAACATAGTTCCCAACACAGGGGTGCGAATCTTTATAAAGTCTATCACCCGCCTGCCGGATACTGTCTTTGCCCAGTAATATAATGCCACCGACGCTATTATTACCACCGTCAGGATGGTGGTCATTATCTGGAAATTCCCTATCATCTTGCTGAAACCAACCAGTATTTGAGTGATTTTTGGAAGCGCAGCTCCCTTGGCTTCATAAATCTTCATAAACCGCGGCAGAACGAAGAACATCAGTGTTCCCATCGCCGCCACAGCCATAAGAGCCATAATAAACGGATAGGTCAGCGCTCCTTTGATGCGCTTGCGGGTTTCAGATTCAAAGTTCAGATAGCCGCTGAGCACTTCGAGCATCTCAACCATTTTTCCGGATGCTTCCGAGGCCTTGACCATACTGATAAACATCGGATTGAAAACCCTGGGGTATGCACGCAGGGTCTTTGAAAAACTCTCGCCGCTCTTGACCATTCCAGCCAAATCCATTACTACGGCCTTAAACTTACCCTCCTGGGCCTGTTCTGCGACAGCATCAAGGGCATCGCTAAGCACCACACCGCTATCGAGCATCACCGATAACTGCGTCGTGAAAAGTATCAGCTCCGATTGTTTTACTTTCACCGCCGGGTTCACAGAGATTGCAGAGCTTAGTCTCAACTTCTCTGCGCTCTCAGCGGTAAATTCCTTTGTAAAATCGCTCGTTTCTGCAGTTTTTGTTGCTGTTGGAGTCATATATTCGTATATCGTATGTAGTATATCGCTTACATATAGCGAAACACATTACGCCTCTGCCTGGGTAGTTCTGAGGACTTCCTCGATAGAAACAATACCGGCCTTAACCTTTTCAATACCGTCGGCCTGTAAAGGAACCATTCCGTTTTGAAGTGCCTTCTGTCGCAACTTTTTTAAACTCACCCCCTCAGCAATCATTTCCATAATTTCTTCGTTCGGCACAAAAAGCTCGTGAATTGCGATTCGACCGACATATCCGGTGTTCCGGCACTTTTTACAACCTACGCCACGATAAAAAGTCTCGACTTTTCCGCTTAACTTTTCGACAATCTTCCTTAAACTGGCAGGCGGCTCATATTCTGTCTTACAATTAGGACAAATCTTTCGCACTAATCGCTGTGCCAAGACTGCAATCAATGAAGCACTGACAAGATATGGTGCGACACCCAAATCCAGAAGACGTGTTACCGCTCCGGGTGCATCATTGGTATGTAAGGTTGACAGAACCAAATGGCCTGTCAAAGCCGCCTGAACCGCAATATTAGCAGTATCTGCGTCGCGAATCTCTCCAACCATAATTATATCGGGGTCCTGACGTAACAGACTCCGCAGGGCCGTCGAAAACCGAAAACCAGAACCTTCACTAACTTGGAACTGATTTATGCGCGCCATATTGCATTCTACAGGGTCCTCGACGGTGCAGATGTTAACCTCATCGCTGTTTAATTCAGCCAGAGCAGCGTAAAGCGTGGTATTTTTCCCCGAACCGGTTGGGCCTGTCACCAGAACTATGCCGTTCGGAGATTGTATTACCTGCCTGAAAAGCTTAAGGTTTTCGTAGGTAAAGCCAAGCGATTCAAAATTGAAAAGCACCTTCTGCGGGTCGAT
>CAZKYA010000185.1:0-4722 GCA_964556725.1 uncultured Pirellulales bacterium
GGAATGTCACCTATAACATAAATTGACCTGTCCCACAACTGAAATCCAAACCGCTTGAAAAGCCAGTCTTCTATCTGGTTTATATGCACCAGAAACCGCCATCCGCCCAACGCACCTATAGCAGAACCCAAAAGCCCTATTAAAAAAGCGAAGCCCAAAAACAACTGGATGATATTGATATTCGAAACGCCTATGCTTTTCAACATACCTATGTCTTTACTCTTATGGCTGATAATCATATAAAAAACCACAAGGACAACAAAGACAGTAGTTATCCCCACAAGACCAAACAACACAGTCATCATTGTCTGCTCTTTTTCCATTGGTGCAATGGATGCACGTCTATAGCTTTTCCAACTTTGCACCGTCACTGTATCCAGCAAATCTGCCTGTTTCTCCCTGGCCTTTTCTTGCTTAAACTTTTGCCATAGCGAAGCTGCCCTTTCACATCCGGCCTGCAGTTTAACATTCGGCTTGAACTTTATATGTATAGCGTTGGCTCTTTTGACAGGACCAGCCATACCACAAAGTAGCTGTGCCTGTTCAAACGGCAAATAAATCACCGAACTATCCACCCGGGCTAATCCACTCTGTGAAGTGTCGCTATAGTAGAAAATTTGTGTGTTAACCAAGTCTGTCCCCGCTTTAGCCAGAGCACCTTTTGCAGTCAATGGAAAACAAGTTATCACAAGAGCTATATTTGCATCTGCAGGACTAAAACCATAAGTGTATCTGCCTTGCTCGTCCCGCTGTAACGCAAGGTCAATCCCTAACACGCAACCGGAACAATTCGGGTCATTGTCTGACTCAAATACATTCGATACATCGTCTTTATGGTAATGCAGTGTTCGACTAAAGCTGGTAGCCCGGCTGTGTTTGACCGGGTCCAGACCCATAATCTCCACGCCATGGTTCTCCTCGGAGTTTTTGCGACTTATCAATGCATAACTTTTTATCACAGGTGAGATGGCCTCAACAAAATCAGCTTTCTCCAGATTCTTAATAAAATCTTCGTAGTATGTAAAGCCTATGAGTGATTCGGTGTTGACAACACAGTCTCCTACAAAACTGTGATTTTTCTGCTTAAAATCGGACACCAGCCCTGTCAGGACCGTCATCACTACAACAACGATAAAGACACAAAGTGCAACAGCTGCCACCGCAAAATATGTTATCCGGCGTTTTATCAAATACCTGATTGCAAGGATAATCTTATACATAGCTCAAGAAAAAAATCCGAATATCGAATCTCGAAATTCGAAACAAACCCAAATGATATAAATCCAAAATCCTAAACGTTTTGTTCATTCAGACATTCGAGCTTCGATATTGTTTCGTGCTTCGTATTTATCTTTTGCGCGGCTACTCATATCTTAGAATCTCGACCGGTCTTGTCCTTGCTGCGACCACCGCCGGTATTAATGCTCCAATAGCTGCAGCTGCAATTGCGAATAACACAATAATCAAAGCCCAAATCCAATTAACTTCATTGGGTATCCTGCTAAACATATACACACTGCTTTTCCACAGTTTCAACCCAGATGTTGTTGCTATCCAATGCTCAATTGTATTTACATTCTTTGTAAAGATAAATCCCAAGACAACTCCAAT
The DNA here is from genome assembly GCA_964556725.1 of uncultured Pirellulales bacterium. Taxonomy (GTDB): domain Bacteria; phylum Planctomycetota; class Phycisphaerae; order Sedimentisphaerales; family Anaerobacaceae; genus CAZBWE01. Next base: position 1,612 of record CAZKYA010000185.1, read on the forward strand.
TCCTGAGCCAACCAGGCCGACAAAAGCGCCAAATTCAACGAAAATAAAAGTCACTGAACTGCTGGCCGCTCCACAGCTTTTTATTATTGCGATGTCTTTTCGCCGTGTTATTACAATCATATAGAATATACAGAATACCAACATAATCACGCTAAAACTTACAACGCCAAATATCAATAACAAAATGCCCATCTGCTTTAGCAGTTCAGCAATATACCGGCTCTGCATCTTTTTGGCTGTTTCGATATCGGTATATTTTATAAGATGCGGAGCCCATCCAAGCTGCTCATCAGCGAAAACCTGCCACACGCCCCGAATCTGCGCAAGCGCATCATCTATTTGTATATCATCAGCGAGTTTAATTTGAATCTGGTCAGCAAGCTGCGCTTGTTCATCTGGATACAAAACCTTTTGTAACTCTTCTATCGGCAGATATACATATCTTTTGTCGAGCTCATAGACTCCGGTCTGGAAAACATCTGCAATTGTAAATTTAACGGTCCTTCTCTTAACCTTTGCTTGCCCCCCCGCTTCTTCCTGTCGAAAGACAGGAGCGGGGGCTCCTGTTGTAAGAACAACCTGGTGGCCCAAAATGGCTTTAACTGCGTTGTCATCATACTCATCGGTTTTTTCATCCGGCTCCGCTACAACGGCGATTCCCACAAATCCTCCGACTTTGTCGGTTGAATTGGGAAATTCAAAGGCTGGTTCATCCGGTGAGTCTTTTTGCCTGAGCAAGAACCTCTTATATCCTGTAACTTTCGCCCGCCGTCCGGGTTCAATCCCCCAGATGCTAACAGCACGGACGTTGCCTTGGCCTAAATGCAACAGACCATCAACTGATAGTATCGCCGTCGCTGCTTTTACTGCACTGATTTGCTCCAGGCGCTTAATGAACAGCGGGTACTTTGGAAATTTAATCGGCGCTGTAAGAACAACATCACCTATTGTCTCAACAGCGATTTGCTCAAATGCTTTGATAAAACCGGTGAATAGACTTGCAACAACTATCAACAACGACACAGACAAAGCAACTGCGGCAATACTCAGATATACAATCTTTTTCTTACGTAAATATCGCAGCCACAAAAATAATTTCAGCATCGCAAGCCCAATCTCCCTTTTTGCCACAAAGGCAGTGAAAGTTTGAAGTGTCTAAAGTGTAAAGTACTTAAAGTTTAGGAGTATCAACATTCTTATAACTTTAGTTCACTTTAGTCACTTTAGCTCACTTTTATTTTCTTTGTGTATTCGCGGCTAAATAGGTTTTAGAAGCGGAAACAGCACCACGTCCCGAATGCTCGTAGCCCCGGTCAAGACCATTACCAGCCGGTCAATACCGATACCCAGCCCTCCTGCCGGGGGCATACCATATTTCAAAGCCGTTATGAAATCGGTGTCCATTTTTGTCAGCGACTCTTCCTGCCCACGAAGCTGAGTAAGGAAATTATCATATTGCTCAGCCGGGTCATTTAGCTCAGTATAAGCATTGGCCAGTTCCATTTTGGCGATAAACAGCTCAAACCTCTCGGCGAATTTAGGATTATCTTTTTTGCGCCTTGCTAAGGGACATAGCGCTGCCGGGTAATCAATCACAAACGTCGGAGCGACGAGATTGTCCTCAACAGTCGCCTCAAACACCTCATTGATAACCACTGCATCATCCATATCCGCTTCGTCTATGTTTAACTGCCTTGCCTTTGCCCTTATAGCTTTTATATCATCAATATCACAACCACTATGTTTTTTTAGCAACTCCGCATAACTTACCCGTCGCCAGGGCTGAGTATAATCGACAGTCACATCTGCGAACTGAACCTGCACTGCACCATACGGTAGAGTGTGTTTTTCAACACACCTGGAGATAATCTCCTCAGTCAAATCCATCATCACATTGTAATCGGCATAGGCCTGGTATACTTCGAGCATTGTGAATTCCGGATTATGCTGTCTGCTTAGGCCTTCGTTGCGGAAATTGCGGTTTATCTCAAAGACCTTTTCCATTCCACCGACGAGTAATCTCTTTAGAAACAGCTCCGGGGAAATCCGTAAAAACAAATCCAAATCGAGCGTATTATGATGCGTCGTAAACGGCTTTGCCGCAGCTCCGCCGGCTATCGTCTGCATCATCGGCGTCTCAACTTCCAAAAAGCCCTTCGATTCGAGAAGCTGGCGAATAGTCGCGATGATGGCGCTGCGCTGCTTAAAGCGCTCCATTACCTCAGGATTAGCCCATAAATCTACGAACCTGTGCCGATAGCGGAGGTCAATATCCGCAAGGCCGTGAAATTTCTCCGGCGGCTGACACAGACATTTGCTCAGAAGTGTAAGCTCATCAGCCCATATAGTAATCTCACCGGTTTTAGTCTTACCTAATTGACCGGCGACACCGATTATATCACCAAGCTCGAGCAACCTGGCAAGCGGCCATCCTGACGCTTCCTGGCCGAGCAGCTTTTTGCTCAAACCAATCTGGATGGTTCCGCTGCGGTCTCGCAAAGTAAGAAAAATGAGCTTGCCGATATCCCTCAACAGCACAATTCTGCCGGCGCATTTGGCCCGCTGTCCACCTTCGGTGGAGTCGTCATCTTTGAATCTGCTCTTAATAACCGCAGCCGGCTCAGCACCATCGAATCTCGCCCCGTAAGGGTCGATACCTAATTTCTTAATGGACGACAGCTTCTCTTGTCTTTGTCGTTCAAACCGGTCCTGAGTTTGCCTCTCGTCTCTCGCCACTCGTCAATCATCCCTTGCTGCTTGCAGCGCGGTCTCCCGAGCTATGCTTTTCACATTCTCCTGAATCAATTTGCTTTTAATAACCAAAACGCCAATTGCCAACTGCGGGTCAGCCGCCAGTGTTTCTTCGGCGGTATACTTTTTCACACGATGGTTTGTGTTATCGTGGTCGGCTCTGACCAGCACGTCATTATCCCGCTGCACATCAATCATTTTTTTCAGCTCATCGCTTCTCAATTTAACCTCAATGTCTGGTCCAACACCCCAATTTTCTCTGCCCTGTCTTTTCACCGCCTCCTGGCTTTCAACTCGCTACCCCGAAGGTAAATGATAATACGCCATTGTATATTTTAGCTGGGCACCCCCGCCAGGATA
>CAZKYA010000186.1:0-4682 GCA_964556725.1 uncultured Pirellulales bacterium
TGGTATCGGTAACTGGGAGCCGTACAACGCGCCTGATGAGCTATGGAGAAATATAAACGGCCTGGCTTCAGCTCAGGCTAAATTTGCCGGGGCTGACCAGGATTTTGGGTTTTTACCCGACATTATTGGAGGCACTTTTCAATCTCTATTCAACGTTACCGATGACGGCTATTTAGGTGGTAACCCGTCAGCAGCGTTCTCAGTAGCGCAGACCAGTACTATCTTCCGGTTTGCAGACCAACCTTCTGATTTCCCTCTCTGGAGTTCGCAGGTAAGTGATAATAGTGATGGTATGGACCATATGCAGACTTATGCTATCACAGATGGTCCCAGTGCCGGCAGTTATGTGATTGGGTGGGAAGACCTACCAGAGGAATCGAGTGATTTCGATTACCAGGACTTGGTTGTTGAAGTCAGCGGAGTCCAGCCAGTTCCTGAACCGGCCACGCTTTTGCTGCTTGGGTTGGGTGCTCTGGCTTTGAGAAAGAAACGGAAAGGATAAGCTGATATAGAATTTAATTCGAAAATCAAGGGCTGGCCAAACCAGCCCTTTTTATTTGTTCATCAAAACCACAAACGAAATTTTGAATCAAACCGTGTAAATCCTGTGTTTATCCGTGTCTAAAAAACTCCGTGCATTTTCTGCAGGCTATAGTTAAAATAAGATTTATGGAACTTGTTGTGGATAAAATCGAAAATCGGAAGTCGAAAGTAGAAAATCCCTTGAGTATTATTGATTGCGGCCTTAGCGATTACAGGCAGGTTCTGCAGCTTCAGCACCAGTTACAGGAAAAAAGACGCCGAGGTGAAATACCTGATACGGTATTAATTGTTGAGCACCATCCTGTCATTACTCTCGGTGCCCGGCAGAGCGCGAACAAGTTGCAGGCAAGTCGAGAGGAATTAGCAAAACGGAATATCGAGGTGGTTGAGAGCCGCAGAGGCGGTGGCACAACCGCTCACAATCCGGGCCAGTTAGTCTTTTATCCGATTTTGCATTTGCAGCAGCTTGGCCTTGGTATCAGTGAATACATCAGGAAACTCGAAGCGATAGGCATAGAATTACTGGCCCAATTAGGTGTCAATGCCACAAGGCGAAAAGGTTTCCCGGGTCTATGGGTCGGCAATAAAAAAATTGCTTCTGTTGGCGTTCGCGTATCGAAATTTGTAACTTATCACGGTATGGCGGTAAACATTCAAAATGACCTTAGCATCTTTGATTTCATAGTTCCCTGCGGCCTTGATAATATAGAAATGACCTCAGTCCTGAAAGAAACCGGCAAACAACATCCAATGAATCAAGCAAAGGAAAATCTAAAGGGGTTACTTATAAAGCATTTTTCTGATGAGCAGATTTTTCCGCCGATTGTCAGACGCAGTTCAAGAGGCAAGTTACCTCCATGGCTTCACAGGCCCTTACCAACCAGCGAAACCTTCCATCATACTGAGCAAGTATTAAGCTCTCTGGGCCTGGAGACTATATGCAATAATGCAAACTGTCCCAATCGAGGACAATGCTGGTCAAGAGGCACCGCAACAGTGTTAATCCTGGGCAATATCTGCACACGAAATTGCAGGTTTTGTTCAGTTGCTGTCGGCAAGCCCGCCCTGCCGGACCCAACCGAGCCGGCACGTGTGGCTGAGATGGCAAGACAAATGAGTTTGAAATACCTTGTAATCACCAGTGTAAACCGCGATGATTTGCCGGATGGTGGTGCCAGTCATTTTCGTGACTGCATTAACGCGGTAAGGCAAAGCTGCCCCGATGTGAAGTTTGAAATACTGACTCCGGACCTTCGTAACTGCCAGAGCAAGGCCATAGGAATTCTCGGTGATGCCTTGCCTTTTGTATTCGCTCACAATGTTGAAACGGTGCAGTCTCTATATCCGGTTGCCAGGGCCGGCGGAAATTATAAACGTTCTCTGAACCTGCTCAAAATGACCAAGGAAGCATATGATAATATCCACACTAAGTCCTCAATTATGCTCGGATTAGGAGAGACCGTTGCTGAAGTTGAGCAGGTCTTAAGAGATTTACGCAATGTCGGCTGTGACAGGATAACAATCGGCCAGTATCTAAAGCCGTCGAAGAATTCACTCGATGTTGTCAAATACATCCCACCTGCCAGATTCGACTGGTGGAAGCAAAGAGCGGTTGAGCTGGGATTTTCCTGGGTTATCTCATCACCCTTTGCTCGCAGCTCATATTTCGCAGAGCAGCAAAATACCTTTAGTGGCATTTCAATGTGAAAAATCTCCTTTTTATCGGGCATTTAGTGCCGAATGTGATGTTTGGGTGTCCTTTGGTCGGCTATTTTGCTTTTATGCCAAATGTTTCTTATACTTTAATTGACATATTGAAGTAGCATAATCTGTTTTTTATGGGGTGTTTTTCCGGTGGGGGGAAAGTGAAACCCGTAAATAAATTAATCTGCCTCAAATGCCGGGGCGCTGCCCTTATCATATCTATGATATTTGTGCTGATATTTTCCGCCCTGGCGGTCTCAATGATATCATTATCCGGCGTCAATTTACAGATAGCCGGCAATCAGCATAAGGTCAATTCTGCCCTCTCGGCCGCCGAATCCGGCTTGGATTGTGGAAGATTTATTGTAGCCAACACTCCTCTGCCAAGCACAGCCATCAATGTAGTAACTACCGCCCAGGCCGACCAGGTCTGGAGTTTATTGTGTGCTCAGGTGCAGGCCCAGCCGTGGGTTGCTGGAGGGGCAACCATGACGGCAAATCAGATTATAACACCTGCGGTGCACTTCGGAGCGGCAAACGCTTCTTTTCAGGTAAGGTTTTATCGAGAAGGAACACATTCCATCAAGCTCGAGGGAATAGGAACTGATGGTCAAGTTACCCGGCAAGTCAGCGTAGGTATGACTATTACGAAAGACAACAAAGTCTTGAATTACGCCATTGCCAGCAGAGGCAGAATGTGGCTCACCGGCGATACTACAATACACGGAGATATCTTCAGTTCCTGGGACCGTCCTGAGGTATCACCCTATAATATGACCGGTGACTCAACCGTATTGGGAACAATTAATACCGTCTTGATGCTGGAGCAGATTGAAGAACAGAGTTACCAACTGGAAACTCTTAACGAAGATGGTTATCCCATCGATGCAAATGGCGACCCGTTAGGCACTAATTATGAAGACCGATATTATAGTCCTGGTGACGAAGTCCAGGCTTATCACGAAGGAATCGACTATGATCAACCATTTGAAAATATGCCGGGGATGAGTATCACTGATTATGACACCTCTCAATATCGAAGTATGACAACGTCAATACCGACAACGACCGTCAAGAGAACGGAATATTTTCCTCATTTGGCGGGAGATTATACCAAACCTTCAAGCTCCGGCAGCAGACAACTGACCCGTTATGTCTATGAGAACCAGACATTTACCAACAAGTTGCTTCCTTCCAATCGCAACGCCCTGTTCAAAAACTGCAGATTTGAAGATATCTTGTATATCGACTGCGCAACCAGTACCTCTACTTATTACAATAATGTGCGATTTGAAAATTGCACCTTCAATGGCACTATCATTACTAATGTGCCGAACCAGTTAAAATGGCAGAATAACTGCCTGTACTTTACAGGTGAAGCCGCCTTTAACAACACCTCTGCCATACAGGAGGCCACTATCCTTGCGCCTCATTTTAACGTGAACCTCGGCAATACAAACCCCGTGCAGAGCGACAATAATGTGCTTACCGGCGCAATTGTCGGCGGGATTGTTGACGTCCGCGGTAATGCCCAAATCTATGGGACAATTATTTCGATGTGTGATACGACACAGTGGAGTTCGGGATATGTAACAAATATCGGCGCAACGCTTGGTGATGGCGGTTCCGAAACGACGGAGTTGGGTGATATCGGTGTCATCAGCATTACGCCTGAAGAGGATAAGATGCTGCCAAGCGGTATCACCAGCCCAATCGTTATTAAACCTTTGCAGGAAACCTATTCAGAAGGAGTATAACTGTAGAATTAGAGATGTAGATAAAGTAAAACTCTGAGATACTTTAAAAAGGAAAAAAGAATGAAAAAGCTAATCTTAAACATACTGCTTGTATTGTTACTGACGGTTTTATCCACAGCCGGAGTAAATGCAAACTTGGCTATCTTTGCCGGCAACAGAATTATTTACCTCAACGATGACCCCAATGAGCCACAGGCGGAAAGTGCATTCGTGAATTGTCTCGATGATGCGAACGAGCCTCAGCCGGAAAGTGTATTTGTGAATTGCCTCGATGATGCAAACGAGCCACAGCCGGAAAGTGCATTTGTGAATTGTCTCGATGATGCAAACGAGCCACAGCCGGAAAGTGCGTTTGTAAATTGCCTCGATGATGCAAATGAGCCTCAGCCGGAAAGCATTTAACTCAGGCAGGTGCTATGTTATAGGGGGCAGGGCTGCTAAAGCGGTCTCCTTATCGCTTTATTATTTCTGTCACCGGCTGGGAAAGATGAAATAGCACTACAAACCTTCACCACGTCCACCATATCAGTTACATCGTGGACGCGGACGATTGAACTCTCCTCCAAGGCTGACACTCAACTTCCACCCTCATCGCTCAATATCTGCATAATCTTCCGCTTCAGTTCCGGCAGGTCTTTGTGCAGGATTTGCCATATAATCTCAAGGTCAATGCCGAAA
>CAZKYA010000187.1:0-4646 GCA_964556725.1 uncultured Pirellulales bacterium
CGCAGCCGATGGTAAACTTGTGCCTTACTTCAAACAGCGGCTCGTGAATTGTCGCCAGAGCAACTTTCAAGGGCCCTGCGACAAACATCATCACCTTTCGCTTGGATTTGCAGCGCTCGGCTAACATTTCGGTGTGTCCCGGCCAGGTTGCACCAGCCATCTTCCAGCTTGTTTTACTAATCGGTGCTGTTACTACCGCATCAATGATTCCGTCCTTGGCAGCGTCGATAGCATCGCGGCAGAATCTTATAGAGGCCTCGCCGGCGGCCTTGCTCGGGCCTTTTATCCACGCCGGCACCGAGTAATCATCATAATCGGCTACCATAACCTTATGCGGATAATCTCTGCTGATTTTTTCGTGCTGATGCCGACCCCAGAAGGGTTCAATCTCGGCTTTATCGGCGGCGTAACAGAGCTGCTCGTTCATACCAAAGACGATAAATTTTGCGGACCGGCGTATCTGTGGGTCTGCCAGAGCTTTTACGATAACCTCTGGCCCGATACCGGCGGCATCACCCATCGTTACGCCTATTACCAGCTGCTGTCCTATCGAATTGTTGTTGATTTTGTCCATATAGCTCGTTTTTCAAACGACTTATACGCGATATAAGCTAAAAGCCCAGTTGTCTTAGTCTCTCTACTGTTAGTTTCTGTTGTCGTGGCAAAATATTATCAAGCTGTTTTTTTATCGTCTTTACGATTATATCAGTTTCTACATTTACCGTATCGCCAATTTTTGCCTTGCCTAATGTGGTTTTTTTGAGCGTTTCGGGAATTAAGGCAGCGGTAAAGCTGTTATTATCCATACTTGCTATCGTCAGAGAAACGCCGTCAACAGCAACCGAACCCTTGACGACCATCTGGTCAAGCAGTTCGGGCCCGGCTGAAAACCTTATATCGGCAAAATCGCCACGTCTGTCAATCTGTTTAATCGTAGCTGTACCATCAATATGGCCCTGGACAAAGTGTCCGCCAAAGCGGTCGGTTGCTTTCATTGCCCGCTCGACATTGACCTGCGACGATAAAGCTAATTTGCCCAGGGTCGATTTTGAAAGCGTTTCTCTGCCGACATCAAAACTCGCAATACTTCCCTCAAGTTTAGCGATGGTAAGACATACACCGTTTATGGCAATGCTATCGCCGATTTTGCAGCCGTCAGCCAGTTTGCCTAAATCAACGGTCAATACCACTGCCTCTGCACTTCTGCTAACCGCTTTAACCGCACAAATTGCCTCTATAAGCCCTGTGAACATATCCAGATTGACTATTTACTATTGACTATTTATAATTGTTAAAATAGTAGCAAACGCTAAAATTCATTATAAATAATCGATTAACAATAATCAATTAGAAAGGACAAATGGGCGGTAATTATGAATACATTCTGGCTGAAAATCGCAGGTATTGCGATAATAGTAGTGGTCGCGGTCGTAGCGATAGCTTACTTCGCAGGTCAAGGCAAGACAGAACCTAAACAACCACCCAGGACCTTTTACGACCAGGTCGAAAAAGACAAAGAGAAATTCTTAACCAAGCCACAACCAGTAAATGAACCAGCTCAGGAGCCAAATAAGCCAGCTAAAAACGAAACACCTATTAAACCTGTCCAGCCACCTGTAGAGCGGACTAAGCCCGCTGAGCCGACTCAACTGTATTTCAAGCCGCTTTCTGAGATTGACGAAGTAGAGGCCGAAAGACTCCTGAACGTGGCAGTGCCTGGCCGTAGTATAGGCCGACTACCGATGACGGGCTTCAAGCTTATGGTTGATACCTGTCGGCAAATTATCACAAAATGGCCGGATAGCTGGTATGCCTATCAAGCTAAACGAATGCTTGCGGATATGCCACCACGATTCCGAGAACGGTACAAGGTAACAGATGAGGAAATGGACGTAAGCATATTCGCTCAACCCAGACCAGGAACTCAACCCTACAATGTCAAGGAATCTCGTTAAATGGCTAACATTGTAACTACGGGCAATATACCGGTAATATCAATCACTGCTAAATGTCTGCCGGAAGCGTGGGAGAAGGCAGTGCTGGCGGTCTGGGATAAGGGCCTTGAGGTTAAAACCCAGTACGACAAACCCAATGACCCGCCCAGCAAAGATGCAACCGTTATCGTTACTGTTACTGACCCTTTTAACGAACCAAGAATTCACAAAAATTTTCCGGGTGGGCCTGAAGAGCTGGAGGCGTATCGTCAGGAAGTGGTCAACGGCATTCACGACCACTGGATTGACCCTGCCGCAGGTAAGTGGACATATACATATCACGAACGATTATTCTCATATTGTCCGGTGGAAGATATCCGGCGAACTGATTCACCAAGGCCGTTCAAAAAAGTCAATCAGATTCAGCATATTATCGATTGCCTATCAAAAACCGAGTTCAGCCGAAGGGCACAGGCGATAACCTGGATGCCGACCGCCGACCCGAAGACCGATGACCCGCCCTGTCTTCAGAGGATATGGTGTAGATTAGCAGCAAATGAGTCAGGTGAGCTTACGCTTAATATGAATACGCACTGGAGAAGCAGGGACCTTTACAAGGCCTGGTTTATGAACGTCTATGCGCTAACCGATTTGCAGCGAATAATCGCCGAGAGAATATCAAAAAAAATAAATCAGCCGGTAACAGTCGGCAGGTATGTCGATATAAGCGATTCGCTGCATATCTACGGCAGTTATTTTGAGCAGGTCGCCGGCGAAGTGGAAAAGATGCGCCGAAGTTCGTTCGCTGTGCGGTCCTGGGAAAGCACACATCCGGCTTTTGAGATGATGACAAAGGAGGCCAGAGAAAAACTGGCCAAAGACCCGGATTGGTACGCAAGAGCAAGAGGTTAGATGTTAAGCACAAGGCAGAGATGAAATACAGCTTTAATTATTAACGGCAAAAAAATTTGGCATCTTCATTTGGCTTTTGATGATTTTTATATTAGACTTTAATAGCAACATAAGCAACCATGCAGGAGCAAAACCAATGTCTTCGCAAAAGTGCGAAGATGTTGTGCAAAACCGTAGGGGGGGCTAATAAGTTTCTTTCCGAGTGGGCCTCTGCGCTAACGGCGCAGGGGCCTTTTTTACCCGCCTTCGCAGACGCCGTCAGCCATAGCCTATGGCGTCGGCCGAAAACCACGAACAAAGCCCGTAAATGCCCGTCCTCCGCAGTAGCAGGAAACTGCTACGGAGGATGGAAATACGAAAAGGGTATCCGCCGTAGTTAGCATGGGCGGATGTGCTTCGGCGGGTTCCACCGAATATGGAGATGCCACAGACCGCTCCACAAAAAATAATCACCCTGTGAGTTTCTCTAAACTTTTTCCTTTAGTGCTTATCAATCCTCAAATTAAAAGCATTCAAAAGAAATTTTAACAACCGCCAAGCTAATCATTTAACAGTTTTTTGTAAGTTTTTTTTGACATACTATATATTGGTCTTAGAATATCTATAACAGCCAGATGTGGTATTCGATGACAAATTGCGAGGAGTGTATCTCGGATGCAAATATTCGAGATACGAGGTATTAGATACGAAATGAGATGCCCTTTTTGCAAGGAAGACAGTGACAGAGTCGTTGATTCGCGTTCAAGCGATGCCGGTAGAGTAATCAGGCGCCGGCGTCAGTGTCTTATATGCAAAAGACGATTTACCACTTATGAAAAGGTGGGTGAGAGCTTTAAGCTCTACGTTGTGAAAAAGGACAACTCTCGAGTTCCGTATGACAGAGACAAAATCATTGCCGGTGTGCAGAAGGCGTGCTACAAGAGAGCTATATCGGCAGAACAAATTCAGCAGATAGCCGATAAGGTGGAGGAAAGTATATTTCAGAAGTTTGACAAGGAGGTTTCATCTGCATTCATCGGCGAAAGCGTAATGAAACAGCTTCGCAAGGTTGACAAGGTTGCATATATTCGCTTTGCAAGTATCTATCGGGATTTTGAAGATGCAGGTGAATTGATTGAGGAAGTAAGTCACGCTATTGCCGAAGTCGAGCCAATCGGGCAGCCGACACTTTTCGACGCCTAAGCAATAGAAGGCATTTGCTCACAAGGCATCAGAACGAAAATAAAAAAATGGAGGCGTCTGGGAACCCTTGAATTTTTGCAAGGAGGCAAAAATGGCAGGGACAAAAGTTCAGCTTAAAGTCATAAAAGCAGACGGCAGCACAGAAGAATACCTGCACACAAAAGTCATAGGAACTATCAATAACGCACTGGCACAGACTGGCCAGCCGGATATATATATTGCAGAACAGCTTGCCGATGTGGTGACATATTTTCTTTACCACAGACAAAATCACCGCAGTGTAACCAGCGGTGAGATATTCTCCATAATAAAGGCGGTTCTAACAGCAACGATGTATGAGGATGCCGCAGTTGCGCTAAGCGAGTATAACTTCGAGCGCAAGCTTAAACGCTCCCGGGTCGAGGTCGTTCCAATGGATATTAAGGACCTGGCCGATGCCGAGCTGCTCTACAAGGCTGAGCAGCCGGACAACAGGTGTCGGTGGAACAAATCAAAAATAGTTGAGGATCTAATAACAAAACACGGTCTATCCCGACAAACCGCAAGGGTTATTGCTTCAATGGTCGAGGAAAAAATCTTTAATATGGGGATTACTCTGATTCCAGCCAGTTTAATAAA
>CAZKYA010000188.1:0-4628 GCA_964556725.1 uncultured Pirellulales bacterium
ATCTTTGCCGACCCGCCTTTTAATATCGGCTACAAATACGACAAATACTACGACAGGGTCAAAAAGAAAAACTACATCGCCTGGACAAAAGACTGGATGGCAGTCTGCAAAAAAGTCCTAAAGCCGCACGGCTCGTTCTACATAGCCATTGGAGACGAATACGCAGCGAATGTGAAAGTTATAGCCGATGACTTGGGCCTTTTTATGCGAAACTGGCTCATCTGGCACTATACTTTCGGCCAGCAGACGAAAAATAAATTCGCCCGCGCGCACACCCACATTTTTTATTTCGTCAATGATAAAAATAACTTTACCTTTAACGACCACGCCGTTCGCGTTCCCTCGGACAGGCAGTTAATTTACAACGACCGACGTGCCAACCCTGCGGGCAAGATGTCGGACGATGTCTGGGATGAATATTCTCGCGTCTGCGGAACGTTCAGGCAGCGATGCGGCTGGCACCCCTGCCAGATGCCGGAAAATCTGCTAAAAAGAATTATAGCAGCAAGCTCCAACCCCGCAGACTGTGTGCTCGACCCTTTCTGCGGCTCGGGAACCACCGTAGCGGTTGCGAAACAACTGGGAAGAAATTATCTCGGCGTGGAAATCTCTGAAGAATACGTTGAGCAGGCAAACAAACGATTAGCCCGATTAAAAAATCAGCAGTCTGCAAATTTGTTTTTCAATACAACCGAGCTAAATGAAATTAAGCGTCTCTTATCTGATGTAAAAATTCCGGTAAAAGAAATTACTGCTGACAAAAACACCCTGCAATTGTTCACAAATCAATTTACCGTCAGAATGAACAATCACAAAAAGTACAGCAGTGAAAAATTAGCAGTTGCTTTAGAGGAAATTAGTCACGGAGACATCCCCGCTTCTGCGGGGACAAGCTTGCCCCTGCGAAGGCAGGGGTCGAAAAGCCAATTAGATATAAGTAAAAAACAGAAAAATTCTTCGGGCCTTGGTGTCTTGGTGGCAGAAAATAAGAGGATTTAGCGGATTGAATAATGCGAATTCAAAGAACGTTTTGCTGCTATGTTTAGCATTTCTTGCAAGTGCTCTGATGCTGACCGTGATTCAGCCGCCTATCTCCGCCTCTGGCGGAGAATTTCGAATTTCGAATTTCGAATTTCGAATTTTTCCACTTCTGGCTTGGGTTTCGCTGGTGCCTTTCATACTTGCTTGCTCGCCGAACACAAAACCTTTATCCGCCGCACGTCTGGCGGATAAACCTTTAGCGCTTATTGCATATACAGTTTCGCTCTGTTATTGGCTTGGCAATCTTTACTGGGTAGCGCCGATTACTATTGTGGGCTGGATTACTTTCTGCCTGTACACTGCTTTGTTCTGGCCGATACTGGCACTTTCCATTCGTTACTGCATGTCAAAAAAAATACCCCTGTTTCTGGCAGCAGGTGTCCTGTTCGTTGGAGCCGAGCGTCTGCAGGGTCTTTTTTTAGGAGGTTTTTTCTGGCGGTTTCTTGCTCACAGCCAGTATCAAAACATCACTCTCATCCAGACAGCCGACATATTTGGCACGGCAGGCCTTTCTTTTCTGATAGCGATGGTCAACGGCCTGCTGGCTGAATTGATTCTCGATTCTCGAAGTTGGAAGGGCATTTTCAAAATCAGCAATCTCGTAAAAATTGCTATAGTATCCTCTGCCGTAGTCGCTGCCGTTATTTATGGCCAATGGAGGATAAACCAGTCGCCGCAGTTTATTACACAAGGCCCTGTTGTTGCATCATTACAGTCAAACGTCCCGCAGTCGGTAAAGAGGTCATTTGCCGAATCAGACGGTATATTTGACGAGTTGATGCAAAAGAGTAAGGCCGCCGCCAAAGCCGGTGCAGAGCTTATCGTCTGGCCTGAAACAATGGTGCAGGCAGTGTTAAATGAAAGAGTGCTGGCGATTTTGGACCCTTCACACTCTTACATTATCTTCGACAAGGCCCTTAGGGAGCATTCTAAAGACACAGCTTATGTGCTTGTGGGTGCATACGGCGGCATGCCCCAAATCAGGGAAGATTCTACAATTCATTTAGCCAAAAAGTATAATTCAGCGTTTTTGTATAAAAGCGACGGCCAGCAGTCGGATAAATACTACAGTAAAATTCATCTTGTTCCCTTTGGTGAGTTTCTTCCTTTCAAAAGGAAGCTTCCATTGCTGTATAATCTGTTGATGAAGTTTACACCCTACAATTATGACTATTCCCTCGATGCAGGCAGCGAATATACCGTCTTTGAAATGACCAGCCGTTGTCATTCTGAGCGAAGCGAAGAATCTATTCCTGCTCCCCAGCCCCAGCCAACTACTTCACCTCGGCAAGCAGAGATTCAGGACAGAAAAAAAGAGACCCGGTTCTACAGATTCAGCGTGATAATTTGTTATGAGGATACCGTTCCTGCGATTACTCGAAGATTTGCATTAGACCGGCAGGGGCGAAAGCAGATTGACTGGCTCGTAAATATAAGTAATGATGGGTGGTTCGTGAGATTCAAGGACGGAAAAGTTCTTCCAGACACAGAGCTTCCTCAGCACGCAGCTATTTGTGTCTTCAGGGCCGTCGAAAATCGGCTGCCTGTTTTACGAAGCGTTAATACCGGCATAAGCTGTCTTATTGATTCTATGGGGCGGATACGCGACGGCTATACGGCGGCAAGTCCTGATTTCCCCCCTAAAGCTATGCAGCGACAGGGCTTAGCTGGATGGTTTGTCGATGAAATGCCGATAGATAAAAGGGTAACCTTTTTTAGTAAATACGGGCAATGCCTGGATTTTTGTTGTGCAATTTGCCTTGTTTTGCTCATAATAGTTCCACTTTCGGAAAAAATCTTTAGAAGCCAAAAGTATATAACTCGTTTATCAGGGAAGGTAAATGAAAAACACGCTCAAAAAAAATAAAATGCAAAAAGCGAATGACAAAAATGAGAATTCTATAACTATTTTTATTCTTCACGCCTTGCTTATCACCGGCATAATACTGTTCCTCTACGGATGCGAGGAGCTGCTAAAGCAAGCAAAGCAAGCTCCTGCTGCTTCACCTGCCGTTGATATAGGTGGGCTCCGCCAAGAGGCTACACGCATTATCCTTGAGGCTTTGGCCGACGACAATGACCCATTGGTCAGGGTTAATGCCATAGAAGTTGTTGCAGCCACCGGACAGGTCAGATTGATGCCTAAAGTAGAGCGGTTATTACGCGATGGATTTGTGCCGGTCAGGTTTGCAGCCGCTTTGGCTATAGGTGATTTGCAATATTCCATCGCGGAAAAGTCGGTATATCAGCTGCTGAGAGACAGAAACCCGAACGTCAAAGTTGCCGCTTCTTATACGATGGTCAAACTTGGACACCCTGAGTACTCTCAAGTTCTTCTGAAAGCAATAACCAGCAGAGACCAGACGGTCAGAGCTAATGCGGCGTTACTTCTGGGTAAAACCGGAGACAAAGGTGCACTAAATGTCCTGCATTGGGCTCTAAAGCAGAAAGATTCGGATGACAAGGTCCTGTTCCAGGCGGCGGGAGCCATAGCAACGCTCGGTGATGAGCAAATATTTCCCAAGCTATGGGCAATGCTGATAAGTGCTTATGCCGACGATAGAGTTATGGGCATCGAGGCAATGGGGCGGCTGGGAACAACAGAAGCCAGAAACTCCCTTGTTACTATGCTGAATGATGCCGTGCTGGAAGTGCGTTTGGCTGCGGCTGAGCGGCTCGGTGCCCTCAAAGACACTACCGGAGAACCCGTCGTTCTCGATGTTTTTCAGAAAAATCTCACCGCCGGCCTGGAAAAACAAGACATCCAGCGGGCTAATATGAGGGCAGCACTGGCGATAGGTCAAATTGGCACAAAATCTCTTACCAAATATCTGCCGCAGCTTCTGAATGACGAGTCAAAATTCGTCCGTATTGCCGCTGCAAAGGCCGCTTTTCAATGCACAATGAAAAAATGAGCCCTGAAAATTCCATCTTATCAGATTTGGCATTTTCTGACCGCACCGTCCATCTTATTTGGCCTATCTGTTAGGGTTCCCATTGTGCGATTTATTGCAAAATCCGGCACAAAAATTACTTGACCGGCACAGGATTTCGACGTAAATTGTTGGTGTGTAAATATGATTCGTGGTATAGTGGGCGTATTGCGAAAAACAACAGAGAACACATTTTTGGTGAAAGGAGGTTGTTTTGAGCACGCTTACAAAGATTTTGGTAGTTTTGCTGACGGTGGCTTCATTTGTTCTCTGCGGTAGCGTGGTTACTTACGTCGCAAACGCTGTCAACTACAGGCAAAAATATGACGATTTGAGGGATGAAAAAGATGCCGCTGTGAAAAACAGCGAAAGTGCCAAGAGGCAATTAAATGAAAACATTGATAAAACAGACCGGGAAAAAACCGAGCTAAATAATCAAATCGCATCGCTTGAAAAAAGAATTGAGCAATTACGGGCAGACCTCACCGAGGCCGAAAGGCAAAAAGCTCTGTCGCAGGAGAAAGTAAATAGCTGGACGTCTATTGTAATGGACTTCTCTAAAACTACCGAGGCCCAGGGGCAGTTATTAAAAAGCACACTCGATGAGCTGCACACAATTCAGGCCGAGCAAAGTAAGACTGATAAAGAGCTCAA
>CAZKYA010000189.1:0-4563 GCA_964556725.1 uncultured Pirellulales bacterium
AAAGAAACCGAGCAGGAAAAAATAAACTTTCGCTTTGTCCTGGCGTTGGTTCTGATGCGAAAAAGGCGCCTGAAATACGATTCATCCAGAATCGAAGATGGCAAAGAAATCTGGCAATTGAGAATAACAGGCGAGAAGGAACTCGTTGAGGTCATAAATCCTAATCTTGACGATGAGCAAATTGAGCAATTGACCTCACAAATAGGCGAGATTCTTCAAACGGATTTATAGAAAGTGCATTATCGACACAACCATCGATTGCTCTTTGGTTTTGCGGCGGTAATACTGATTGTTGCCGGCTGCGCACCACAGATACAAAAGCCGATACCACTCTGTCCGGGTAAAAAATCCGCAGCCGAGGCACTAACTATATTGAGGTCACGCTCAGAAAACACAGCACCAATTAAAGCCAACGGCCGGTGTCGCTTACTGTATTATGCTGAGGAAAAGCTGAACAAGGAAAATTTCCCCGTGAAAATCTGGGCTGCTCCTCCTGCTGAAATCTACCTGCAAGGTGATGTGGCTTTTGACCCGCGGGGACTTGTTCTTGGCTCAAACGAAGAGGAGTTCTGGCTGGCAATAAAGCCGAAAGAAATCAGCAGTTACTGGTGGGGCAGGTGGTCTGACGAAAGTTGCCTTGGAAAGCTGATGATTAGTCCAAGAACTCTGCTTGAAGCTCTTGGAATTGCCCAAATTGGCGGTGAACAAAACTGGTCTTTGTCAAATGAGGTCACTTTTGACGTGCTTACAAAATGCAACGAGCAGGGAATAATAGTCAAAAAGATATATATCTTCAACAGCCGGGATTATCCCATTAAGAGAATCGAGCACTTCGACACCAACGGGCAAGTTGCTGTCGTAGCGGAACTGGATAAATATAAAGAGGTCAACAATGGTTTTTTTGTGCCAACCGTTATAAAGATGACTAACTGCGCCAGGGACAATAAAGGAGATTCGGTCGAGATTAATCTTGGCTCTATAAAATCGGCGAACTTTACCGATAAGCAGCGCAGGCGTCTTTTCATTCGTCCACAGCCGCAAGGTTTCGAGCATATTTACAAAATCATTGATAGCGATATAATTGAACAGCCGCAGTAAATAATGCGTATGGTTATTATCAAAGTCATTCACCCATTTCTTTGATGGAGTTTATTTTTATGAGCCGGATTAATCTAAAGAAGAGAATTAAACAAGGCCTACTATTGTTAGATGGGGCGATGGGGACTCAGTTGATTGCCAGCGGCATTGGAGTGGGCAAGTGCAATGATTATCTAAATATCGAGTCGCCTGACATCGTTTCTAATATCCATCGGGCCTATCTGCAGGCGGGAAGCGATGCAATCCTTACCAACACATTCGGGGCCAACAAATTCGTTCTGGCCCGGCACGGCCTTGCCAAAGAAGTTGGGAGGATAAATACCGCAGGCGCTAAAATTGCTCGCAAGGCAGCAGGCAAAGAAAAATATGTCCTCGGTGACATCGGACCGACCGGGGATTTTCTGCAGCCATTGGGCAATCTGAAACCGAATGACGTAAAAGATGCCTTCGCCCGGCAGGCAAAGGCACTTGTGGCTGGAGGTGTCGATGGCTTGATAATCCAAACGATAACCGCCCTTGATGAAGCCGAAATTGCAATCGAGGCGGTGAAATCAGTCTGCGGTAATTTGCCTGTATTTGCGTCATTTGCCTTTGACAGCGCCAGAGGTGATTTTAGAACTATGATGGGAGTCGACGTCAAATCCGCAGTTTCAAAAGCTGTTTCATTGAATGTTGATGCAGTGGGCTTTAATTGCGGCTCAGCGACACTCAACGAATATATCGAGCTGGCGGAAAAGTTTGTTTCGACTGTGAGAGCTTCGGGACAGGACACATCAGTTTTTGCCGAGCCGAATGCAGGAAAGCCGGAACTGGTCGATGGTAAAACCGTTTACAAGGTATCGCCTGAAGATTTCGCCTCGGCTGCGGAGAAAATACACTCGCTCGGCGTGAATATCATCGGTGGCTGCTGCGGAACTACTCCTGAACATATCGCAGCCGTCAGCAAGAAACTGCGAGGCGACAACAGATAACGAGGGACGACTGAGGACAGAAGACAGATGACAGAAACAACGAGGTGAAAGTAAAAAAGCTGTCCCCAGATTTTCTCACCCAGTGCCCGCCCTAACGCTGGGCATAACGGACGCCCGGCTTCGGGCGTCACGTTGATGTTGTTGTCTGCCCTTTTTCCTCAGAATGGCCCGATTATCGTTCTAAGTTCCTATTCTCAGTCCTCTGTATTCCTGACAAGGTCTGGGCCGATACTTATAAGATTGCCACGAAATATCTTAAAAGCCTCCGTTGTCTCGGATAAGTAAGTTGCTACAAGCTGCTCCAATATTGTATCTTCGTCAGGGGCTAGGTCCCAACCCCTGTCGGATTGCAATAAGCGATTAGACTCGCGTCTCAGAATGGCCGCGAGATCAGACATGCCGCAATGTGTCGCCGCATGTGACAACCGGAGATAAGTGTAGTAGGAATTAGACCCAAGAAAAGAATCCTGCATCAACCACCCAAGTTGCTCGATCTTGCCCAATGCTTCATATAGCATCGCGAGACCTTGGCAAAGCGGACTAACATTTGGGCATAAGTCAAAAGCGCGTTCAAGCAGCGTAAGAGCCTCGGCAGAACGATCAAGCCCAACCAAGGCGATAGAGTACCACAAGTAGCCCAATGCGAAATGTGGGTAGCGTTCGGGGAGTTGACTCGTGGCCTCCTCCAACGCTTCGTAGTCCTCTTTTCTGCGTCTCCCTGTGGCGGTTGCCGTGAGGCGTTGGATTTTCACCTCTTCGCAAATGGTTGGTATGTCGCTTGTTTCCGGAAGGGCCTCGAAAAGGGGACGGGATAATTGGCGTAGATTTAGGTTGGAAGGACACCCGAGCGATTCGATCCTTGTGTGTGCCCATTGGACCGTTTTCTTTGGGATGTTTGGTCCGGAGGCTGCACTGGGGCCGAATGCCTCATCCTTCCGAGTCAGACTGAGTAGGGGTTTGAGGACCTGCCGAAGTGCAGTCTCCTGTGAATTTTCTTCCAGAGGACTGGGCGAACTAAAGGTTGCCCAAACATGGACGCTAGAACTGTCCGGGAAATCTATGGTTGTTAGAAAAATACCACAACCTTCTTCAAGATCCATTGCCACATTAGAAAGGTATTTGGCATTGCCAGATGCAATGATTGCTGCTGCCAGTTTGGCAGCACCGTTTTTCACGGGCGGGGCCTGCAGTCTCGTGATGTGGCAACGACCCATGAGAAAACGGGGGAATTGTTCCTTCCAGCCATCAAGGATTGTGGTCATCTGGGATTCTGACGGCACGAAACCTTCTCCAATGAGAAGAAGGCTGTGTAAGTGTGGTTGCGAATTCCCTTGTGTAAGCATGCGCCTCTCCTTCAGATTACCTCCTGGGACTAACTATGTATTATATGGTTTCATATAAGACACCAGCGAATTTTAAAGCCCGCTGTTTTGAGTATTATATGGGGATTATCAGAAAAAGCAAGAAAAATACCGTCAAGGACGGTAAAATTCGAAGCACTAAATCCGAAATCCGAAACAAATTCCAAATACGAATTACCAAAACCTTAAAGAACCAAAATGGCCTCATCGGCGGATAGTTCGCCTCTGTTACTCTGCGAAGTAGCGCTTCGCTACGTAGCACGAGCTATTATTTATCCAATTCTTCCCGAAGACTTTGCGGCAGTGATGCTTCAAGTTGCGGGAACTTTTCAACGATGCGAAAAATATCAGCTAAATCCTTTTGCCGTTTACTCCTCCGCCGCGTTTTATCCATATACGCCCAAACTTTACCCTGCAACACATCTTCAAGGCGTGCCACCTTCATCCTGTAACCCAGCATATTCCTGTCCTCCGCAACCGAAACAAATCTCTGATAACGCGGGTCGGCCTGAAGTTGAATCCGCAGGTCGGAGCTATCGCTGGTGATGTTCACGCTATGCTCGAACTCTTCAACCTTTAAGCCCTGTTCTTTGGCCGCTTTGCAAATAGCCCCGATGTCCTTATCCACCGGGACGATATCCAAATCAAGACTCACGACAGGTTCAACATAAGCATTTACTGCAAGGCCCCCGATTAGGCAATACCGAGAACCTGTTTTAGAAAGAATGTCTAAAATAATCTGGATGATGTCTGATTTCCCGTTTGCCAGAGAGTTAATGAATTCCTTACCCGTCATCAAATTTCTTCCTTCAGATGTCGCTTGAGGCAGTCCGAATACAATACGATAAGCGGCTGTCGAGCAAGGTTAAAGTCCGCTGTTTTGAGTATTATAGTGTGGATTGGCGGAAAAACAAGAGGAAATCAATAATTTGCTATTGAAATGTCCGAACGAAAGGAATTGGTGTGCGCAGCACACCCTACCAAACTGAAATCGAAAATCCGAAACATCTGCCATGCAGGAAAGGGCGAGAATGCAAAGCCGTCTACGAACTATTTGACATTACGGTGCTGTTGTCATGTCGAGCGGAGTCGAGACATCTGCGTTGTGCGCGATGCTAATCCTCCAAGCCGTC
>CAZKYA010000190.1:0-4550 GCA_964556725.1 uncultured Pirellulales bacterium
TCGACCGCCCAGCCGACATTGCCTTTAGTGGTAAGGATGCTGAGCAGTTTCAGAATTACATCCTTGGCAGCCACCCAGTCGCTCAATTGGCCTGTTAATCTAACACCTAAAATCTTAGGGCAGGTGAGGTAAAATGGCCCGCCTGCCATAGCGACCGCAACATCCAATCCACCGGCTCCGATAGCCAGCATACCGATTCCGCCAGCAGTCGGGGTATGTGAGTCGCTGCCCAATAACGTCGCCCCTGGTTTGCCAAACCGCTCCAGATGAACCTGATGACAGATACCGTTGCCTGCCCGCGAATGATAAACACCACACTTTGCAGCTATGGTTTGCAGATACAAATGGTCGTTATGATTCTCCGGCCCGAACCCAGCTATATTATGGTCTATATAGCTGACCGAAAGCTGCGTTTTAACTTTAGCTGCTCCCATCGATTCATACAGCAAAAACGCTGTCGTTCCCGTGGCATCCTGTGTAAGTGTCTGGTCAATACAAATACCGACGGATTGGCCAGCAACGATTTTGCCTTCGACCAGATGCTTTGCAAGTATTTTATAAATAAGTGCTTGACCCAATTTTGCGCTCCCTGAAAATCAAAACATACAATTTAACATAAATACCAGCTAAAGACAAATCTTATGTTCGGTTAAATGATAATTGGTTAAATGGTTAATCAACCACGAATTACCAGCTTATAAAAAAAGCGGCCTTGCGCTCAATCGCAAAAGGCCGCCTTCAAAACGAATGAGAAAAACAGGCAATTTATCGAGACGCCACTACTCCCTGCTCATTACCCAACAGATATGAATCCTTTCTACCGCCGGGAAAACGTGTAGTTTCACCATCGTCGTTTGGTTGCAAGCCTATCCGTATATCCACCTCTTTATCAGGTAGTCCATCTCCATCGGCATCTTGATAAGGGGTATAAATATTATCCTCGTCCACGCCACAATAAGGTAACTTTTCAAAGTTAACATGACAATCTATGAACAATACATTTTGTCCGTCTTCCTGGTGAATAACGGCATTCCCCTTTTTTGCCTTATTTAAATCAACAGCTTCAGGATCTACAAAAGCCAATCCGTACGTATCCCAGTCACCCTGAGGTCTGGGGCCACCGCCAGGAGATCTTACCCAAGGATTGCGGTCAGCCGCCACTGCCATACCAGGTTCGCTTGATGTGGTCAGAGTATACAAGCTAAAAGGGTGTTGATACGCGTAGCTGCAATACAGGTCCGGTCCTCGATCAGTTTCACTGCCAGATTGAAATATTTCACCAAAATCCCAAATATCAATAAGTTCAAGTTCAGTAATAGTAATACCCGTAGGAAGCTCGTCTTCTACCTTAGTAAGCATAAACTCTGAGGTGCCAGAATCACTCTTGCAGACAAACGATTTAGGCGTTACATCGGCATACTTGACCAACAGATAGAAGTTGGAGGCCAAAGATGCCCTGCCCGGCGGATCATCGTAAGCACCATATCGATTATTTTCTGCACCATTAGTAAGACCACCAAGCCAGTCATAAAGATCCTTGGACAATAGGGTCGCCGACCCCCATCCTGACCGCGGAAGCTCATCATCATTATCGTTGGCATAGATAAGCATTGCCTTGCCGATACCGGACAGGTTTGTCCCACAGGTCATTCGAAATGCAATCGCTCTCACTCTTGCCAAAGCAGGCATTAGAATACCCATCAGCAGCGCTATGATCGCAATTACGACCAACAACTCAACCAATGTAAAACCAATTTTTCTTTTTCTTCTCTTCATTTTTTTCTCCTTTACTCTTACGGAGATTCACATGCCCAACCGTTTTTAAGCCTACCATAGTTTACGTTTTGATAGATAAATGCTTACTGCACCATAAACGTCAAACACTAAATGCCTTTTTTCCTGCGAATCTCCTTACTTTATTTTTATTTCACGGCTAAAAACGGTTGGCTCGAAACAAGCTCACAAAACCGGTTTTTTCAATCAGGTTCACGCACTCAATTATTTCCAAGCTTAACACTGCTGTTGACTTACCGACAATATAAACTGCAAAAACACTATTTTGTTTGGCAGGAAGGTTTATGATATGAAATTAAGACCAAAATATGATGACGTTTTAAATTATGATAATAAAACTTTTCAAACCTACCTGTCTCTATTATAAATACTACCACAAAACAGTATTTGTTGTCAATAAAACTTCGGCAATTTTGTTAAAAACTATTGAAAATTTTTGCTATTTGCTTAATATCCTTATTTTTTAGCTTGGAATCGCAGATTTGGCTACCAAAAATAATCTTGAAAATATAAAAAAACTGCTAAAAAAGCACCATCAGAATCACCTTTTAGCATTCTGGGAGCTATTAAACGAACCCCAAAGGCAGAATCTGCTCACACAAATTGAGCAGTTAGATTTTGCGAAAATAGACGATTGGGCAGCCAATTTTGTCAAAAAGTCCCCTTCTAACAAAACTGGTGCCTATCTTGCTCCCGTTGTGTCCTACAGCCCCGAACCAGCCGACACAGAACAACAACGCAAGTACTGTCAAGCTATAGAATTAGGCAAAAAACTGATAGGGGAAAGTAAGGTTGCAGCGCTGGTTGTCGCGGGCGGACAAGGAACCCGGCTCGGATTCGACGGTCCAAAGGGTGATTTTCCCATCAGCCCTATCAAAAACAAAACACTGTTTCAAATATTTGCCGAATCTATCACAGCAGTCGCAGAAAAATATCACGCCGTTTGCCCCTGGTACATTATGACCAGCAGTTTGAACCACGCTGAGACCTTAGAAATTTTTCGTTCGAATGATTATTACGGCCTGAGAGAAAGTGATGTCTTTATATTTCAGCAGGGTACGTTGCCCAACTTTAGTTTCGACGGCAAAATACTTTTAGCTGAAAAAGACAGGATTGCCTGCTCACCTGACGGTCACGGTGGAAGCTTAAAGGCGCTTTATCAAAACGGCGCTCTGGCAGATATGAAAAGACGCGGCGTAGAGCTTATAAGTTATTATCAGGTCGATAATCCACTTGTAAATATTTTCGACCCATTGTTTATTGGTCTTCACACCCTCGATAGGGCTGAGATGTCCTCAAAAGCAGTTATTAAAACCGACTCCTACGAAAAAGTTGGCAGTTTCTGTCTGGTTGATGGCAAGGTAACCGTCATCGAATATAGCGATTTGCCCGACGAGCTGGCCGAGAAACGAAACGCTGACGGTTCACTGGTCTTCCAGCTCGGCAGTATAGCCATCCACATTATCAACCGCACCTTTGTTGAAAAACTTAACGCAAAGGGTGTTCCTCTGCCTCTGCACAGAGCCGTCAAAAAAATACCATACATCGACCACCAAGGAAATCCTATCGAACCCGAGCAACCGAATGGTACAAAACTGGAGACCTTCGTTTTTGATGCCCTGCCATTGGCTTCGAAGTCAATAATACTGCAGACCATCCGAAGTGAGGAGTTCGCACCGACCAAAAATGCCACCGGTGTTGACAGTGTCGAAACCACAAGGCAGATGATGGTTGCTCGTGCTGCTGATTGGCTCGAATCAGCGGGTGTCAACATCCCCAGAAAATCCGACGGTTCACCCGATTGCGTGCTTGAAATTGCCTCCAGCTTTGCACTGGATAAAAGCGATATCAAAGCAAAGCTAAAGCAGATACCTAAAATCAAGCCCAAGGATAAACTCTACCTGGCCTGAGTAATTTCAACACAACCTTAAATTGTCACCCAATTTACCTGGTATAGAATTTGTGAACAGTCTCGGTGGAATACTTCTGGCCCGGATTGAGAACAACAGATGGAAAACCAGGTTTATTTGGTGAATCAGGGAAGTGCTGCGTTTCCAGACAGAATCCGTAGTGCTTTTTATAAACCTTTCCGGACTTACCAATTATGGAACCATCCAGGAAGTTGCCTGTATAAAACTGGATTCCCGGCTCGGTGGTATAGATTTCCATAACCCGTCCGCTGGTCGGCTCATACGCCCTGGCAGCCAAGGCCAGCGAGCCGCCCCCGCTATTAAGCACGAAATTATGGTC
This sequence comes from uncultured Pirellulales bacterium, assembly GCA_964556725.1. Lineage (GTDB taxonomy): Bacteria > Planctomycetota > Phycisphaerae > Sedimentisphaerales > Anaerobacaceae > CAZBWE01. Next base: position 4,045 of record CAZKYA010000190.1, read on the forward strand.
ATAGCCACCAGGGACCTGGTCGATTCGAGAACCAATGGTCATCGGCTTGGTAAAGTCCATAGGAGAATCCTTGACTGGTCTGATTTCGCCGGTAGGTATCAGGCCTTCATCAACGGGCGTGTACTTATCGGCATAGAGCACAACCTCATGGCCAAGGATGTCACCATTTCCCTGGCCCGCCAGGTTCCAGTAAGCGTGATTGGTAAGATTGACGATAGTCGCCTTATCCGTCTTAGCCTCATAGCTTACCTTCAACTCATCATCTTTTGTCAGCGTATAGGTAACCGTGCATGTCAAATTGCCAGGATACCCTTCTTCGCCATCTTTGCTGAGGTAGCTCAACCTAACGTATGCCTTATTATTACCTTCTGCTGTTATGTCTTCAAGCTTCCACATAACCTTGTCGAATCCTTTTATGCCGCCGTGCAAGTGATTTTCTCCATTGTTGGCCGCCAGCTTATACTCGACACCATTTAGGGTAAATTTAGCTTTGCCGATACGATTAG
>CAZKYA010000191.1:0-4539 GCA_964556725.1 uncultured Pirellulales bacterium
GCTCAGATTGTAGGGTGGGCACTGCCCACCAATCATAATATGATGTGCTCAGCACACCCTGCAGTCTTAACCTTACACAGATGCTATTTCTGTCCGTAAGTTATTGTTCAGCATTTTTTCGCCATGTTTGGCCGAGATTGGTATTACATAAGGATAAAATAAATTCGGCGGTCAGAACCTTCGTAATGACCCACGCACCAAATTACCCCGCACCAAGTTACGACAATTTAATACTTGGTACGGGACACAGCGGTAGCGGCCTACTTCGCCGTAGTAACCTTTGGCTACGAAGGCTGAATCAGCGAAGGCGGAAGCATCCAGTAAGCCAGCCGCATAATCTTATGAGGCCATCACCTCACTGTTTTGAGCATTTGAATTTAGAAATTCGATATTGTTTCGGATTTAGATGTTAGGTTTTCGGATTTTTCACTAAATCTGTGCTCTCCATGTCCTCTGTGGCTAATGAACAATTAGTGAATATTCGAGTGAATTCGTGGCTTAATTTCTTAGTGCCTTAGCGTCTTAGTGGCAAAACTCCGCGCAATCCGTGTAATCTGTGGCAAGCATGATATTTGACAAGAGTCGTTTGGGTATTTATGATAGTCGGCGCTCCGTCGCCGTAACTATAGAGCGTCGGCGACTCGATTGGTTTTTGGGATTTTTAAGGATTTGTTAGATGTCTGATAAGAAAGAAAAGAGCTATCGGGATACCTTGTGCCTGCCGAACACGAGCTTTTCGATGAAGGCCAATCTTACCCAGCATGAGCCGCAGTTGCGCAAAGAATGGGCGAAGAAGGATATTTACGGCCAAATAAGAAAAGCTCGTAAGGGTGCGCCACTGTATATTCTGCACGATGGCCCGCCCTACGCTAACGGCGATATCCATATGGGGCACGTTATCAATAAAGTGCTTAAGGACATTGTCGTCAAATACAAAACAATGACGGGTTTTGATGCACCGTATATACCGGGCTGGGACTGCCACGGACTACCTATTGAATCGAAGGTGGTGGCGGAATTAGGCGACAAGGTGCACCAGATGAGCAAGCTCGATATCCGCAGAGAGTGTATGAAATACGCCAGCAAATATATCAAAATCCAGAGCAAACAGTTCCAGGAATTAGGGGTGTTCGGCGATTTCGATAGGCCTTATCTTACATTTAAGCCGCGGTATGAGGCGGGGATTCTGGAAGTATTTGCTGAGTTAGTTGACAAGGGTCTTGTCTATAAGCAATTAAAGCCAATCCACTGGTCGATTGGCTGCGAGACGGCCTTGGCGGAAGCGGAGCTGGAATATAAAGATATTTCTTCTCCGAGCATCTTCGTCAATTTTCCTGTAGCAAAAGAGAGTATCGCAAAGCTGATTGAGCTTGGTCTTCTCGATGCCCGTGACGAGCGACGGGAGACGGGCGACGAGCCACGAGTGTGTTTTATGATTTGGACGACGACGCCGTGGACGCTTGCAGCAAATCTGGCTATAGCGGTCCATCCCTATCTGGAATACAGAGCTGTAAGTTACGAACGGACGACGGACGACGGAGGACGGACGAAGTTTGTGTCTCTGATTGCCAGTGAGCGAGTGGAGGCGGTAGTGAAAGCCGCTGGTTTAGAAGAGGGACAATACAGCGTCAGCGAAAAAACGGTCAAGGGTAGTGAGCTTGAAGGATTACGTTACCTGCATCCATTTGTGGAGAAAAATCCGACGGACAAAGACGCTTTTATGGTAATCCTTGCTGATTATGTTACCACTGAAGACGGCACCGGCCTTGTTCACATCGCCCCGGGGCACGGAATTGAGGACTATCTGTCCGGGCAGAAGTATAACCTGGCGGTGTATTCGCCGGTGCTTGATGATGGTCGATACGACGATACGGTGCCGGATTGGCTGCGAGGACGAAATGTTTTAGAGGTTGATACAGTCGTAAATAATGATTTACGGGAGAAAGGATTGCTTTTCGCACAGGGAGAGATTACGCACAGCTATCCGCACTGCTGGCGGAGCAAAGGGCCTGTGATATTCCGAGCGACGGAGCAATGGTTTATCAGTGTCGATAAAGAACTGCCCCCACGCTTGTCTGCGCAAGCAGACGTGGGGGGCAGGAGTTTGCGAGATTTAGCTCTGGAGCGTATCAAGGATGTAAAATGGATACCAGCGTGGGGCCAAAAACGCATTGAAGGGATGCTGGAATCCCGGCCTGACTGGTGCATCAGCAGACAAAGAAGCTGGGGACTTCCGCTGCCCGTATTTGTCAATCCCAGCGGGCAAGCATTACTGACCAAGGAATCTGTATTGGCGGTGGCGAGGCACATCGCAGAAAAAGGCTCGGATAGCTGGTTTACCGATACGCCGCGACAGATTTTAGGCGAGGATTTTGAACTGCCGGAGGGTTTCTGCCTTGATGAACTGCAGAAAGAAGAAAATATCTTTGATGTGTGGTTTGAATCGGGGTGCAGCTGGTATAGCGTATGTGTAAAAGAGGCGGGCTGGGCTGCGCCAGTGGATTTGTATCTGGAAGGTTCGGACCAGCATCGGGGGTGGTTTCAACTGTCACTTCTGCCGGCCCTCGGGGCAATGGGCAAGGAGCCGTTTAAGAGTGTCCTGACACATGGTTTTACCGTTGATGAGGAAGGCAGAAAACAGTCGAAGTCCCTCGGCAACTACGTCAATGCCCAAGATGAGGTGCAAAAATACGGGGCTGACATTTTGCGGTTGTGGGTGGCAAGCGTAAATTATCAGGAAGATATACGCTGTAACGATGAACTGATTGGCAAGACACAGGATGCATATCGGAAAATAAGAAATACAATAAGATACCTGCTCGGTAATATCGAAGATTTTAACCCAGATGAACATTCGGTAAATTACGATGAGATGTTTGAGATAGATAAGTGGGCGATGCAGCAGCTACAAAAGCTCATCGCCGATGTTACGGAGGCCTACGAGAACTTCGTCTTTCACAGGGTGTTTTCGCTAATATATAATTTCTGCACGGTCGAGATGAGCAGTATCTATATGGATGTTCTTAAGGACAGGATGTATTGTGATGCGGCAGATAGTTTGTCACGACGAAGCGCTCAAACGGCAATGCACAGGATACTGGATTGCCTTGTCCGAATGCTTGCACCGGTATTAGTTCACACCGCAGAAGAGGCATTCAGAACCCAGAAGACAGATGAAAGCGTGCATTTAGCTGATATGCCAAAGGTTGATAATTCGATTGACTTCAAGAGCCAGCAGGAAAAATGGCAGAAGTTAATGGAACTGCGGGATAAAGTTCTTGTGGTTCTGGAAGGCCTGAGACGAGAGAAAAAGATAGCAAGCAATCAGGAAGCAAGCGTTACTATTTACTGCGAAGACGAGGAATTGGCCGGGCTTCTAAATGAATTCGGATTAAAGCAGTTTGCAGCACTTTGTATCGTCAGCGAGGTAAAACTAATAAAAGGCACGGGCGAGACGACTGTTGCAGCCCAGAAGAGCAGCTACCAAAAATGTCAGCGGTGCTGGAATTACTGGCCAAGCGTTGGAAAAAATAGTGAACATCCTGATTTATGCGAAAGATGCACTCTCGTAGTGTGTTCCTTCGGCCAAGCTCAGGACAGGGGTGCGTGATATGTAAGGGCATCAGGAAATCAGGATACCAGGAAGCAGAGTATCAGAATAACAGGATATCAGGTCAACAGCGGATTAGTTAAATAGAGAATTAGCGAATTAGTTAATTGGTGAATGGATTTTGGACACGGATTAACACAGATTGACACCGAATTTTTATTAACCAAAGAAGCCGCAAAGGAAAATCAAAAATTAAGAAGCAAAATGACAGAGCAAAAAAAAGAACTGGGGTCCTTTAGTTGGTCATAGGAATATCCTCCTTTATGACCATCTTATTCATAGAGGCGATTTTTTTAATCTTGGTTTTCTCAGTTATTTATCATGAGATTTATTTTTTTCTGTCCAGAGTAATCGGTCGATTCGATGGGGAAGTTGGTTTACTTGGGTTTCCGCCTTTGGTTATCCCTTGGTTTCGCGGTGGGGTTGGTTTGCTGTTGCCGCTGCCATCTCTCGTTGTTGCCTGGTTTGGCGGAGACTGAGGGCTTTCCTTTGCCATTTTTACACTCCATGTAATTTCAATAATAGATAAAATAGTGATTGCATTGAGACTGGGATAATTGCAATCGCGGCCATAAGAACACAGAGATAAAAATATTGTCTGCGTTTTTCATTTATGGGGGCATTGTTTGCTTGTGCTTCAGCTAATTTATCAGTGATTTCACGCAACAAAGCATCGTCAAGTTTTTCATCTGGGTTATCTAACTTGTTCAGATAGTCATTATAATCATTTCGCCATTTCTGCCACATATTCATTGAAGCAAGTGTTTTATACTTACCTTTTCTTGGCAAGATGAATAATATGCCAAAGGTTACACTGGCAACAAGGAACAAAACGGCCATAATAATAGACAGATAATACAGAAACACCTCGACTCTAATGAAAATTTGGTTAAATATGTCAATCCGGCCCAATTTGTAAATAAGGGTAC
>CAZKYA010000192.1:0-4487 GCA_964556725.1 uncultured Pirellulales bacterium
TTTTTATGAAGGTGCTGTCCATACAGGATATTGTGCTTAAACTTATTCACCGTTCTGTTTTTCACTTCCTCGAACACCTAAAGGCGATAAACATGCTCTCCGGCGATATTGAGCAACTGATAAGCACTTCGATGGAAAATAAATATTTGCTCAATCTATTTACGCTTGAGAAAAGTTTGGTCTATTACATCAACGCCACAAATTCAAATGCAGTTCTTATAGAAAGACTTAAAAATAACGCCAGCAAAATAGGTTTCAATCCGGAAAACCTGGAATTCCTTGACGACCTTATTATCGAGAACAACCAGTGCCGTGAGCAAGCCAACATATATTCGCAGGTGTTCGCAAGCCTGATGGATGCCAGGGCGACCATTGTGGCCAACAACCTGAACATCCGGATTAAGATGCTGACGATTTTGACAATTGCAATTATGCTGCCGACGCTGATTGTAAGTATCTTTTCAATGAATGTTGTGCTGCCACTTGTTCATAATGACCCTATGTCTTTCTGGATTATCAGCGCTTTAGCAGCGCTATCGGTTGGCACAATGGTGTTCTTCTGGTGGCGCAAGCGATGGTAAAGGACTGCTATTGCTCCAATCTGTTTTGTGTGATAGCAAGAAAAATCGAAGTCAGCTTTTCAGAAATAAGCGGAAAATTTTATAATGAACCCATATCCGTTAAAATTTAAGCCGATTTACAAGAGGCGAATATGGGGCGGACAAAAACTTCGAGATTTTTTTAATAAAGACATACCTGCAGGCGAAAAAATCGGTGAGAGCTGGGAATTGGCTGATTTGCCGGATGATAAATCCGCCAAACGAATGTCGGACAAGTCCGTAATCGCAAATGGCGAACTGGCTGGACAAACGCTTGGCTCGGCAATTGAAAAATATCCCAAAGAAATTATGGGTGATGAGCGTTTCTCGGGTCCTTTTCCACTATTGATTAAATTCCTCGACGCTGAAGATATCTTAAGCGTCCAGGTCCACCCCGACGAGCAGACCTGTCGGCGTATGGGCAAAGGAGAGCCCAAAACCGAGTGCTGGTATATAATATTTGCTGCGCCCGGTGCATTTATCTATAAAGGGCTAAAAAAAGGCGTGAGCAAAAAGCAATTTGCCGAAGCGATAAAGAAAGGCAATGTCGCAGATATGCTGGCAAAAGTGGCAGTTGAGGCCGGCCAGTGTCATTTTCTCCCAGCCGGCACCGCTCATAGTATCGGAGCAGGCCTGTTAATAGCCGAGATTCAAACGCCCTCAGATACAACATACAGGGTTTTTGACTTCAACAGAATTGACGATACCGGTAAGCCAAGACAGCTTCATATCAAAGAAGCTCTGGAAAGTATTCATTTTGATGAGTCCGGCGACAATCTGCCGATAACAACGATAGGCCGGCTGGTAGATTGCGAGAACTTTAAGATAGATAAGGGCCATCAGGGGAAAAACTGTGAGATGCTTCTTTCGCCTGGCAAAATGAAAACGATGATTATTTTATCCGGCTTCGGGATAATCCTGGCAGATGAGGCAAATCCCGTTGAATTCAAGGCAGGTGATTGCTTACTTGTTCCTGCTGTTTATGAAGGAGCAATGCGGTTCGCCGACGATACACAATATCTGACAGTAACCATTTAGCAGCATAAGTGTGAAGTGCCTAAAGTTTGGAGTGCCTAAAGTTACGGATTATTTTTCTACTTTAGCTCACTTTAGTCACTTTAGCTCACTTTTATTGTGTCTTTTAACAAGAGGCAAAATTGGCAAAGCAGGATAATAAAAAGAAAAGTCCAATAGCACTATTCTTACTGGCTTTTATCGCAGTTGTAATTTTAATGATTATTGCCAATTACAGGTCAGCGCTTGTGCAGAAACTTCGCAGCCCCGAAAGCGGCGTGAAGAAACTGACAACATATAGAAAGCAACTTATAGCAATCTCGCCAAATAATGATATCTACACGTGGGACTGGGATGATTTGTATAAAGGGCCGCAAATCGGCTCAGTTATCGCCCAAAAGGCGGTAGCTATGAGTGACGACCATCTCATATGGATACCCCCCAACATAGGCGACGTTCTCGTAGTCGGAAACTTAAAAGGCGACAAGGAATTAAGTCGGCTGTCGTTAGGTCTGGACCAAAAGTGCAAACTGCTACAAGCAAGCCAAAACGGCAAATATGCTGTTGCTGCGCTTGCGATTGGAGGTCCCGACAGGCAAATCCAACTGGCAGCTGTTGCTCCTGAGTTAACCTCTATTAGTATAGTTGAGACAAAAACTACGGAGGAAGGATTGAAATTAAACGACATTGGTATATCAAACGATGGTACACTCATAGCGGCCGTCGGCGGTAATGACAAAGGGTATCTGTTTGTTGCCGGAGCAAATGACAAGCAATTGCACTGGGAGCATTATGTAGAAGATTGCAATGAACTAAACAAGGTTGTCATCTCGCCGGATGGACAGACGGTTTATGCATCGGAGTCAGGCAGGCGGGTATATGTCTTCGACATTTCGGCTAAAAAACTTATTAAACGGCTGGAAATGGATAAATATAAAACTCCGGCGAAAAATCCACAGACAATCACGTGTATGGCATTAAGCCCTGATGGTCATCTGCTCGCTGCTGTTAGCTCGCCGATGCCAAGGGCGTGGATATGGGATGCTAAAACTGGTGAAAAGATTGCAACTTTAAGAATCGGCAACTTTCCAATTTCCAGTATAGCGTTTTCACCAGACTCATCTTTGTTAGCTGAAGCGATTTCGGCTAATAGGCCGATAAAGGTCTGGAGAATTTCAAAGAGTCCTTGAGCAGACAAAATAATAAAAAACTGTAAAATGCCTGATGTTATGACTATTTCTTCATAATAGCAGAGAAAAACATTATGATAAGAAAATGAACAATTTCGAAACTCATATCTGCTATCCAAAGGAAATGCTATGGAATTCAGGATAGACGATTGCTTGCTCGTTCCCGTTGCTTATAAAGGAGCGATACAGTTTGCCGGTGATACGCAATGCTTAACTGTAACTATTTAATTCAAGAACAGAAAATAAATACAAATAAGTGGAGGTTGAGATGTTGATGCACCCAATGATACGATTAGCTCGGCCCGGACACTGGATAAAAAACGGTGTCGTCCTCATGCCGGTTATCTTCGGACTGCAAATGTGTAATATCAATGCGTGGTTCCAGGCTTTTGCAGCGGCGGCGGCTTTTTGCCTTGCCTCTTCCTTCGCCTATATCCTAAACGATATCAAGGACAGGCAAAGTGACCAGGCTCATCCGCAAAAAAAGAGCCGTCCGTTAGCATCAGGCCAAATAAGTACAAAAACAGCAATTACAGAGGGCCTGGTTTTCCTGCTGTTGGCCATAGCGATGGCACGGAGTCTGTCATTTACAGTGGCACTGATAATTCTGGCATATCTGTTACTTCAAACCTGTTACACGATGTTCCTCAAGAACAAGGTACTGGTGGATGTTATTTGTATCGCGATGGGCTTTGTGCTTAGGGCTGCTTCAGGAGCGGCGGCTATTAGAGTTGAAATCAGCCCTTGGTTGTTTATCTGTATGTTCACGATCTGTCTGTTCATGGGCTTTTGTAAGCGATACAGTGAAGTTGTAACAGTAGGCGACAGGAACCAAGCGCATAACCACCGACCTACGCTAATTGAATATACGCCTGAATTGCTTACGCATCTTATTACTCTTTCAGCAGGAATTGCGGTGGTCGCGTTTCTGGTCTATGGATTAAACGAAAGAACCGTTGAACAATTCGGCACTAACTACTTTATTTATACCCTGCCGATTGTGGTTTATGCTGTGTTTCGTTTTGCGATGCTTTCGATGAAGGGTTCTTATGCAGGCCCTACCGATCTTATCCTGCACGATAGGCCTTTCCAGATAACAATTCTGATTTGGATAGTATTTGTTCTTAGCATTATCTGCTGGGGAAAGAGCATTGCCAGCTGGGTTCAGAGCCTTTATTAGCTATTATTCTCAAGTATCAATTTAGTATGGCAGGTAGTAATAAGAAACATCCTGCGAGTAGTTATCTGACTATTCTGGCCCTAGCAACAGCGTTATATGTAATAAGCTGTGCACCGGGGGTGCTCTGGCAGGACAGCGGAATGTATCAATACCGAGTCTGGCATAACGATATTGAGGGCAGGTTCGGCCTGGCTCTTTCTCACCCGCTTTACCATATTATCGGCATAGGCGTGAAATACATCCCCCTGGGCGAATTCGCATACAGGATAAACCTGATTTCAGCGGTTGCAGGAGCAATAACTATCGCAAATTTGTTTTTGCTACTGCGATTATGGCTAAAAAGGATTTTGCCTGCTCTCATAGCTGCTGTGACTTTGGCACTATCACATACAATGTGGTGGCACGCAGTGACCGCAGAAACCTATCCTCTGTATACAGCGCTGCTGTTGGCTGAATTAGTAATGCTGGTGCAGTACGTTAAGACAAAACGGATGGTGTTTCTAT
>CAZKYA010000193.1:0-4483 GCA_964556725.1 uncultured Pirellulales bacterium
TCCCACTTTGCAATGAGTCGCAAAGTGGGAACCCTTTGTTATAATAAGCAGCCCTGGGCAATTTGCCTGAGCTGTTTAGCTCAAGTATTCACCGGAGATTAAAACTCATCTTCGAAAAAAGGGCCGTCCAAGTCGCTGATGTCTTCATCTTCTTCTGATGTAAAATCGTAGAAATCATCATAGCTGTCCTGCGATTCGATTATTACATGGGCTTCGTCAAGATGTTCTTCCGGAACCATTACTGCAATGTCTTTATCGTCTATTGACTGTTCGTCTTGCTCGGTAATGGTAACAGGGATGTCATTGACTTTCAGCAGGGTTTCGTATTCTCTGGCCTGCTCCAGATTCTTGGTAAGAGCGGCCACAACGAACCCTTGTAGTTTGGACTGCGTTTTTTGAGTTTTTTTGGAACGCTTTACCATTTTATTTCTCCGTAACGAACACGGTTTGGTCCCGTTCAATATATTCCACTCTCACCCGGCGATGGCTCTAAAAAATCGTTCGTCCGGATTTTTTCGTCAAAATAAACCCTATGAATTATTTAATTTGTTAAAAATCACGACTTCATGGTAAAAAGCGCGATTTCCGGGTCCACTTTTCGACCTCTTTTTTGCCTATCGGTTCTATTAGGTCAGAAATTTAACATTTAGTCGTATTTTTTTGTTGCAAATTTTGTTGGTTGTATGTAATAGAAAAACTTGGCAATGCGCCAGACTTATGGATTTGGTACCGGATTGTTCTAATTTAACTTTTTATCATGGAGGTTTTTAAGAATGGCAAAGAAAAAGGAGTCTCTGGTTGTAGCCAGTAAAGTCAAGGCCTATATCAAGAGCAAAAATATGATGACCTCTTCTGATGCAATCGCAGCGCTCAGTGATAAAATCTATGGGATACTTGATTGTGCCGCTGCTCGAACCAAGGCCAACCGTCGCAGCACAGTCAAACCACAAGACCTATAAACGTCGTTAGAAATCTTTTGGCATTTTGTTTCTGACAGGCCGGAGAAACTGCTCGCTAACATCTTTTGTTTGCATATCTTACATTTGTGGCAGTATTTTACTTGGGCCGTCCGGAACCCATTGCGTTTGGAATTAGGACTAATGGGTATCGGATGGTCTTTTTTTATAATTATGCTTTCAAGGGCCTATTTACAGTATGGCCTGCGCATTTTTGACTCGAGTGCGTATCTTTGCAGGGAAATAAAAATTAGTTCAGCCGGCGGTGGCCTATAAAATCCTGATTATCAGTATCAAAATTAACATTTTTTAGAAAATTTGTTGAACTTAACCGCCTGAAAATCCCGATTTATATAACAGGGACTCAGTGTAAGTACCGTATTTTCGCTGGCTTGAAATTAAGATTGTGTAATTTCTTGCCGATAAGGTGGTTACCAGTAATGTGCAACTCGACGGAGCGACCGATAACTTCGTGGTGGTTCGTTTGTAATGTTTAATTTAGGGAGAATCCACTGTAACCTCTTAATAAAATAAGCAAATAATTATGAGACTAAACGAGCGGGGGACTATAACTATATGAGAGTTTTCATGTTAGGCTGGGAGTTTCCTCCGTTTATCAGTGGTGGGCTGGGGACGGCTTGTTACGGACTTACCAAGGCGTTGGACCAACTGGGCGTGGAAGTAATCTTCTGTTTGCCAAAAATGGTGGAGAGCAGGTATGCTACTCATGTGAAGCTGCTAACACCTGACTCCCGGATATCAGCAGGGGCCCTTAAGTTCACTGAGTTTAAAAAAGTAAAGTTTCGCACAATTGATTCACCACTTCAGCCGTACTCAACTCCGGATGTTTACCGGCGGCGAATCGAAGAGAGTTTGAGACGAAAACAACAGATGCGTGGCGGCAATATCAGTTCAGCCAGCCGGCTTGTGGGTGGTATGGACTACTACGGCGATTTGTACGCCGAGGTCTATCGTTATGCAGCAATTGCTGCACAATTAGCCAAGCAAGAGCAGTTTGACATAGTCCACGCCCATGACTGGATGACATACCCGGCTGGGATTGCGGTGGCGAGAATGAGCGGAAAACCTCTGATTGTGCACATTCATTCGACTGAATTTGACCGCAGCGGTGAGCACGTCAACCAGATGGTTTATGACATCGAACGAAAGGGTATGGAGCAGGCAGATAAGGTAATCACTGTTAGCTATTTTGCACGCAATATTATAATCAGCCGCTACGGCATTAGTGGTGAAAAAGTCGAGGTTGTCCATAACGGCGTAGAATATAATGGTAAATCGTTTTTGGCCGAAACCGGTATCAAAAAAGACGAAAAAATCGTCTTGTTTTTGGGCCGAATTACAATGCAAAAAGGCCCTGAGTATTTCCTGCGGGCAGCAAAGAAGGTCCTTGAAGTAATGGATAAGGTTAAGTTCGTTATGGTTGGCTCTGGGGACCTAATGCACCGAGCCGTAGAAATGGCGGCAGAACTCGGCATCGGCCATAAAGTGCTGTTCACGGGTTTTTTGCACGGCGAGGATGTCCGCAAGATATATAAAATGGCGGACCTTTTCGTGATGCCTTCGGTTTCTGAGCCATTTGGTATTGTGCCGTTAGAGGCTTTGGCCAACGATGTACCTGTCATAATAAGTAAGCAAAGCGGCGTATCGGAAGTCTTGAGGCATGCTTTGAAAGTCGACTTCTGGGATGTCAACGAGATTGCTAACAAGATTATAGCTGTCCTGAAATATCCACCTTTGGAGATGATGCTGAGAAATCACGGCAATTTTGAGGTTAGAAAGCTCCGCTGGAAGGATTCCGCGGCAAAGTGTGTGAAAATCTATGAAGAAACGCTGGTTGCCGTTTAATCGTCGTGCATGCGTGCCAGTCCGGTTCTAACGGAATATGCCGGGCGAATACACAATGAAAAATATACATAATTCGAGATACAACAGATGCCTTCAGTATGTTTTTATTTTCAAGTGCACCAACCTTTGAGATTGAAGCACTATACGGTATTTGACAACAACGACCAGTATTTTGACGAAGGTAAAAATGCTTTCATTTGCAAGAAGGTCGCAAATAAGTGTTATCTTCCAGCCAATCGGTTACTGCTGGATATGATACGGCGATACCGTGGCAGGTTCAGGATAGCGTATAGCATAACCGGTGTTTTGCTGGAGCAGCTACAGCGTTATGCGCCGGAAGTTATGAGCACTTTTGATGCCCTGGCAGAGACCGGCTACGTGGAGTTTTTGGCTGAAACCTATTATCACAGTTTAAGTTTTCTATACTCGCGAGATGAGTTTGTAGAGCAGGTGAACAAACATATCGAAACTATTGACTATCTTTTTGGCCAAAGACCGCGGGTATTTAGAAATACGGAGCTGATATACAATAATGATTTAGCTACCCTTGTGGAGTCGATGGGAAACTTCGACGCAATAGTTACCGAAGGGGCAGACCACATCTTGGGCTTGCGAAGTCCCAATTTTGTTTATCATCCAAAGGGCTGCCGCAATTTGAAACTTCTGCTGAAAAATTATTCCCTCAGCGACGACATTGCCTTTAGGTTTTCCAACCGTGATTGGCCGCAGTGGCCTTTGACGGCAGATAAATTTGCCCGATGGATAAGCAATATCAACGGCAACGGCAATGTGGTTAACCTGTTTATGGATTATGAGACATTCGGGGAGCACCAATGGGCTGATACCGGCATTTTTGATTTTGTCCGCCACCTGCCGGATGAGGTCCTAAAGCATCCGGACAACAATTTTAAAACCCCAAGTGAGGTAGTTCAATCTTACCAGCCCGTCGATACGGTTGATGTGCCGCATATCATAAGCTGGGCCGATACCGAAAGGGACCTCTCGGCCTGGCTCGGAAACGCTATGCAATCCAATGCCATTCATGAGCTTTATCGGCTTGAGAAGAAAATAAAGCAGACCGGAGACGAAAAAATCATCGCGGACTGGAGAAACCTGCAGGCCTCGGACCACTTTTATTATATGTGCACAAAATACTTCGCCGACGGCGATGTTCATAAATACTTTAATCCTTATGACTCACCTTACGATTCTTATATAAACTTTATGAATGTCTTGGATAATCTTCACAGTCGTTGTGCCAGGCTGGCCCCCTTGAATGCGGATGGAGCTGCGGATGAAGTTCAAATGGGCAGAAACCTTCGAGCGGCGCCGGCTCTGGGGGTGCATTTTGTCCCGCACTAGAACCGAACGTGAGTAAGTGCTTTGTTGGTGCGGGTTCACAGGATAAAAACCCGCCCATCCCTGCTTGTTACTGAGAGGGGCAAACCCTCTGCGAATTTATCCGCCTGTGGCGGATTTGTCAGGTAGCGTATATTGAGTGTAAGCTGCGATACGAGATGGGAGTAAAATTGTGTTAACGTTGCAAAAGGCCGATGATGCAGCAATTGTCTGCTCGTTACCGACCGACAAAAGTATTGATGACTTACTGACCAGAGAATGGCTGTTGACTAATTCTCGCGGCGGTTATGCCTCATCGACAA
>CAZKYA010000194.1:0-4458 GCA_964556725.1 uncultured Pirellulales bacterium
AGTTATAATTTTTGAAAAAAGTTTGAGTAGTTTTCTTCTCGTGAGCATATTACCTGATAGAAAAGTATATTAAAAAGGTAATTACCAAAAGTGCCTGATGAGTTAGAACAACAAAGCTGGGCGGGATTTGCCAGAGGCGATGCTGATATATGGAGAGAATTTATCAGCCGACAGATTCCACTGCTGTTTGGTATGTTTATGAAACGCTGGCCGAATCCTTCGCTCGCCGAAGAGCTGGTGCAAAGGTCGATTTTTGACGCCGTCCGAGGACTTAATACTTATGACCCATCAAAAGGCGGTCCTGAAGATTGGATTCTCGGCATTGCACATAACAACATCCGCCTTGAGGTTAGAAAACGGGCGGCTCGGCCAAGCACTAACGGTGACATCAACCGCTACTTGCAGACGATTGATACCGAGCCATTACCTGATGAAGTTCTCGAACGAGAAGAAACGGCCGATTTGGTTCGTTCGGCACTGAACAGATTAAAAAGTAAAGAACAAGCTGTCTTAAGAGCCAGGTACAGTGAAGGTCTAAAGACGGACGAAATTGCCAAGCAGATACATACTACGGAAAAGGCCGTGCACAACCTGCTGTATCGGGCAAAGATTTCTCTTCGCCAGGAACTCAAAAAGGTAACTTTTTCGAAAAAGGCAGGGCAATAATATGACTCGAAAAAATGACAATTTACCCTTCGATGAATCCGCCACGCAACTGGATACAAATATATCTCGCTTAGTTAAACTGGCAGCTGATTCGAATAAACCAAACAGGGCATTTACCAGGTCATTGATAGATAGCGCTGTTTACGAACTTAAACAGTCAGAAACACAAAGAAAACCTAAAGAAAAGAGTATTATATTAAAAGTTTCCTGGTGGAAGAAAGCAATGGGCTGGGCAGCTATGTTCGCCGCTGCCTGTGGCACAGGCCTTGCCGTCATACTGTCCACCCTGCTGAAAATAAACACATTCTTATCTGTAATAGTTTTCGTAACAATGTTTGCTAATTGGCTGACGTATCTTGGAGGACTTATATTATGAATGCAGAACGACCAGACAGAGTAAGCGTAATCGACCCTATTAGTCCCGCCATCGAAAGAGCAAAAATAATGCTTTTCAGACCCTTCGATTTAAAAAGGTGGTTTGTTATTGGCTTTTGCGCCTGGCTGGCTTATCTTGGAAGCGGAGGAGGAGGTGGTGGTGGTGGAGGACCAAATTTCCACGTCGCAGATCATCGTGGGGACTTTAAGGTACGCGAAGCACTCAACGAGGCAAAGGAATTTGCCCTTGATAACCTATACTGGATTATCCCCGTAGCCGTACTTGCTGTGGTGATTGGAATAACTTTGTGGCTTGTCTTTACGTGGCTCAACAGTCGAGGTCGATTTATGTTCCTTCACTGCGTTGCTGAAAATAAAGCGGAAGTCATAAATCCCTGGGGTAAATTCAAAAAGTATGCCAATAATCTTTTTCTATTTAGAATCGTGCTTTGTTTGATAAGTTTAGTGATAGTTGGTTTACCTGCAGTTGGGATGGCCTTTCTTATCATTATGGCAGTTAGCAAAACTGGTTTATATGCTATTTCTATTCCCGGAGTTGTAATACTTGGCCTGGCCATTTTTGCCATCTCAATCGCGCTATTCTTAGTGAAGAAATTCACGATGGATTTCGTCGTGCCGATTATGTTTTTGCGAACAGTAAGTTGTGTAGCAGGCTGGCGGGAATTTATGACCATTCTCTCAGCTAACAAACTTCGCTTCGCTTTATATCTACTTTTTCAAATTGTAATAGTGATAGTAATTGGTACTATTATAGCTCTTGGCTTCTGTATCGGATGTTGCCTGTGCTGCGTAAGTATCCTGTTACTTATTCCATATATCGGCACAGTCATTTTATTGCCTATATTTGTCTTCAGAAGGGCTTATTCTCTATACTATTTGCAGCAGTTTGGCCTTGAGTTTGACGTCTTTAGCCTCACTGCGTGACCTTACTTCTTTGACCATAAAGCCGGCTGAGATAATACGAACTTACAACCGGTGAGTAGTGTAAGTAATAGTCAATTAACTACTCATACCAACGGGAATAGTCTGGATTCCTGCTTTCGCAGGAATGACAGGCACAAAAACGGCAATTAATAAATATATTTGGTATCACCAGTTACCGTGAGGCTTTCTCCCAGTCCTCTTGTCTTACGCCGTGATATGTCGTCAGGATATACTCAAATTCTTTCTTTGACCTCGGCTCTAAAATAAGGGTGAACTTAACCGTATCCAAATCAACTTTCTCAAAATCGCCAAAGTCTCCACTTTTTTCCAGATTCCAGGATTGGGTATCGAAATTACGCTGAATCTCAACCCTGACGCCAAGGTCGCGAGTATTTCGGATTTCTATTTTGAATGTGCGGATTTCATCCCAGCCGGAGATATTGCCGCGATGGTCAAACCTGTAGTTGTCTGTCTTGAAATCCATAAGCATCGGCTCAACGACAACATTGGCGACCGGCCCAAGGTTAAGCTCCACATCCTCATCAACAGGGATATACTTAAACTCCGATTGTCCTGCGTAAGACAAATGTCCCTGATTATCAGCGGTTTGGTAAACCTTCAACACCCCGCCTGGTATGGGTGTATCACCGAGGTTGTGCTTCTTGTCATTTTTGAAGCTAAGAAAGCGGACGACAGAGTTGCCATACCGCTCCTCTTCGTATTTGTAGAGATTTACTACCGGCACCTCGTCAACATCAAAGCTCTGCAGCCGCTTCGACCAGCCGGTTGAAATAGTTTCCGTGCCTTCAATCGTATAGAGGAAATACTCACTCAGGCCTTCCTTCTTGATTTCTTTCAGCTCCTCAAACGCAAGTTCATAAGCTACTTTTTCCATCTCCATCTTCGCTCTTCTCTCCAGTCCGCGAACCGGTACTCCCATCGATAGCACCACTTCCCCCGGCCTGCCGTATGGATACTGTCTTCTGGCAAGCTCTGCAATCTCATCGAGGATATGAACGACGCCGACGATAAGTCGTGTCTGAGCATTTTCATAGTCTTCGCCGCTATTATTGGTTACCCGCACATAACCCTGCAGACGCATCGTCTTCTCATCCTCGGTGAGCGTGCCCATATAAAATGCCCGCCAGGTTAATCCGCTGGTCAGATACGTAATCTCAACAGGCACTTTGCCGCTTATACCGCTTTCGATATTCCATAATCCGAGGTTCTGCACCCTCGGCGGATAGACAAGCTCTGAGACGTTGATTTTATCTGCGTTTGCCTTAGGCAGCATCTCTAAGCTGGTCGGGTCTATCAGCGTATTAGCCCAAGAAAACTGCAATTTGTTTTTGCCGTCTTTTAGCGTCAGCGCCCTGCTTTCACGCACTAATGTCATATCCGCAGAGTTATAAATCGTAAGCTGCACCGTATCGCGCGAAGGCAGCGTAACCAAATCGATCTTGGCCCGGCTGGCGCCGGTCATTGTAACGATTATAAGTATCACCAATATTATACGTTTCATTTTTCAGCTCCTTAAATTCTGTCTTCTGTTTTCTGTCATCTATCTTCTCTGACGTTACGACAGTGATAGTGCATCGTTAGCTCTTTGACGGCAGGACCGGCCTCATTGCGAGCAGGAAGCTCAATCTCAAATTCAAGAGTATTTGCATCTTTTTTCTTATAATCAACACCGAGTTTTAATCCTTTCTTGTCCAGAGTGCACTTTTCCATATCCCACTGGCCGGGGATGTGCTCAATAACCGTAAGAACAGCGGGACCATCCTTAAAATTCTCAATCTTGGCGGTGATTACTTCATCAGTATCGTAAAGAATGAGTTCGTCTTTGTTGTTCTTTCGCAAATTGATTCTGTTACCAGTCATCTTTCGCTGTGTTACGACTATGTCTCTGCTGTCACCTATATAAAGCTCGGTTTTCTCACCTACCGGCACAAGGCCCGTTACATCCTCACCCAAAAAAATGGTGCTGCCGTGTCCATCATCCTGGAATAGTCGTGCTTTACCGCCCCACAGGGCAAATTCACCCAGCCCGCTTTTGGCCTCATTTACAATTCGATAGCTTACGGGAATACCCACGTTCTGATTTTCGAGCTTCTCAGGGTCCCACGTCTGTATTGCCGCATCGAACTTCCAGACCTTCGTAATCGGCACCTTGTCCGCCCTCAGGAATAATAGCTGCTTTGTCTCCTCGTGGTCGATGCCCTGCTCAAATGCCTCGCCATAATCCAGAAGCACCTTAGCCCGGTCGAAATCCTCACCTGAGAAA
This sequence comes from uncultured Pirellulales bacterium, assembly GCA_964556725.1. Taxonomy (GTDB): domain Bacteria; phylum Planctomycetota; class Phycisphaerae; order Sedimentisphaerales; family Anaerobacaceae; genus CAZBWE01. The sequence continues at coordinate 4,271 of CAZKYA010000194.1, forward strand.
TTCCGCAGCACGAGGTAACTCTTCAAATCCACATAAGTCTCCGGCTTGTCGGCTACCGCCTTGTAGGTAATCAGCCGGTCTATGTTGCTCAATAGATAGCTTATTCGCACCGTCTCGGCGTAGTCGCTGTCACTGCTGATATCCCAGACAAGCGCAGCTTCGTCCGGCGGGTAACTGACACTAAGAAG
>CAZKYA010000195.1:0-4372 GCA_964556725.1 uncultured Pirellulales bacterium
AAAAGTGCAAGATAAATCCGCCGGAGGCGGAAAAATTTCAAAAAATCAATCCGATAGCCGATTGTCCATTGTCGTTTTCCTAACAGGCGAACTCCTTTCTACCTGCTGTTGCTATCCCGATTTATGCAGCTTCATCGCAGAGGGAGCGCTGGATAGCGGTTACCGAGAAAGCTGTCGTTTTCAAGCTTTTTGGTCTGAATCACACATTTCCGTGTGTGATTTTATGTTATTAGAGTTAAAAGGACAAATAAGCCGAAAACTATGATTACTATGCCGGAGACTTTGTTCAGCCAGGCGGGTCTGCTATAGAGTAGTTTCCCCAGAAATGTGGCGGTAATGCCGCTCAATATCAACCACCAAAGTCCGGCGCCGACAAATACGCCGGCAACCAATAGCAGGGCGGCGATGTGATGCTCAATCATTCTAACTAATCCCAAGCCAGCAAATGTAGCTGCGAAGGCAAAAAATGTTATCGGATTTGCGAGTGTAAGAAATAATGCCGATACATAATCTCTGACATAACTGGTGCTATCCGCCGAGGCGGTTCGTTTTTCCGATTTGGACAGGAAAACCCTCGTACCCATATAACAAAGAAAGATGCCGCCAACGAGGCGAAGCCATAATTGTTCTTTGACCAGAAAGCTTGAAATAAACGTTAATCCGAAAACGGCAATGAAGCCGTAAATAGCATCCGCAGTAGCCGCACCCAGTCCCGAAACGATGCCGTGGAGCTTGCCCTTGTTCAATGTTCGCTGGATGCATAGCACTCCGATTGGTCCTACGGGAGTCGAAATCAGAAAGCCGACAAGCAAACCCTTAAAAAATAGGCCAATATTCATAATTCTTTACGAATAAACGTTAAACGCAATTTATATTCATCCTATCTCGAAGCTACGGTTCAACTGGCCCAAAATTATACAAAAATTCTTCTGCTTTTGCAAACCCTTAATTTGAATTAACGTAGGTGTTTAGGCGAAGGTGGGGACGACCTTTTTCGTATGTTTTCGATAGTTCGGTTTGAAATTACATTTTTTCGAACGTGAATTTGTGCTGGTCGGCGTCGATTTTAATGGTGTCGCCCTCGGTGAATTTGCCGGCTAAAAGCTCGGCGGCTAAGGGATTTTCCAGCCGTTGCTGAATGGTTCGCTTCAATGGCCTTGCACCGAAGACCGGGTCGTAACCCTCGTCCATAATCTGCTGGCGTGCACCGTCAGTAAATTCGAGCTCTATTTTTTGTTGCTTGAGGCGCTCAGTAAGGTAATTCAGCTGGATATCGACAATTTTTCTCAAATCCTTTTTTGTGAGCATACGGAAGACGATTACTTCGTCGATACGATTCAAAAACTCCGGTTTAAAGACCTTTTTGAGCGCATCTTTAACGTGGGCCTCGATTTCCCAGTCGGCGCCGGATTCTTCGGTTAGCTGCTGAATCTGCTGGCTTGCGATGTTGCTGGTCATAATGATAACGGTGTTCTTGAAGTCAACGGTTCGGCCTTTGCCATCTGTCAATCGGCCATCGTCGAAGACCTGCAGCAGCACGTTGAAGACGTCAACGTGCGCTTTTTCAATCTCATCGAGCAGAACCACTGTGTAGGGTTTTCGGCGGACGGCTTCGGTCAGTCGCCCGCCTTCTTCGTAGCCGACATAGCCCGGCGGTGCGCCGATGAGTCGAGCGACGGAATGCTGCTCCATAAACTCGCTCATATCAATTCGAACCATAGCGTTGGGGTCGTTAAAGAGAAAATCTGCGAGCGCTTTGGAAAGCTCGGTTTTGCCAACGCCTGTCGGCCCGAGAAAAAGAAGTGTTCCTATCGGCCGATTCGGGTCGCCCAGGCCGGACCGGCTCCTGCGAACTGCATTGCAAAGTGCAGCAACCGCCTCATCCTGCCCAACTACACGCCGGCTAATCAACTCCTCCATTTTCATTAACCTTTCGCGCTCCCCGCTCAATAATCTTGCAACCGGTATGCCTGTCCATTTGGATACAACCTCGGCAATATGCTCTTCGGTTACTTCGTTGCGGATTATTGCTCTTTCGGATTTTGCAAGCTGGGATTCTTTTTGCTGGAGCTCTTTTTTCAAATTCGCGATTGTTTCGTATTTCAAACGGGCGGCGGTTTCCAGCTCGCCTTTGCGCTGGGCGTCTTCAAACTGGTTTTGAGCATCCTCGATTTGTTCTTTGAGGTGTTTTATCTGGTCAATATCGCCCTTTTCACTTTCCCACTGCGCAGTGAGTTTTTTATCTTCTTGTTGCAATTTTGCTAATTGCTTTTCCGCATTTTTTAATCTTTCTTTACTTGCCTCATCGTTTTCTTTTTTCAGCGCCTCACGTTCGATTTGAAGCTGAACGATTTTTCTTCGAATGTCATCCAGCTCGGCAGGCAGCGAGTCGTTTTCAATTCGCAGCTTCGAGGCTGCTTCGTCAACCAAATCTATGGCTTTATCCGGCAGCCAGCGGTCGGAGATGTAGCGATTCGATAAGGTTGCTGCGGCGACAAGTGCCGAGTCCGTAATCCGGACGCCGTGATGCGTGTCATAGCGGTTCTTCAGGCCTCGAAGGATGGCTATGGTTTCTTCAATACTCGGCGGGTCGATTAAAATCGGCTGAAAACGCCTTTCAAGCGCTGCATCTTTTTCCACGTACTTTCGGTAATCGTCAATCGTAGTTGCACCGATGCAGCGCAATTCACCCCGTGCGAGTGACGGCTTTAACAAGTTGCCGGCATCAACTGCGCCTTCGGCTTTGCCTGCGCCTACAACAGTATGCAGCTCATCAATAAAAAGTATTATTTGCCCTTCATCGGCGATGACCTCCTTGAGCACTGCCTTGAGACGGTCCTCAAATTCGCCTCTGAATTTTGTCCCCGCTATCAGAGCCCCCATATCCAAAGCGATTATTCTTTTATTCTTCAATCCTGTGGGGACATCACCTGCGACTATTCGCTGGGCGAGGCCTTCGACAATTGCGGTTTTGCCCACGCCCGGCTCTCCTATTAAAACGGGATTATTTTTTGTTCGGCGGTTGAGAACCTGCATACATCGCCGAATCTCTTCATCCCTGCCTATAACGGGGTCGAGCTTTCCCCTGCGGGCCATCTCCAGAAGGTCAATTCCGTAGCGTTCCAGTGCCCTGTATTTATCCTCGGGACTCTGGTCGGTTATCTTTTCCGGCCCACGAATTTCTTTCAGGGCGTTTTCAATCTGTTCCGGCGTGACGGAGTTAAGCTGTAAAATCTCTTTAGCATCGCTCTGGACCGAGGCAAGCGAGAGAAACAGATGCTCGACACTAAGATATTCGTCGCCCATCGTATCAGCGCGGTTTTGAGCATCGAGAACAATCTGATTAAAAGCCGGCTCAGGCGTAAGGAGGTTGCCGCTTTGGCCTTGCGGCAGCCGTTTGAGTTCGCTCTCTATCATCTCTTTGATTCGCGAGACATTAGCGCCGATTTTTTTCAGAATCATAACTGCAATGCCGGTATCATCATTGCAAATAGCACTTAATAAATGCAACGGTGACAGAACAGTGTGCGATTTCGCCATCGCAATCTGCTGGGCGGTTGCTAATGCCTCTTGGGCCTTTAATGTGAATTTGTCGAATTTCATAACTAAATCCCTTTTTATACATGTAAAGAATCAAGAATACCCTGAGGTTCCTGATTTTGCAACACGATGTATCAGGGCAAAACAGGTTCCTTGTAAGATAAGAGCAAATGGCGTGCCCGGATGGATTAAAAATCTAATTTCTGTAATAGCAGATACTTACAGCTTTCTTGCCTTTTGCCTGTGTGCCAGTTTGGCGGTGTCGGTGCTTTTCATCAGATAATAAAGTGTCGGGATTTATGTATAGGGCCGGTCTGCTCCGTGGCCAAAGAAAATTTGAAATATTTTTGTTATTGATTACGGTAGCCCGTAGGGGTAGTATGTAATTGTGTATTTCGATTCAGAGTTCTATTTTTATAAGGAGTCATTAGTATGTTAAGCAAAAAGAATCCTCTCATTTTCGTCACATTTGTTTCTTTGATAATGCTGCCATCTGTTATTACAGCCGTAGAAAACAGCTTCTCTCACCCATACCCGCCGGTTGAGTGGAGTTATGGCGGCAACGAGATTCCGGAGACTTACTGGACGCCTTGGCTTCCCCTCGTCTCCCAGCAGTTAACGCGTTATAGAATCGGCTTTCGCTTTTCCACCGGAACCATAGCCGTAAAATGCCCGGTAAAGATTACCTTTAAATATGACACTAACAATGCGCAGTCGGGCAAAGACCTGCCGATAAGAGTCAAGGCCGAGTTGATGTCGGCAAACTACAAGACCTTCGAAAGCGCCTTCGGCCTGCATCTTCCCAATGAGTTCCAGGTTGGATTCATTGGTA
>CAZKYA010000196.1:0-4185 GCA_964556725.1 uncultured Pirellulales bacterium
AATCACGATTACCAAGAACCACCTCACCGTTAGTCCCGATATCAACAAAAAGTGAAACTCCCTTTTTTGTATAAATTCGCGTTGTCAGCACACCTGCCACTATGTCACTACCGATATAAGCAGCCACACTCGGAAGACAATATAATAAACCGCGTTTATTAATCTGAATGCCGACTTCTGCCGCCCGAATAGGAGGCACAAAACTGGCTGAGGCAACATAAGGTTCCCTGCGTATACGTCTCGGGTCCAGATTCAGCAAAAAATGCACCATCGCCGTGTTACCTGCACATATCACAGCAGTTATATCCTGCAAATCGATTCTTTGTCTCGATGCCAGAGTTACAATCAGGTCGTTTACATCGTGCACAATACGATTCTGCATCTCATCAAAGGCGTCATTTTCTTCTGCATAGATGATTCGGCGAATGTAATCTTCGCCGAAATTTATCTGGCTGTTATATGTAGCTTCCGTATCCATTGTCGTGGCGCTGGTCAGGTCGATAAGATGAGCTACCACGGTGGTTGTGCCCAGGTCCACTGCGACAGCAAAATTGGTCTTACATCGGTTGCCCGGTTCGACTTCTATAACCTCCGTAGTTCCGCCACGCCGACCGATTGTAACTGCAACCTTGTAATTCTCCCTGATAAGTACTTCCGGAAGTCCTTGCAAAATGCGAAAGCCGGTTTGCATTATAGGAGCGTCTGTTTGCTCTCTTATAGCAAGATACAGGCGCTCATGGTCTGCGGTATGGTCCTGAACACTGGGTGGTGTCATTTCAAGATACAGTTTCTGAACCAATGGGTCGTACTCGAATATACCAGCTGTCGGCTCACCGACCAACTCACTAAATCGGTGGGCGTCTGTATCCATAAGTATTTGACTTGTTTCCAGAGTGTGAAACTTCGGGACAGTCACGGTCATATCGGAAAGCACCTTTGTCTGGCAGGCCAAAACAATATTTTCTCTTGCCTCATTAGGCGTAAGTAAAGTTGTAGGCCTGCTTTCAAAATGTCCTTCATCGATTATGACTTTACATTTACCGCAATATCCGTCACCGCCACAGATACTGCTTAAATAAATGCCTGCTTTACGAGCCGCCTCAAGCAGAAACGTTCCGGTGCGAACCTTTACTTTCAAGCCGCTCGGCTCAAAACGAACTAAGCATTCTTTCCTTTTACTTTCATCCATTTTCCATCACAAGCGACGATTTTACCCGCCAGACGCACGGCGGGTTTACTTCCAGACTTCCTGTAGAAATTTTGGTATCATTGAACTTTCTCTCGGCCCAACCATGACTTGCCAGTTGGTAGCTTCTTCAAGTTTACCACTCATTACCGCCACATAACCTGGAATTATCAGTTTGCGGTGTTTAACAAGCTTGTCCACACTATGTTTGGCCATAGCTTCAGATACCGTTTTCTCGTTGAGCTTATCTCCTGAATAAGCCGTCAACACACTCGTACCCTCGGTATCAACCACAAGGATATAGCTCGGTATTCTGCTGGCCTCGACATCTGATTCTACCGTGTAATATGTCAGTGAAAAGTTTGTTGTAAACATAAATGGTGAGTTTTCGTCGGGTTCGCCGATAGGATACACCTTTGGCTCCACCTGAACAGGTTTCTGCGGGTCGCTGAAAATATTCATAACTGCGGTCAGCATCGGCAAGAACGCATATGGCCCGACAGAATCGACCACCACAATATTGGAATACTTGCAAATCAAACTGACCGCAGTTGCAGCCTGTTGGTCTGGCTCGCCTTCCGTAACAAAAGATATGGTTGGATAACCTAAAGGCCTGAAGACCTTCTTCAGCGACAGAACTCGCATCCTCGAAAGGTTATACAGATTCTGCCGTAAATTTGGCGCACCAAGATTTAATACAATATCCTCAACCCCTTGAGCTTTTATCCTCTCGCTCAAATCTGCAAGGGCTTCGATAGAATCAGCTTTTGCAACAAGCGGACAGTTTTCTTCCTTGGCGATTTTCGCCATTGCTTCGGCTGTTTTGGCCTTGGCAAATGCCAGCAAAGGCACAGCCTCTTTGGTTTTGGCGACGGCAGCAGCCATCGCCTCAGCCGAATCAGAAACCAAAATTAGTGCAAGCCCGCTGGCTTTTTTCACCGTTTCTGCGACCTGTGCAAAGGTACTAACCTGGCCACTATCGTTAATAACCGCTATGGCCTTAACTGCTATCTTAGTCCCGACCCGCTCAAACTGTAGCGCATTTATGGCCTCAATTCGCTTTTTTAAATCCTCACCGGTCAGTTTGTCCGACACGGTAACTGCCAGAACCGTTGGATTATGAAATTTCTCCTCGTGCCGGAACATCACGGTCTCCTGGCCAACTGCCACTTGACTATCACCGCTACCAAACGCAACCTTGCGCATCGGCGGAGCAGCAGCAGCAGCAAGCTTTTCTTTTGCCTCTTGCGAAACATCAGGACAGTCATCAAGTTTGGCACGCTTCTGAGCAAGGGCCATCGCAAAGGCCAGACACGTCGGCATACCACACTTCTTACAGTTGGTTTTTGGTAGTAGTTTGAAGATTTCCAATCCTGTTAGTGCCATAATACCTTCCTTCGCATTTTGTATCCTATTATTTCATATCTCGCTTCTCATCTTGCGAGACACGCTCAACTTTTCTTAAAACATCGGCTCCATTGTAATTACAGGATGCTCATTTTTAGTAATAAATTCCAGGACCTCTTCTTCCATGCTTGCTGTTTTCTCGTCAGCAATTTTAGCAAGGAAATCCTGACCACCAAGTCCAAGCTCCTCTGCTCTTTTTATAAAGGATTCTTTAATCTCTTCTTTTAGCATCGTAGGCATCCAGACAATCCTTTTGATTCCACCTTCGGCAGCAATAAATTTCTTCGAGTTAATATAATGCTTTGAATGCCCGATGAAGCCGGGTGTCTGCTGTCCGCCGCCAACTGTCCCGGCGAGTGTTGAAAATTTCATCCCGCACGGTGTCATCTCACTAAACTCTCTGTTTACAATCATTATCCCGCCTGTGGAAGGCAGCACCGCAGCGATACATTCAAAACACCCACACGAGGTCATCGGGTCGGCAATCATACTATACTGACTCATCCGCTGGACATTGCCACCGCTGACCTTGATAACAAATGCATTTATCTTGTCCCATTGCCCTATGGTCGGCTCGACACAATTACCTTTCGAGATAGGCTGGTTTGGCCCTGAGGGAGTTATCTCATACGCCGCCCTACAATCAAGCCAGCTATAAGCACCGCACAAACCAGGGCGTTCAGGCGAAACCACACATACATGGTTCGGAGCAAAACTCTGGCACAGCGTACACGAATAAAATGTCTCCACATCCTCATCAGCCATACCAGCCAAACGAGCATCACGCTCTGCATATACTTTCACCGCCTGCTCACGTAGCTTCAGAACCTGCTTTTCGTCTGTGAATATCTTAACCTGAACTTTATCCACAATACTCGAGTACTTGTCATGGTATAGCGCATGCAGCAGCTTGCCGATATGCACAAGCCGGAATCCTGCGCCGAATGTATCTTTACTGATTCGCACCCAGATAGTATCCCGCTGGCCCATATGCCACAGCCCTTGTGCTTCATTCATAAATGTATGAATCTGGCGTTCCAGAACAGGCTCAAAATCAGCCTGCATCTTCCGACCAGCCACCTCGACCACAACTGCCAGCGGCATCTTACCGCCCACCTCGACCGAATCAACATCCGACCCCTGAACTTCCACTTTGCCGTCCTCAACCTCACTTATATCCAGCATTCTCAGCCACTCAAATGCAGGCGTCCTCTGTCCGCCAAACTCGCAGTGCATATCTTCCTTGCGGATACGTTCACCCTCAAAAGCCGGGCTATGCGCCACCGGGATATCCACTTCCGCAACCTTTATCTTCAAACCACGAACTTCGATGGCTTTTTCCACAATCTGGTCGTGAGGTATATTGGAAACAACGTGCTCATAGGTGCAGACGCCGGTTGGCAGAATCTCTGGAATATCGGAATCGGCAATTGTGGGAAAACCGTAATTAATTGCGCCGGCGGCATTGGCGTACCATTCATCAGTAACCTTACCAAGGGGCATAACAAATGCAAAAATCCTATTTTTGTTGTAAAGCAGATTACGCCGATAATCACCGGGCTGAACACCACCAAAACTCATTGCTGCCCGGC
>CAZKYA010000197.1:0-4160 GCA_964556725.1 uncultured Pirellulales bacterium
TTATTAAAATGTTCGTAGTCCTTTTGATTAATCAAAAGGACTATGGCACTGCCTGCACTGCTCGCCCTGCGACTTGTCCGGCGTAGCGTAAGCGAAGTCGGAAGCCCCTCTTTTTTTGCAAAGCGGGGAGCGCAGTCAAAATGCCAAAGCGCTCACGCCTGATAGGTGCGGGATTGCGGTCTATCGTTTTCTACGACATAAGGTAATGATAGTTGCGCCGAGAGTCATCAGAAGAATGGAGGCGGGCTCCGGAATAGCAGGTTCAGGTTTATAATACGGTAATTTGAAGTGTCCTTCAAAGTAACACGGCAAACCATAAGCATACCAATGCGTGGATTCAAACAGATACGCCCTTCCGCCGAGCAACTTGTATTGTGTATCATCAAGGAAGTAATATCGTTCTTTGTCTAAATAGTCATATTTCCATTTATCAATATTATCCCCCGTGTTAAAACAACAACCCCATATAACATAATTGCTGATTGGCAATGGGCCGCCATACCACATACATACATTGTCGAAAGGATAACCAATTGTATTCCCTAACTGGATTGGCTTACTTATGAACTGATGCGCCCAGAGACCACCAAACCAATGTATTCTTCTGTTTATAAATCCGGCTTCTCGGTCCATCCATTTTTCAAACAGATTCGGATAAGAAGGATGTCCCAGTATGTAGCTTGCTCTTCCCAATAATTTGTATTTCGCTATATCAAGATAGTAATATTGCCCTTCATCTAAATAGTGATACCACCAAGTATCAATGTTATCTCCTGTGTTAAAATGACCATACCAGTTGCCATACCAGCTGGCTGGGGGTCGCTGAGGTCCCCCTATACACATACCATCGACAGATGCATCTAAATCAAAAATCCGAAAAGCACCACCACGCTTAACGCAAGCAGGATATGTGCAATCAAAATGGATACATGTTGCATTAACCCTATTAGCTAAGCCGATGGATGCTGCGATAGCCAAAAAGGCAATTACAGGTTTTCTTAAAAAGCTATCCCTAAATCCTGAAGCTGTCTGGTGGATTTCGTTTGAGAAATGATTTTTAGTCCGGCTTATTTTGCCAAATCGCGGCGCACCAACATTTGAGCGTCCGCCAGCAACTGCAAGTTCAGCCAGGACTTCGCTCTTGGCACGTTTATCATCCCTGATTGTGCCGGGCATTGCATCTCTCCCACTTAAAAATGCCCTTTATTTAAACCTTGTGAAAAGTTCAAGGTCCTAAAACAAATCCATTTTTAGTATTATTATTCGTAGTTAATAAAATAAATCAACCCCCTTTTAGAAATTTTTTCGCTTTTTTATCAATTTTGTTTGCAGCCGCTATATTTTCGAAATCAGAGCTATTTGAGAAGAAGCAGAATCTGCCTTATCAGCATCGTTGCATACGACTTTCTAACCGAACCGCTGTTAAAAAAACTGAAAACGGCGAAAAACAGTATGCAAGTCTATATTGCGGCTTTTATTAGAAACTGTCTTTCAGCGGCTCTGTAATTTTGCGTTTTACGCTTGATGACCCAGCCGGCGCCAATTGAATTCCATTCGCCGGGTTTTATGTGTGTCTAAAATCCGAGCATAATCTTGCAATTTATCGCAGAATGGGAATTTCCATCCTTCTGTCCCGTGTAGGCGGCTCTCAATCGACCCTGATTCCCTGTTGCTGGAGCCACTTTTTCAAATCACCCATCTCGCTGTTGAAAATTTCATTGTCGTAGTCTTCTTCGAGCTTGCGGATGTTACCAGCCAATTCCGGCTGCTCCTGCACAATGTCGCTTAATTTCTTTTCAAACTCGTCGCTGACGATTCTAAGGTCGTCAAAATCAATCTTCAGCCCCAAAATCCCCACCAGCCGTCTTGTTGCCGCCTCAATGCATTTCGGATTGTTTCCTTGTACATAGGCGGGAATCGTCGCTACAAAGCTCGCCATGCTCAGGTCGCGGTCACTGCAATTGGCCATCAGGTGGGTAACGATACTCGCAGGGCCTTCGTAGTTGGTGAAATTTACGCCGTAATGCTGGAGAGTTTCTTTAAGTTCTGCATTTGAAACCGAGCAAAACAGCCGTGGCTCACGCGTGTGGGGCACCAGGCCGGCAACGCTGCCTATGAAATATATCATCTCGACCCCAAATTCCGCACTTAACAGGAATACATATTCAGCGAATTCCTCCCACCGCAGATTTGGCTCTCTGCCTAAAAACAGGATAAGATTGTTTTTTTCGTTGTAGAAAAACGAATTTGCCGGAACCTCGTAGGTCTCAATCAAGCCGTCTTTTATCTTCGTATAAGGCCTGAATAGCGCAGTTATTTCCATTGAGCCGGGGAAGCTATAGATATAGAACCCTTCCGAATCGACAATGGCAAATCTTTCGGCCCCGAGCTTTTCAATAAGATACTTTACGGTTCCGGTCGATACCTCGCCGCCGTCCATCCAGCCGGAAAGGCCCATTAACAGCCGAGGGCTCTTAAGTTTCGGCTTTTTGAAGATATTTAGCTTACCGGTCGTCATCATTACTTTTATCGGTTCAAAACTACTTCTATTTTATCATACTTTTTGAAATTGACCACCAATTTCTCTATAGGGCGTGCTGGGCACACCATATTATTGCAGAGAATGGTTCCGTGGTTAATTTCCTCGTGTCTTCGTGCCTTCGTGGCTAAAAATCAGCGTAATCCGTGGAATCTGTGGCTAAATTGTATTGAATTCTCTGTGCCCTCTGTGCCCTCTGTGGCTCAAATTTCAATCAAAACCGCTGATACCTGCGCACAAAAATCCAAATTTTCAAAATTTTTTTAACTCCTTTGATAATAACAGGTTAATCCTGTCAATCCTGTCAAAAATATTCCAAATTTCGACACTTTTGCGCGGGTTGGGACAATTATGGAAGGCCAAGTTTGGCCAGATAAAGGAAGACAGAAAAACAGAGGACAGATGACGGACGGCGGAAAACGGACGGCAGATGACAGCGGATTAGTTAATTAGAGAATTGGTTAATTGGCGGGCCATTGAAAAATGAAATCACAACTCACCACTCACAAATAACCATTCACCAATCACCAGTTGTCGGAGGGTGAATATTTTAGAATACACCATCAAAATCAGGATTCCTGCCTGGCTGGACTTTTTTCTCGCAATGCCGGTCTTTCTATATCGCCGGATTCATTTCGGCTATCCCTTTCGCCGGATACCGCTTACGAAGGGCAAATTTGCCATCGTTGATTTAGACGATTATTATTGGCTCAAAAAGTTCAGATGGTTTGCCTCGAAAAATGGTGCTACTTATTACGCCAAGCGTAACGCATATTCATGGGAAAACTCGAAGTCCCGTACTATTACAATGCACCGCCTGATAATAAAAGCGCCGGACAGCCTGGTTGTTGACCATATCAATTATAATGGCCTTGATAATCGAAAGGCCAATCTTCGCCTCGCAACTTTCGCCCAGAATACTCGCCACGTCATAAGGACTATGAACCCCGGCTCCTCAAAATACAAAGGCGTCTCCTGGTACAACCGGGATAAAGTTTGGGCCGTCAAAATAATGACCAATGGCAAAACCATTCGCATTGGCTACTTCAAGGATGAAATCCAAGCCGCTCGTGCCTACGATAAAGCTGCGAAAAAGTATCACGGCGAATTCGCCGCCTTGAATTTTCCGGAAAAATCATAATTCGGTAATCGAAACCTGTCCTGAGCGAAGCCGAAGGAATCGCAAATCAAACCAATAATCCACTCCCGCTTTGACGCCAATTGTCAATTTTGTTATCATACATTCTCGAAAGAGGTAAATCCCTTTTTGTTTCATTAAGGAGAGTTTGGTATGTTTGAGAGATTTACAGATGAAGCACGTAAGGTTATGGCGATTGCTAATATGCAGGCGCAGCGATTTGGCCATGAATATATAAATACTGAACATATTTTGTCAGCCCTGCTTAAAGAAAGCAGCAGTACCGGTGCGACTATCCTGAAAGAACTCGGCGTGAATATCGAGAAGCTGCTGTCCGAGGTTGAGCAAATTCCCAAAAGTGGAGCTGATAAGACGAAGGTGGAAAAGCCGAAAGCCAAGAATGTTATTGAATATGCCATCAAAGAGGCCAGAGCACTTGAACATAATAATATTGGTACGGAACATATCCTTTTGGGCCTGCTG
>CAZKYA010000198.1:0-4100 GCA_964556725.1 uncultured Pirellulales bacterium
ATATTCCTCAGCTCGAACAACAAATTGAATCATTTTTGCAGGAATAAAATATCAGACTTTCAGGCAAATTCATTTTTACCGACAGAATCTGCAAATACAATCAGCTGCTTAGAATAAATGAAGAGCTTGGCCCAGCCGCTCGATACGCCGGCTTTATGTTTAAGTAGTTCGATACTCGATGTTCATCGAGTATCAAGAATCGAAGTCTTGGATATGCAGGGGCAAACTATCGTGCGGACGTTTTTGTTCTGTGTCTTTTTTAGCATTGGTGCGGTGGTGATGAGCGGCTCGACTCTTTGCGATGTTTTGCAACGATATTATCTCGGTAAACACCTTTTAGAAGCGCAGCAGCAGCGCACTAATCATCTGAAATCTTTAATTGCCGACTATAATGCACTTCTCGAAGAAATTGAAAAAGACCCGAATTTTGCTAAACGCATTGCACCTGCCACCCTCGGCACCGAGCCCAATGATGCAGACACTGTTTACCCGAGAGCTACAGTTGAGCAGTTGGCTGCCACTCGTAAAGTCTTGATGGAGGATAGCCAGAGATTAGTTAAACCGGCGATACCCGAATGGCTGGGCCGCTGTAGCGAACCTTGGCGGCGAATAACACTTTTTGTTGCTGGTGCTGTTTTAATCCTTATTTCGTTTGTATGTTTTGGCCCATCTGGACAAAAAAGCACACAGCAGTAGTGGTTCGCAGAATTTTAGTCACCTCATTATATCTGGATGGCTAAAGCCACCCTGAAGATTGCGCCGGTTGGCCTGGCGGTGATGATTTCTACAAAGCCTTTGTGTGCCTGAGCGTATTTTTTCACCAGAGCAAGACCAAGACCTGTGCCTGTGGTTTCACGCGTTGTTTCTGCTCCAATGCGATAGAACTCCTCGAAAATCTTTTTCCGCTGAAGATGAGGCACGCCGGGACCATGGTCTTCGACCTCTATCAGGATAAATTGATTGTCTCTTCCGGTTCGGACCGTAATTGTTTTATCCGCAGCGGTGCGGGCATATTTGATTGCGTTGTCCAGCAGGTTAACAACTATCTGCGTAACTGCATCTCTGTCGAAAGCCGTTTGCCCGAGCTGCCCGAAATCCGTTTTTATCGAAAAGCCGTTCTGTGCTGCGTATGGCCTCATCATCTTGACCACCTCCGAGATGCACTTGTTGATATCGCCCATAGTGAACGTATATTTTTTCCGCCCTCTTTGGATGCGCGAAAAGTCCAGCACGTTTTCTATCAGTCGGCTGAGCCGCTCGCTCTCCTGCCGCATATTTCTGTAATATTCGCTGCGGGTGTCTTCTGATTTGACCCAGTCCCTTTCGAGCATCTCCGTGTACATTCTTATCGAGGTCAGGGGCGTTCTCAGTTCATGCGACACCGCTGATATAAAATCATCTTTTTTTTGGGCAAGTTTCAGTTGCGCTCTGGCATTACGCCACAAGCTCGCTAGCGCGAGCATCACCGCTAAAAGCACGATGGTTATAATACCGAAATACCAGTTTCGCAGCCAATTTATCCTTTTGCTTATCCAGGCGGGGTCAGTTTCTATAAGGTTTAATACCAAATCCCCGAAGCCAAAATCCAGAATTGCGGTATACGCAACTTCTCCAATGTCAGGCGTTGCTTCATTTGCTTGTTTGCTTTTAATCTGTGGCAATTCAAAATTCATACGTTCACGTGTGGATACAGCTCGCTCTGCTGACTCTTTGACCTCCTCGATTAACCTCTTTTCATTTAGCTGAAAGCCCTGTAGAAGATGTTTGTCTTCGATTTGGACGTGCCTGAGCAGAAAAACCTGACCGCCAAATATCGATTGCTTACTGTCTCCTCCTGGTATTACCAGCGGCACAAACGGTTCAATTCGTATCTGAACGGTTTCGGCCTGAGTTTGCTGTGGCATCTGCTCCAAACCTGAAGATTGTCCTTCATACGGCTTAGCTGCTTCCTGGCTTTGCAACTCTTGCATCTGGGGTGTGATGACGTTTGCTTCTCGATGTTGTTGAATTTCATCTATCGGCTGACTTTCTGCCGTTTGTGTTTGAGCATCTATCTGTGCAGCCCTTTCTCGTTCAACTTGTTCTGCACTGCTGGTGCGTTGTTGACCGGTGGGCGTTACACCCTGCGTAATATTAGAGGCGACAACAGAACGCGGCTGAACGAGGACCTGTGTTTCTTTGGAATCTTGTTTTAGACTCTCGATAGCGTACTCTTTAGCCCGACTGAGTTCACCTTTGGCAGGTAGTTTTTTGATATCTTTTTCTTCACCCATTGTTGGTTTTGGGGCGCCTTCAAAGCGCAATTGCCTTTTACTTGATACGATGAGGTCTTTGGAAGGCAGTTTGAAAGCACCGGAGGTCGAAGCTAATACGGGCAATAGGTTTTGCTCAATGTTATTTATGTGAAGGTTAACTTCGTAAGAGAATTTGTCTTGTTGGCCTGTTTGTGCTTCTCTATAGTATGGTGTAACAATTTTTCCGTCCGGCTCGATTTGAAAATTGCCGTAAGCAAGGTCATTATAAAGCCGGTTGGCCAGCGGCGAACGCAGCATTGGCAGCTGCTGCTGGCCGGGTGCAACATTTTCCGCTACGTAGTAATACTGGTAATCGGTATAAGGTCGGCTTTGTTCTCTCTGTATAAACTCATCGAGTTTGCGTTTAACATCCTGTCTGATTTGTTCAGCCGCAGCGGCGAATTCGCCAAGGCGCGTCCCTTCCATACCCTTTGCGCGTATTTGGATGGAGTGGTATCCCAACCAGACAAGCCCGCTTAGGGCTGTTAAAATTATCACCGATAAAATAATAAGTCGTCTATACATATTAGTTTTTAGTTTTCATACTTGTAGCCGGCGCCGCGCACGGTTTTGATAATTTGTGGACTGGTTACATCCTTTTCAATTTTACTTCTTAATTTAGCGATATGCATATCTACAGTTCTTGTGCCTAAGTCACTCATAGTGTCATCCCAAACCCCTTTATACAGTTCTTCTCTGCTGATGACCCGGTTTGGATTTGCGGCAAAATACTGTATAATCTCTGCCTCGCGCTTGGTAATGTCTATTTGAGCCTCTACTTTGCCGGTGCCTTTCTTTTCGTTGCGTTTTACTTTCAAGGCCGCAATATCCACATCCAAATCTCCAAACTTAAAGCAAAGCCCCACGGCTCTCGCCGGGTCTGTCCTGCGCAGCACCGCTTTTATACGAGCCAGCAGCTCTTCCAGCGAAAATGGCTTGGCAATATAGTCATCCGCACCGAGATTCAACCCCATCACTTTTTCTTTTTCCTGTCCCTTGGCTGTTAGCATAATGATAGGTGTTTGCAGGCCGTCCTGACGCCATTTTGTGCATAGTTGTTCGCCGCTGATTTTGGGCAGCATCAGGTCAAGCAGAATCAAGTCAAACTCGCTTTTCGCGACTGCTCGTTCGGCTTCGAGGCCGTCCACAGCTTCGCTGACGTAAAAGTCGTGAAACTCAAGAAAGTCCTTAAGAGCGGCTCGGATTTTCTGCTCATCTTCAACTATTAATATGTGTGCTTTTTGCTCCATATAGAAACCACTCTATATTATAGGCCAAATCGAAGCTGAAGGTTTGTAAATGTTTTGTAAAAAGCGATTGTCTTATTTTACATGCATTTTATGCAGCTATCAATTCGTATTGTCGTATTATAGAGTCAGTGCAAGAACCTGTAAGCCAGTAGTTCTATTAACGATAAAGTAATTATTGCGGAACCACACCAGGAAAGATGGAATATTCGTTTTGCTGAAGACCAAGCTTAAAAACAAATTACTTTTATTTGATATTTTCTGCAGGTTATGGTCCTTCAACCAGTTATGTATCTGCCGGTGTTAGTATGTCTTCAAAATTAACAATATGAATGGTTCAGAGTCAGTATCAGCGTCCACAATCGATGAGGACATACCGGCTTGGGCCGTGGCAGTATGGGTGCCTGTATTTATTGATGATTCTGCATCTTTATAAAACTTGAAAAAATTTTCAATAGAGCCATATCCATAAGAGAATAGTGTTTTTTATGTGATTTTTTTGAATATATTTGTGCTTGTTCTTGTGGGGTTGCATTGGATAAGTCCACATCATAGCCAT
>CAZKYA010000199.1:0-4094 GCA_964556725.1 uncultured Pirellulales bacterium
AGAGCAGTGGACTCATAATCCATTGGTCCAAGGTTCAAATCCTTGCGGGCCCAGTCAGAAACGTGGTATTTCAGTCCTTTGTTGAAAAAAAGCTTGCCGAAAGTTTGTTTTTCTCACAAGAAATTGACCCTGTTCTGAAACAAATTCTCTGGCGTTGGTCAAACCTTTTCGTTGAATCCAACAAAGCGATTGTTAGAATGGTGGAGTGTTGTCAACAGAATACAGGTCTTCAATGACCGACAAAAAAATAAAAGAACAACGGCAACATTGCAATTTAATATGCCGGATAAAGTAAAAAAACCGGGTTGGGAGCATTTTCCGCATCAGGCCGATATAGGCATACGCGGTTTGGGCTCAACAAAGGAACAGGCCTTCGAACAGGCAGCTATGGCATTAACAGCCGTCGTTACAAACCTCGACAAAGTTAAACCCGAACAGAAAGTGGAACTAACCTGCCAGGCCATCGACGACGAACTTTTACTGCTTGACTGGCTTAATGGTCTGCTTTATGAAATGGATACGCGGAAAATGTTGTTTAGCCGCTTTGAGATCCAGCTCAACCAAAATACTCTAAATGCCGTGGCTTGGGGCCAAAAAATAGATATCCAAAAACATCAACCCACAGTCGAGGTCAAGGCCGCTACCTATGCGGAACTGAGTGTCCGACAAGATAAAAACGGAAGCTGGATAGCTCAATGCGTTGTAGATGTATAATGTGGCCCTGAAAATGTTCTTTACAATGTTTGGACAACGCCATGAATTCAAAGAAGGTGTAAGATGGAACTAAAAAATCTCAAAAAACAATCGGATTATCAATGGCTCATTGAGCCAGCCGGCAAAATGCACGTTCCCGTAATAATTTACGCTGACGAAACACTTATCAAAGAAATGGATGAAAAGGTGCGTGAGCAGTCCGTTAATGTGGCTGGCTTGCCCGGTATCGTAAAGGCCTGCTGCGTGATGCCTGATGCACATTGGGGTTACGGCTTTCCAATAGGAGGGGTGGCGGCCTTCGACCCAAACGAAGGCGGTGTGATTTCGGCTGGCGGTGTCGGCTTTGATATATCCTGTGGCGTGCGGACACTGTTAAGTGTATTAACCATTGACGATATAGAACCCATAAAAAACAAACTTGCCGACCTACTTGCTCACAAAATACCAGCAGGCGTAGGCAGCACAGGCAAACTTCTTCTTAATCCGAGCGAAATGGACGACATGCTGGCCGGCGGTGCACGCTGGGCTGTCGAGCGGGGCTACGGAACATCCGAAGACCTCGCACATATTGAAGAACAAGGATGTACACCCGGCGCTATGCCCCGGTATGTTTCGGACCACGCCAAAAAACGCCAGCGGGATGAAGTCGGCACCCTCGGCTCAGGCAATCACTATCTCGAGGTACAGCACATCACCGAAATTTTTAATGACAAAATCGCTCAAGTCTATGGCCTGCAAAAAGGTCAAATCACAATCAGCATACACTGCGGTTCTCGCGGCCTCGGGCATCAAATCGCAACCGAATTTTCAAAAACAATGGTAACTGCCGCAAAAGAGCACAGCATAGAATTGTCAGACCGCGAACTGGCCTGTGCCCCTATAAAATCACCCGTCGGTGAGCAATACCTCGGAGCTATGAGAGCTGCTACCAATTGCGCCCTTGCAAACAGACAGGTTCTTACCGATATAGTCAGAAAGACTCTGTCCGCCATACTTGTAAAAGCCGAACTCAAATTGCTTTATGACGTTTCCCACAACACCTGTAAGGAAGAAACACATACCGTCAACGGCAAACAAAAGCGTTTTTTCGTCCATCGCAAAGGAGCAACACGTGCATTCGGGCCAGGTGAGCCAACAGTAGCTCCGGAATTTCGTGACGCTGGTCAGCCGGTTCTTATCGGAGGCACTATGGGGACCGCCTCATATATATTAGCCGGAACTACTGAAAGTATGTCTTTATCATTCGGCTCATCCTGCCACGGCGCAGGCAGAAGCATGAGCAGAAGCCAAGCTACACGTAAGTGGCAAGGCAGAGACGTGGTCAAGAACCTCGCACAACAAGGCATCTTGATTCGCAGCCCATCTTTTCGAGGCATAGCAGAAGAGGCACCAGGTGCATATAAAGACGTAAGTGCTGTTGTAGAAGTGGCACATAAAGCAAATCTATCACGTAAAGTAGCCAAACTAATGCCGCTAATCTGTATCAAAGGGTGAAGCGTATCACGGGCTTCCAGCCCGTGATACCACGGCCAGGATGGCCGTGGTACAAGTATCCTCAAATTCAGCAGGTAAGATGAAAGGCACCAACTACTTTTTTGCCTTTCTGAATCTGCTCATTGAAAAGCTGCCACGCCCGGCCGGTATTTTCCGCAATCAGCCCTATTCCCTTTTCTTGAAGTGCCTTTTTAGTTGAGGCAGGTATCTGCATTAGCCCCGAAATACCTTTGCCCACAATCAGCACTTCCGGCTTAAAATCAAGAACATCATCAAGGTCTTCTATAGCCAAGATATGGCCCTGCTTACGCCACCAGTCTGACCTGACTCTGTCCGGGAATACAATCAAATCCGTCCTGTACTCGGCGCCGTTAACCTTCATAACTCCAAAGCTATATGAATCAATCCGCATAGCTTGAGGGGTCTTAAACAATCATCCTGTTTAGAATACGCATATACCCGCCAGACATCCACCTGAATACTCGGAACCAGCGGTAACAAGCTCTCCGGTGATTGTGCCTATTGCCTTCTCACTATAACTAAAAGACAGCACCTGTTCAGGTTTGGAGCCATATCTGTAAACAGTAATCCCTTTACATTTTAACCTGAAAGCTTCCAGATATATGTCTCTTACATCCTCTACAGTTGCATCACCTGGCAAATTTATGGTTTTTGAAACAGCATTATCCGTGAACTTCTGAAACGCCGCCTGAATCCGAAGATGCTCGGCCGGCGTTATATCAAACGCCGTAACAAACACCCTTTTTATATCTTTCGGAATCTCCCTTATTTTTTGCAAAGAGCCACACCTGGCAATCTCTGAAAGAATCTCTCTCTTGTAAATTTTCCTTTTATTGGCAACTTCCTCAAATAATGGATTGATTTCAAAAAGTTTCGTGCCGGATAAGACATTCCGCACAAAGCTTATGGCAAATAAAGGCTCAATGCCGCTGGAACATCCTGCTATGATGCTTATAGTACCTGTTGGTGCTATTGTATTTACCGTAGCATTACGCAGCCGCAACTTGTCTCTGGCATAAATTGACCTGGCGAAATTAGGAAAAACTCCTCTTTCCCTGGCAAGTGCAGCAGACGCATCGAGGGACTCCTTGTGTATAAAACGCATAAGTTTCTTAGCAAAATTAACCGCCTGTGTAGAATTATAAGCAATTCCAAGTCTTATGAGCATATCCGCAAAGCCCATTACACCAAGCCCAATTTTTCTATTCGCCAGCGTAATTTGTCTTATCTGCTCCAACGGGAAATTATTCACCTCAATCACATCATCCAGAAACCTGACTCCCCACCGAACCGTATCCCTTAGTTTCTGCCAATCCACCAAATCATCTTTTAGCATTTTGGCAAGATTTATCGAAGCTAAGTTACAGCTCTCGTATGGTAACAACGGCAGCTCTCCGCAGGGATTGGTCGCCTCAATCTGCCCTATCTCAGGCGTAGGATTTCGCCTATTTATCTCATCGAGAAATACCAGGCCGGGGTCACCAGTCCGCCAGGCTGCGTTGACTATCAGGTCGAACAAAGCCCTTGCTTTGACCTTTCTGACCTCTTTCTTGGTTCGCGGATTTATCAAGGCAAAGTCTCTATTTTCTTTGACTGCCCGCATGAATCTGTCGGTAGCACCCACCGACAGATTAAAATTGCTGAAATTGCCCGCCTGCGTCTTCGCTTCTATAAAATCAACGATGTCGGGGTGGTCACAGCGCAAGATACCCATATTTGCTCCACGTCTTCTTCCACCCTGGACGATAACTCCTGTTGCCTGGTCAAATATGCTCATAAACGATACAGGCCCTGATGCCTGCCCTTTAGTCGTTTCTACAATATCCGACTTTGGCCTGAGATTCGAAAAACTAAATCCCGTTCCT
>CAZKYA010000200.1:0-4004 GCA_964556725.1 uncultured Pirellulales bacterium
CAACCTGGCGCAGTTGTATCAGGCCACCAATCGCCTTAAAGAGGCAGAGCCGTTGTATAAAAGAGTGGTTGACATCTTTGAAAAATCTCTCGGACATGAGCACCCAAATGTTGCAACGGCTTTGAACAACCTGGCGCAGTTGTATAAGGCCACCAATCGCCTTTCTGTGGCAGAGCCGTTGATGAGAAGGGCCTTAAAAATCTTTGAAGCCAGTCTCGGTTCCGACCACCCTACGACCATAAAAGTGCGCAACAACCTCGAATCCCTGAAATAGTTATTCGCTCACTGATTCTTTAGTTCTCTAATTCACTGATTCTCTAATCAACTAACTTTATAATGCTCGTAGTCTTTTTGACTAATCAAAAGGACTATATATTACTTCCCCGCCAATTAACCAACTTGTCCCGTATCTTTTTATTGGGATCAACTAATTCGCTAATCAACTACCTCTCTGTGCTCTCCCTCGGCCTGAGCTCGGGACGAAGGCTGTGGCCTTGAAAATCGATGAGGCATCTTTCGGCCCGAACCACCCAAACGTTGCCATAGACCTCAACAATCTGGCGCAGTTGCTTAAGGACACCAACCGTCTTTCCGAGGCCGAGCCGTTGTATCGACGTGCACTGAAAATCTTTGAAGATAGTTACGGCCCCGACCACCCCAAAACCATAACCGTCCGCAACAACCTCCGGTCCCTAAAGCAAACCTAACGCACAATATAATAGCGTTAAAAGGCTCGTAGTCCTTTCGACTAATCAAAAGGACTATATATTACTTCCTCACCAATTAACTAATTCTCTGGGTAAATCCGTGGTTAAAATAAAAATAGCTAGTGTCAATTCGTGTGGATTCGTGGCTAAATTCTCCGCGTAACTTGTCTCGCCGTAGCTTTAGCGAAGGCGGAAGAATCGAGTATCCAACTAACCAATTAACTAATTCCCTAATTCACTAATCTTCTATCTTCCCTCATCTGCCCTCCGTCATCTGCCGCTTGGTTATTCGTTTCAGTTAAAAATTACTAATCCGGTAGTTAGACCGTCTGCTTGTGTCTATCAGCAGTATAACTTCACCTTTGTCTGTCTTTACCCTGCGGAATACCCGGATATTGCTTCCCATTGAAACGCTAAACGAGTCCAGTTCACCGGCGATGAGCTTTTGCCATTTCTTCTGTTCTGTTCTCAACGGGATAAACTTGGGCAGCTTTGCTTCCGAAATCTTGTCTCCTTCATAGCCATACCACCACGCAGTAAGTTCATAATATACCGGGACGTTATTTACCATCAGAGGAAATACCAGTGATAATCTGGCCCCGGATTGAATGGATGCTGACAGTGTCTCTCTTACCTTGGCAAGCTCCTCAACTTTACCGTCTGTCTTTATCAGATTGATTGCTTCGTCGATTAGTTTCGTCTCTCTTATCGAGTCTATCCTCGACATTGCTTCAGAGACCTTCGTCCTGTAAAGATTCAGCTCAATATATCCGAGGGTCAGAACAAAAATTCCTACCAGAAATGCTGCCACGACCAGCGTTTTAACAAACGAACCCATCTTGGATTCGACCATTTCCGCCTCAGCCGCCGCGCGAACCTGGGTCTTTGAAATGATATTAAGATTTGCGGTAATGTTCAAAACAGCAAGAGCTGCAAGCACAAGAATAATACAAAAACCGCTGCCGAAAAAAGTTTTAGCCAATTGGTCTGTTAGTCCTGACCATTGAAAAGCCAGTCCCACGAAAAAGACGATTGCCCAGAGAATCACGAACCAAACCAAAATCTGAATCAGCCGCAGCGTAAAATCCCGTGTATTCTGTTCCGCTTTCATAAATCGATATCTCCTTTCCTTCGCACTAAATTAACGATTAGCAGCTTCTGTTCTTCATCCTTTGGAAACATTCTACAGCATTCTGGAGCGATATTAAAGCAAATTCACCACAAAAATATTTAGCCCCGCAAGCTTGCCCGCCATCTGTGTGGCGTGGCTTGCCCTCGAAGGTTGTAATCGGGGGTTATTGCGCGGGTTTTGTTTTGCCCCGACACCTGTGTTTCCCCACCGCTCGCCCGCCGTCTGTGTGGTGGGTTAGTCTGGCGGGGTCGGGGTTTTCTTTTTCTTCGTCCTCCGGCCGGCGTTCATTATGTTTTGAACATTTGAATTTAGAATTTACTTAGAATTTGCTTTGTAGAAACCTTGGTATTTGTCATTGCGAGGCCCGACTTGTCCTCCGTAGCCAAATCCTTCGTAGCTTTAGCGAAGTAGGATGGCGAAAGAGGAAGGGCCGTGGCAATCTCCTGATTGACTGGTAGAAAAAGCTATATCAAGGTTTGAGATCGCTTCGCTCGATGATAAACTCCGCGAAGCATCTGGTCAGCGAATGACAATTTCACCTCGCCACCCAGATTCTTCACCCCTGTTCTCCCGTCAGGGATGGCCAAGCCCATTGCTTTCGCCCGCAGCCCCCCACGTCTTCTTGTCGAAGACAAGAGTGGGGGAGACGCTGGGGCTTGCAAGAAGGCACGGGGGTTCAGAATGACTTTTCGGACTACGGCTGGGCCTACGCCCAGACGAGTTGGTAAGTTTTCTACGGAGCACTTAGAATTTAGAATTTCCACCGTTAGGTGTCCTCCGTTAGTCCACAGTCTTAGGGACGCCTTACGGCGGAGTCCCAAGGACTGTGGAGTGCTTCGAATTTCGGATTTATTCTAATATTCTGTCTTCTAAATTCTGTCTTCTGCCTGCCTTTAACAACTTCTTCATTCGATATTCCTTGTTCGATATTCTGCGTCTTTCATCAATCATCCTACTCCCCTCATCCATCGTCTGTCTTCCGTCATCTGTCTTCTGACCTCTATTTGCTGCTCAAACCCGCTTTTATTATTTTATTTTTTCTGCTGTTCGATTAGTTGAATTTCAAAGGTATGATAAAAGCGGGTGGTGGGGATCGAACCCGCGTAGCCGGCTTGGAAGGCCGGTGCATTACCACTATGCTACACCCGCTTAAAACTGATCATTGATTATTTATTATTTATTATTTATAATTTCGTCAATCAATTATAAGCATTAAATAATGAAGGTCAATGGTGAAAATGGATATAGTTGGAATAGCTCAAAGGGCAAAGGCCGCCTCGATACAATTAGCAGCGGTAAAAACAGACGTGAAAAATAACGCACTGGCTGAGATTGCCAAAGCACTGAAGCGAAATAGCGGTAAAATCGTCTCAGCCAACAAAAAAGACCTCGCCGAGGCGCAGAAGAATAATCTTTCCGCACCTTTATTGAAACGGCTCAAATTCGATGAAAATAAAATCGCAGATGTTGTTGCCGGCATCGACTCGCTCATCAAACTCGATGACCCGGTCGGCGCGACCCTCTCGGCTACAGAGCTTGATAAAGGGCTGGAACTCTATAAAGTCAGTTGTCCAATCGGCGTTATTGGGGTCATCTTCGAGTCCAGGCCTGACGCACTTGTGCAAATCTCGACGCTGTGTCTGAAAAGTGGAAATGCAGTCCTATTAAAAGGCGGAAGCGAAGCCGCCAATACCAATAAGATTCTGGCCAAAGTAATAGCCGAAGCGACCTGCGGTGAGCTTGCCTGCACTGAGCTTTGTCGAAGGGTCGAATCCGGTGAGAAAGCGGGAATACCAAGCGGATGGATTCAGCTATTAGAGACCCGGCAGGACGTCGATAAGATGCTGGCGATGGATGAATATATCGACCTGATTATACCCCGCGGCTCGAATGAGTTCGTCCGCTACATTATGAACAATACCGATATACTCGTCCTCGGCCACGCAGAAGGAATATGTCACGTTTACGTCGACGCCGATGCTGATTTGGATATGGCGGTAAAAATTGTCGTCGATTCCAAGTGCCAGTATGTCGCTGTCTGCAATGCTGCCGAGACATTGCTGGTGCACAGTGCGATTGCACGGGAGTTTCTGCCGAAGGTCAAGGCCGCTCTGGAAGAAAAGGGCGTAGAACTTCGCGGCTGTGAAAAAACGGCAGCGATAATA
>CAZKYA010000201.1:0-3984 GCA_964556725.1 uncultured Pirellulales bacterium
TATGATTTCGATTCTATCTGTCGACAGATGGAAGATTTGTTTGCTAAAAGTATTGAGCATCGTGTGACGAAAGAAAAGAGGCGAGGGATGAGAGACCCTTCGACTACTTCGACTCCGCTCAGTATAAATCTGCTCAGGGCAGGCGAGGGGCGAATGAGGAGCAAATACTTACATATAGATAATGAGGGAGCGCAAGTTCATATCGGCCTGATGACCGAAACGGTGAAACCGGCAGATGAAAACTATTACGATGCGAGAGTGGCGGTATCGGTTCTTTCAGGAGGGATGAGTGCGCGGTTATTTACAGAGGTAAGAGAAAAGCGAGGTCTGTGTTATGCAATCGGGGCCAGGTACCACAGCCTGAAAGAGGCGGCTGGTATAATGTGCTATGCAGGAACAACGCCGGAAAAGGCGCAGGGAACGCTTGATGTGGTAATCGGTGAGTTCGAGCGGCTCGGCGAAGGGATAAGTGAAGAAGAAATAGACCGTGCCAAGGTCGGGTTAAAAAGCTCTTTAATATTGCAAAGCGAATCTTCCAGCAGCAGAGCCGGTGCGATTGGCAGTGATTATTATATGTTGGGTAGAGTCCGGAGCTTGGATGAGATTAAAAGCAAGATTGAGCAGACAACGGTTGATTCGGTTCTGGGCTTTCTGGGAAATAATAAGTTCGAGGAGTTTACGGTCGTAACAGTAGGTCCAAAGTGCCTAAAGTGCCTAAAGTGAGCTAAAGTGACCTAAAAAAAATTATCCGTAATTAGGCACTCCAAACTTTAGGAACTTAAAGAGCAGATTATGGAATTTAAGAAAAAGACACTGGCGAACGGGCTGGATTTAGTTGGCGAGATTAATAGGGCTGCCAAATCGGCAGCGGTGGGTTTCTTCGTCAAAACGGGTTCGCGAGACGAGACGAAACAAATAAACGGGGTGTCGCATTTTTTGGAGCATATGCTATTCAAAGGCACCGAAAAACTAAGTGCCATTGAAGTAAATGAGGCGTTCGACAGAACCGGTGCAGAATTCAATGCCGGCACGAGCTGGGAAAACACGGCATATTATGCCGCTGTTGTTCCGGAATATTTAGAACAAGTTACGGAGTTGTGGATAGAACTGATGAGGCCGGCACTTCGAGATGAGGACTTTAATCTTGAAAAGAACGTAATCAAAGAAGAAATTGCGATGTACAGAGATACACCCAGTTTCGAGGTTATGGATAAATGTCAAAGTCTGTATTTTGAAGACCACCCCTGCGGCAACAGTGTTCTTGGCAGTGTGGAGAGTATAGAGGGCTTAACGGCTGAGCAGATGCGGGAGTATTTTACCATCCGATATGCTCCAAATAATATGGTTTTGGCCTGTGCGGGTAACTTCGAGTGGGAGCAAATCTGCCTTCTTGCCGAGGAAAATTGCAGCAGGTGGAGACAGCAAGATGCCGCGAGAAATCTGGAAGAGGCACCAAGGGGTAAAAAGAAAAAGCGAATCGAAAAAGCAAATCTGGTTCGTGAGCATATATGTCTTATGTCTGCGGGTCCAAGCGCTCAGGATGAAGCAAGATATGCAGCTTTCCTTTTGGGGATTATCGTTGGAGACAGTGTTGGTTCACGATTTTACTGGGAATTGGTGGACAAGGCGTTGGCGGAAGTTGCAGTAACACATTATTGTCCGATGGATGGAGTGGGAGTATTTTATAACGGTATCTGCTGCAGCCCTGAAAATGTTTCTGCTGTGCTTGGAATAGTCGAGGATATTTTTCAAAGTCTTTGCGAAAGCGGTATAAAAGAAGAAGAGTTGAAGAAGGCAAGAAATAAGATTCTCAGCAATCTGGTCCTCGAAAATGAACTGCCAATGGGTCGATTAAGCTCTCTCGGCTCGAACTGGATATATTTAAAGCAGTATCGCACAACTGAGGATGATGTTGGTGCGATAAAGGCAGTAACTATTGACGATGTTGATAAATTGATAGAGCGATACAAGCCGGGTGAATTCACGCAATTTTCAATAGGTCCCAATACGCAATAATGTTAAAGTTACAAGGGTGCATTTTGTATTTGTAAGTAAGGTCTGATTAAGATGTTCAATTTTTTTGAACAATCCTGGACATTGTTAATTGCGGCAGTTGTTGCTTTATATATTGTTTTCAGGTTCCGCAGCATTTTCCCTCAAAAACGTCGTTGGTGGCAGTGGCTTATTCCTGTCTTTATCGCTGTAGCTGCTTTTGGGCTGGATTTCTTTGTTCAAACCGATTTTGAGAGAATCAAGTCGGTAATCGAAACGGGGATAAAAGCCGTAGAAGAGGAGAATCCCGGCGCAATTGAGACAATTATTTCAGCGAATTACCAGGACTCATATCACGATAGCAAGGAACAGTTAATGTTCCATTGCAGAAGTGAGATGACACGTGACCCGGTTGAGGAAGGTGAAAAGAAGTTTTGGCAAATGGAAATGTCGTCACCGGAGGCAGACGTTGTCATAACAGTGAGTGTAAAATTTGACAAGGATAGTTACGTCGCTCGGAACTACAAGCAGTTTTTCCTGGTAAAAGCACAACTTCATCTACAGAAACAGCCGGACAAAAAGTGGCTTATCAGCCGAGCTGAAATACTCGAACTTGACGGACAGCAAGTCAACTGGGAACAAATCAGATAATCAAAACAAATAAGAACTTCCAAGAAAATGAGTTTTTCGTTATCAAAGGTCAGAGATTGCCACGCCCCCTGCTTTCTTGCGAGAGCAAGAAGGGGGCTCGCAATGACAGTCTTTTTGTTGAAAGCTATAAAAAAGGGCTATTGAAAAACAGCAGGAATAGACGAAATTATTGGTAGTACCGCCCTGCCTTGAAATTTTTTATTGCCTTGCCAAAGACGGTTGTTTTTTAGAAATATTTTCTCGACCAGTCAGGCAGGATTTGGTATACTCCAATAGCAAACTTGAAAAGGATTTTGGTGAAAGCTAATTTATTGGGGATAGTAAGATGGATTACAGAAGAGTCATTCCGTGTCTGGATGTAAAAGACGGACGACTGGTCAAAGGTATTAACTTCGTTAAATTAAAAGACGTTGGCGACCCTGCGGAGAACGCTGCTGTTTACAGCCGGGAAGGTGCAGATGAGTTAGTGTTTCTGGATATTACAGCGACCATTGAAAACAGGAAAACGCTGCTCGATGCCGTTAAGAGAACAGTCGAAAGGATTACGGTGCCGTTGACGGTTGGCGGCGGAATCCGCAACTGCCAGGCAATTGAAGAACTACTGGGTTTGGGTGTATCAAAGGTATCAATCAATACCGCTGCTGTGCACAATCCGGATTTAATCAGGGAGGCGGCGGACGAATTTGGCAATGAAAAAATCATTATCGCGATAGACACGTGCGAGAACTCACAATTGCCGTCCGGCTTTGAGGTTATTATCAACGGCGGCACAACCGGCACAGGAATGGATGTAGTCGAGTGGGCTAAAAGGGCCGAAGAATTAGGAGCCGGGGCAATTTTGCCGACAAGTATGGATGCTGACGGAACACAGACCGGATATGATATCCCGATGACCAAGGCAGTATCTAATGCGGTATCAGTTCCCGTGATTGCGTCCGGCGGAGCGGGGACTCTCGAACACTTACATCAGGTCATTGTTGAAGGTGGTGCGGACGCCGTCCTTGTTGCCTCGATTGCCCACTTTGGCAAATACACTATAAGGCAAATGAAGGAGTACCTGGCTGAGCGAGGGATAGCGGTAAACCTTTGAGGCGGCCATTTTTGCCGAATGTTTTCAGGCCGGAGGAGGCAACTTATATGGGGCCTGAATTCTGGGGTTTGTTTTGTGCAATTCCCGAAAGTCACTATATAGATTAGCCGATATGATGAGAGTGCAGACTCTATTGTTGCTCATAGAAAAGACTTAGCGATGTTTGGCAAATTGAAAAAAAACGAGTTACCGCTGAAGCCAGAGCTGTTTATTATTCGCTGGTATCCGAGCAACAGAAGCTGCGCCGATAG
>CAZKYA010000202.1:0-3983 GCA_964556725.1 uncultured Pirellulales bacterium
TCTCGTTCATTACCTTCATTGCCTCGATTATACAAACGACCGTCTGCGGATTAACATGGGAGCCGGGTTCAACGTAAGGTGCCGAATCGGGGCTTGACGTTGCATAGAAAGTCCCGACTATGGGTGATTTTATCTCTACCAATTCCTGTTGTTGCGCAGCCAAAGGTTGAGCAATCCCGGCACTCTCTGCACCACCGAGGCCGGCAGTTGCAGCTGGAACCCCGCCAGCTTTTGGGAATTCCGGCACAGTAGTTACAGGCCCAGAACGCTTCAGAAAGATTTTGTCATCGCCATGCTTTATTTCGAGCTCGAGCAGGTCGTTATCCTTCATTATTTCAATAAGCTCTTTTATTTTCTGCAAATCGGTATCTTTTTCCGCCATTTGCGCATCCTTTCTCACCAAAGAGCACAAGTCTTAAGTGCCCTTGTGCTGTTAAGTATAACCACAAGAGGTGCTTTTGCAAGCAATTTCCTGAAAGACACAGGGTAACTGAAAGACCGCTGAAATTGAGGCCTTCTTTCCCCCGCAAAAAGGCGTGTTTTGCGTCCCTACAATCTACAAAACGAAAATCCAAGCGGACTAAAGGATTTCAAGGCCGACCATCGTAACATCGTCAACCTCGGACAGGTCAACTTTTTGATACTGTGCAAGTTCGTTGAGTTTATCCATCAGTTCAACAATGGGTAAATCCTTGATTTTGCAAAATTGTTCGTTGAAATGAAAGCCGGCTAAATCATTAAAACTGCCTATAAAGGGCTCCGCCCCGTCGGAATACAACAACAGCTTATCGCCGGTTTGAAGCTGAACGGTTTGTTGGACATATTCGGTTTGCCTAAAGACCCCCAAAAGTGAACCTCGGGTTTCCAGTTGTTCCGGCTGCTGTTTGGCTCTGATAAGAATTGGATAGGGATGCCCGGCGCGAGCATAGGTTAGCTGGAGTGTTTTTGTATTCAGCAGACAATAGCAACAGGTGGCAAACTGATAGCCGGAGAGTTTCTGTGTTGCCATCCGCATATTGAGATTTTTCATAACTTCCGCCGGTGAGATTACCCGGTAATTACGCTCAATGGTCTCACGCATAACCAGAGACTGCTTCAGGAAAATTGTCAAAAGTGCCGCAGGTATCCCGTGGCCGACGACATCAGCTACATAAAAACCGATGTGCTGCTCATCGATACGGACAATATTATAAATATCGCCCGAGACCCACTCGGCTGGCAAAAAAGCTGTAGCCCACCGAACTTCATCGGTATTCGGCAGGACAGCAGGAAGGAAATCCTGCTGAACAAGGCCAGCTAAACGGAGCTGTTCTGCCAGGTTGTCCACCAGGGCGCCGGTCATACTAAGCTGTTCGGCCAGCTTATTTCTGTGAGTTCTTTGCGTTTGCTTTGGTGGACCTGCGGGTTTTACTGCGATTCCAGGACTCTTTTTGCGATATGCAAGATTGACGCTGATTCTAACCCACAATTCATCTATGGAGACCGACTTCATCGTGCTGGTCATAGAAAAACTGGTCTCCACAGGAGCCAAAGAAAAACTTCTGAGAGGAACGTCCACACGGCCTGTAAGAAGAATCACACCAATGTTTTCTACCTCGAGCGATTCTATGATTCGAGCCAGTTGCTGCTGTGACCTGTCTAAACCTTCTGTATCGATAATAACAGTTCCAACCAGGTCAAGCCGGTCGCGTATCCAAATAAACCTGTCTATGGGCAATATTTTGAAAGAAAGTTTTTTCTGCTTGAAAAGGCGCTTTATGTCATGCGGTATCTGTCCCTGACTTGTCAGGTACAGAACATCTGTGAAGCTTTTTACCACTTCGGTTGAGCTCAGTAACTCTGTTTTTTCCATACTAATTATTTTTGGTAGTGTTATAGGACGTCGAACGAATACCTAACAGCTCTATCAACCGGTTTTAGTCGTCGGAATTTAGTCGGACGACCGTTCACAATCTATAATCTAATTTTCGGCTTGTTAGGTATGCTACTTTGCACTTTTCCTGTGTTTTTCTGGCACTACAGGACTGGTGCTTAAGGTTTGTTTGTCGCGTCTGAAGCCACGACTGGCCATCGATATATGCGGTGTTTCACCCAGCGAAGATTGCTGAGCCGATGCGAAGGATGGTTGCGCCCTCTTCGACAGCAACTTCATAGTCCGAACTCATACCCATGCTCAGCTCAGTGAACTGCCGGCCAACAACCTTCTCGCCGCGCATCTCAATAAATAACTCTCTTGCCCGAACAAAACAAGCCCTAACCACATCTTTATTATGCGTTAGTGGTGCCATTGTCATCAGGCCAACGAGCTTTAGATTTGGCAGGGTTTCTATCTGCTCAGCCAGATGTATTGCCGCACCTACCGGAACGCCGTATTTTTGTGGTTCGTTGGAGGTATTTACCTGCAAAAGCACCTTTGGATGCAAGTTTAGCTTGGCCGCTGAATCGTTTATTTCCTCTGCCAACCGAAGTGTGTCAACCGAATGTATCAGAGAAGCTATGGACAAGACGTAGCGGACCTTATTACGCTGCAGATGCCCAATCATATGCCAATTGATTTTTTCAGGCAAAGCCGAATCACCCCCCTGTTTTTGTAAAAACTCATCTATCTGAGCGGACACCTTTTTCAGTTGCTGAACTCTGTTTTCGCCAAGGTCGGTGAAGCCCAGTTGAATGACCTTTTTTATGGCCTCGATGTTAGCCGATTTGGTTACAATGACAAGCTTTACCTCATTGGAGTCTCTGCCGACACGGGCACAGGCAGAGTTAATGGCATCTTTTACACATTCTATTCTTTCAGAAATTTTTACCATAAAGCAGCAATCAAGAATTAAAACTAAACATCCAATCTGCTGTAAAACAAAGACAGGTTCAAAATATCAATCTATGGGAGTTTTTGCCAGCACAAAAACAACCAAGGCAAAAAATTTTGACGGATTCTTCTGCCCAAGCATATGCTCCTCAGCCACAAAATTCTGTGCGTGTTCGGCAGGGCCCTTTTGCTCGACGATAGACAGGCACAACTGCCGCAGAGCTTTGCTACCAAAGATTTTTGCGAGATATCTTTGTGGTGGTTATTTTGGGACGACAGGGACAGCTTTTGGCATTGTCATCGACAAACTCTCAAAATAACATCATTCAAATTGATTGGCCAATAATCTATATTAATGTGCACAAATATTTAACTCCTTAATACCTTATAACCGCCGTCCTGATGGTGCGATAGCTGCAAAAAAGTTAAAAAATACAATTTTTGACTTGCATTTTACCCTCGTAACTTATATAATACTCTTATTAAACGAGTATAGATTGTGGGGCAAAATAGCTAAGAAATTTTCAGCTTTTTACTTGACAAACTTTCGAAGAAACGTTAGGGTGCTGACTTTGTCAAAACAATAAATTGATGCTGTTTTCCGCAGCTTGCGAACCTCGGCGAGGCAGTGTGGAACACCGGTCTCCCCCCCAGCCGGTCCCACCACCTCGCCTTTTTTATGCGCATACTATCTTCAAAGTCGCTTTACCACGTCAACCTCAGCTTGTCAAAGCAGGCAACTATCACTCGACTATCGCCTGCTAAGATGATGGGTTGGCAGCGGACCGACGCAGCCCAGACTGCCTGGCGAAAAGTGCAAAAAGAAAGACGGA
Source organism: uncultured Pirellulales bacterium (assembly GCA_964556725.1). Taxonomy (GTDB): domain Bacteria; phylum Planctomycetota; class Phycisphaerae; order Sedimentisphaerales; family Anaerobacaceae; genus CAZBWE01. The sequence goes on from CAZKYA010000202.1 coordinate 3,643, forward strand.
AACAAGCCCCAGCGAACCGCCATAGATAAACGTTGCCTCCGGAGCAACTATATCCCAGAGAAACCCGGCAACCAGCCCAGCAGGTAGAGCCAATAGACCCGTAACAGTGTGATACGTCCCCAAAGCCGTCGCCTTAAACTGCTGTTGTGCCAAATCAGCCACGAATGCACGCTGATTACCGTCAATCGCAGCAAACATCACCCCGTAAAGTGCAAATAACCCAATAAAGGCAGGCAGCGAATCAAAGACTGCAAAACCAAAACAGGTTGCCGAAAACGCAAGATAGCCGAAAATAATAACTTTTTCTCTGCCTATTTTATCTGAAACAATTCCGAAAGGCA
>CAZKYA010000203.1:0-3978 GCA_964556725.1 uncultured Pirellulales bacterium
CGTCTCCCGAAAGAATCGTTATATCGCATCGGCTGGCAATCTCGCTAATCTGGTCCATACTGCCGCTGGCCTCTTTTATCGCAACGATATTTTCAACCTCAGATAAACGTGCAACCGTTTCCGGCGTCAACCCTGCTCCGCACCTGCCAGGTATATTATATAGCACCATCGGTAAATCAATCTCATCAGCAATTGCCTTAAAATGCTGATAGAAACCTTCCTGTGTCGGCTTATTATAGTATGGACAAACCTGCAGAGATGCATCAGCACCTACCTTTTTCGAAAACGCCGTCAGGTCGATCGCCTCAGCGGTGCTGTTTGAGCCGGCCCCTGCGATTACAGGCACCGCTCCGCCGACGGTCTTGACAACCCTTTCGATAACTTTTTTGTGCTCGTCGTGACTTAAGGTCGGGCATTCGCCTGTCGTCCCTACCGGCACTATCGCATCTATGCCATTTTCCAGCTGGAACTCAATCAGCTCATCGAGAGTTTGAAAATCAATTTTACCGCCCTGAAAAGGCGTTACGAGCGCCACCATTGCACCTGTAAACATCTTCTTCTCCTACATGAAAGTGCCTAAAGTGTAAAGTGCCTAAAGTGAGCTAAAGTTATATTCCAAAATTTTAGGCACTTCAGGCACTCAAAATTTTAGTTCACTTTAGCTCACTTTTATCTATCAATCTTATCATTTCTATGGTTGCCTGCTTAATGCCAACAAAGACAGCTCTCGCTACGATGCTGTGGCCAATATTAAATTCACAAACGCCTTTTATACGTGCAACCGGCCTGATATTGCGATATGTCAAGCCGTGGCCTGCGTGAACGATAAGATTTTTCTCCATCGCAAAATCTTTGGCTGCCGTTAGTTTAGCAAGCTCTTTATCAATCGTTTCTTGCCCCCGAGCATTTGCATACATACCAGTATGCAATTCGACAGCATCACAGCCGGCCTGAGCCGAGGCGAGAATTTGCTCTTTATCGGGCGCAATAAAAGTACTCACCAAAATACCTTTTTTGTGCATTCTTTTGACCACTTCCGCCAGGCGTTTTTTATTCTGAACACAGTCCAAACCACCTTCGGTCGTCAACTCTTCCCGTTTTTCGGGCACTAATGTTACCTGGTCAGGCTGGATTTCCTCAGCAATCTTGACAATCGGCTCAGCCATACACATTTCGAGGTTTAGTTTGCAGGCGACTGTTTCCTTTAGCAGTCGAACATCACGGTCGTTGATATGGCGTCTATCTTGACGAAGGTGAACGGTAATTCCATTTGCACCAGCCAGCTCGCACTCGACCGCTGCCCAGACAGGGTCCGGCTCATCGGTCAGCCGGGCCTGCCTTACCGTCGCAACATGGTCAATATTGACATTCAATACAGCCATTTTTTACCCTTCACTATAATATCTGAATTATACAACAGCTCTATCTTTTATCAAGCAATAATCTATTGCTAAATTTGGTCTAAGGATTTAATATGCTGGATTGTGAAATCGCAAAGAACTACTGCTATTACTACACAGACAATAATAAATAGTAAACTATAAATAATAAATTGAAAATTTATGAAGCTGAATTGGGCCAATCGGCTTACGATTTTAAGGATTCTGTTGATAGTTCCGTTTGTTAGCTGCATGCTTAAGACAAACGACCCTGAGCTTGGCGATACAATGCGATATATCGCAATTGTTATGTATCTATTTATGGCAATCAGTGACGGCATTGACGGCTATGTGGCCCGCGCAAGAAAACTGACTACCAAGCTCGGCGCCTTTCTGGACCCGGTCGCCGACAAACTGCTCATCACCTCTGCGTGTCTGTTACTTACGTCACAGCGAAGCCATGTTGAAGGCTTTATACTGCCGCCAACGGTAGTAGTTCTAATAATCGGTAAGGACCTGTTTTTAGTAATTGGTTTTATTATTGTTTACTTTATAACTTCGAAAATTCTTATTGCTCCTGCACGAATCGGCAAGTTTGCCAATGTACTGCAGTTATCTATGGTGGCGGGAATTCTGATTGCCCCCGAGGTTTCAACGGTTTTGCCTGGATGGATTTGGTTCCTGCGTGTACTCTGGTGGTCTGCTGCCGGAACCGCTATTATCGCTACACTTATTTACATCAGAATGGGAAGTCGATATATTGAAAAGTTCGAACAGAACCTCAATCAATAAATATCGTATAGCGTTTAGCGGATGGCGTATAGTATTTAGCCTGCCGTTTTACGGCAGGTTCTAAGATATATACTTTCGGATTTCGAATTTCGATATTCGGATTTCTACGAATATGGCAGTTCAATTTAGTAAAATTCCGGAAGCTTTGACAGAGCTTCGTAAGGGCAAGTTGATTGTTTTGGTGGATGACGAGGACCGCGAGAACGAAGGGGACCTGGTTTGCGCCGCTGAGAAGGTTACGCCGGAAATCATTAACTTTATGGCCAAATACGGTCGCGGCCTTATCTGTCTGCCTCTTACAGCCGAGAAATGCGACTCGCTCGGCTTGTATCCACAGACAACAAATAATACCGCTCGCTTTGGGACGGCTTTTACGGTCAGTATCGATGCCATTGAGGGCATAACCACGGGCATCAGCGCCGCTGACAGAGCAAGGACGATTCAAGTCGCTATCGCCGACGATGCAAGACCCGGCGACCTTGCAAGACCCGGTCATATATTTCCACTACGTGCTCGTAAAGGAGGCGTATTGGTTCGGGCCGGCCAGACCGAAGGAGCGATTGATTTAATGCGTCTGGCGGGGCTAAAGCCCGCAGGCGTCATCTGTGAGATTATGAACGAAGATGGCTCAATGGCACGGGTGCCGGAGCTGCTTAAATTCTGTGAAAAACACAATCTTAAAATTACCTCCATCGCCAAACTAATAGAATATCGCCTCCAGCGTGAGAGCCAGATAAAACGCCTCGAGTGCGTCAATTTACCTACCGACTATGGTGAGTTCAAACTAATCGGCTACGAGAGCGTAACCTCATCTGAGCCGCATCTGGCACTGTGTAAAGGTGGTGTTGGCGAGCTTGACGATAATGGCAAACCAATCGAACACTCTGAGCCGGTCCTGGTAAGGGTGCATTCGGAATGTATGACCGGTGATTTATTTCATTCGCAAAGGTGTGAATGTGGCTATCAATTGATAACCGCAATGAAAATGATTGAACAGGTCGGCAAAGGCGCATTGATATATCTGCGGCAGGAGGGAAGGGGCATCGGCCTGACCAACAAACTGCGGGCTTATAAACTTCAGGAACAGGGCCTCGATACTGTCCAGGCCAATATCAAGCTCGGGTTTACGGCTGACAAGCGGGATTATGGAATTGGTGCCCAAATATGTCGCGATTTAGGCCTCTCGAAGATACGGATACTAACCAATAATCCAAAGAAGATAAGCCGTCTTGAGGTCTATGGTATAAAAATAGTTGAGCAGATACCGTTAAGGGCTGAGCCGACCAAGCACAACATTGATTATTTGCGAGCGAAAAAATATCACTTCGGCCATATACTCGATGAGGATTTATAAATTCTTGAAAGTAAAAGTGTCTAAAGTGACCTAAAGTGCCTAATGTGAACTAAAGTGAAAAAATAATCCATAACTTTAGGCACTTTAGTCACTCCAAACTTTAGGCACTTCAATGGCTGGAAGGGCCAAATATGAAATTAGCTGCCATTTTATTTTGTATATTTTCCTTCGGACTTCTTTTAGCCCAGGTAGGTTGTGAGCCGCCGCAGACAGTTACCGAGCCGACGCAGAAAGCAATTTTCGCTCCAGCAAAAGTCCATATCCTGCCGTTGACCGACTTTGCTGACATTGGCGATGCTGAAAAACAGACGGAGGTAAAACTCTATGTCAGCTTACTTGACTCATTTGGTTCTCAGATAAAAGCACCGGGCGTATTTCGTTTTGAGCTGTATGAATATGTTCAGCGTTCTGCTGAGCCGATGGGCAAAAGAGTTGCCATCTGGCCCGATATCG
>CAZKYA010000204.1:0-3940 GCA_964556725.1 uncultured Pirellulales bacterium
AACGTGTAGCTGACCACGCAACAAATATTGCAGAAGACGTTATCTATATGGTCGAGGGCAAAATAGTCAGGCATAAAGCCGAGGATTACAAATCGCAGAGTTAACAAGCAGGCAATGCTACGGCGGTCAGGTTTTCATTGAGTCCAGTTCGATAAAAGCTATCGGCAGGAAAATAAAGACCGGCATCCACGCCCAAAATCCGATTCCATAGAAGCTGTTGACCTCCGGAGCGAACATTTTGCAGGTAAAAGTCGCAACAAAGCACACTCCTACCATTGCAAAGCTAATCATAACAGCCGATTTCATCGACTTCGGGTCACGACAAACCAAAATCGGCAGACAAACCATTAGCATTGCAAGGTTGATAATCGGCTCGGTAACACGAAAGTGTTTCTCGCTGTAGAGCTGACGCTGGTCTGTGATTTTTGCTCCTTGTGTTGCCTGCTCTGTAAGAGTCGCTAATTGTCGCCAACCTAACAGATTTTTGTGCTCGGACTTGCGCCTGACGGGAATGTCCTTTGGAGTAATGTCGCCGTCATAGGAATCAATCGACTGAGCGCTTTTTCTACCTCCTTTTTCGATAAAGCGGCCGTTAATTAAATCCCACTTTTTGGTGGCGGGATTATAAACCTGCTTATCAGCGGTTATAAGTCCTGTTACTTCATATATGGGAGAATCGCCCTTTCTTCGCCGTGTGATGATAGTCGGCTTATATAGTGTTGATGTTTCTGCCTCAAATCTTTGAGAGCAGATTAGCGAATTCTTACTATCGCTGATAAACCAAACATCATACGATTCTTGGCCGGGAATAGCGTCCTGGCCGCGCACAAGCTTGTCGCTGAGTGGCGGTATTATAAATTCTTGGTCGATTATCAGCACACCTGTCAGCAGTAGTGCAAGAAAGACTATCGGCACAATCACTCGTTTTAGACTGACCCCTGAAGCCATCACGGCCACCAGCTCGTTGGAGCGGACCATCTTACCTAAGGAAAACGCAGCCGCAACTACCATTATCATTCCCGCAAAATCACGAAAGTAAACGGTGCTGTTCAGGCCGTAAAATATAAATATATTTTTAATAACAGCTAAAGTGCCAAGGTCGGTGTGCTCCGTGAATTCATCAAGGTTCACGAACAAATCAATAATTATTCGTAGCCCTATCAACACAAAAAATGCAATTGCATAACCGACCGCAAAATTCTTTGCCACATATTTGTCTAACGTCTTCATATCACTCGTATCTTATATCTACAAACAATGAACTGTGAACAACGAACTACGAACAATGCACAATTCTTAATTTTTCAATAACCGGCAAAATATAACAACCGCCAAAAGCGACAAAAATGCCAATCCTGTCCACATCAAAGCTATGCCGGAAATGCTTTGCGAACCAAGGTTTTCGGTAATATGTTTGCCGCTCATTATGCACACTATCAACGCCGCAGCAGGCACACAACTTGCACCGAAAGCACTCAGCAGATGTCCTCCCTTCTGGATAATACCCAAGCCGATACCAATCAATATCATTGACACACAGCCTGTTCCGAACACCAGGCGGGAGTGCATCTCGGCTTCTATATCAGCTAATGTTGTCCGTATGCTTCTTTGAAGTTTGTTTTGCAGGGCCATTAGTTTCGGGCTTGGCTCTTTTTGCAATGCCAGTGACATCGCCTCTGGCTTAATATCATCAAGAACGTTTCCGGTTTTGAATTTGTCTCTGACTGTTTCAGGCGGTATCAAGCCGCGAATGACATGCCGCATCTTTAAGTCCTCTGAACCGTCAGAACGCTTCAAGGTGGGGTTGTATATGTCCATTGTCAAAGTCGGCGCAAATTCATCACCCTCAATAGCCAGCAAGGCCATCGCAGCATGTAACATGCATAAACGCTGTTTACTGACCACATCAGACTCAATCACAACGACTTCCCCCTCCAGCTGGACTTTTTTCTCCCCTGGTGTAACACGAGCTGCGGTGAATTCGACGAGCTTCTCACCGCTGTGCAGTTTATAGAAGCTGTTGGCATCCTCAGCTATTCTGGTCGCAATATCTTGCGCTAATAGCTCTGCGGTAAATTGTGCGTAGGTCTCACGAGCCAGTTTTGCGATTGGATAAAACAGCATCAAATTGGCCTGTATTCTTTTCATTTCAACTATCTTCTTGAATTTTATATCGTCGCCTAACAGCGAGCCGAACTCAGCCGTGAACGACCCCCATTCGAAGGAGACCCCGCCTTCATCCTCAGGACCTACCTGGTATGTGTTATGTGCGATTATTTGAACTTGTTGGACTTCATTGAATTTTTCATCCGGCCTGAATTTCACTTGGGCTCTTTCAGCGGTGATTATCTTTTTTATTCCGGAGCCTTTCACCTCCGCTACGACCACCCCTGAAAGCGTGCTGCTTTGCTGGTCGGCCTGGTCAGCGTAAATCAAATACTCATTGTCCGGTGGCAGTTTATAATATCCTCTTCGCTTTATATTGCGGAAAAATATCTGTTTAGCGTCGGCTTTTAGAGATTTTTCGGCACGGTGGACGAAGACCGGCATTATGTGGAAACTCAAAACCAGGTTTGCAATAGCCACTATAATCGCCAGAACCAGCCCCGGATAAACCAGCGTCAGCAGTGAGATTCCACTCGCTTTGCAGGCATCAAGTTCGTTGTCGCTTGCGAGTCGGCCGTAAACCAGAGCACCGGCAAATAAAGCCGCCATCGGCAATATGAATGTCAGCGTTATCGGCAGAAAATAACCTATAAGATGCATTGTCTGCCGGGGCCCTACGCCGTATTCCTGAACGGGCCGCAAAACACTGCATAAGCTCAGAATTAGCGTCAAGGCAACCACCGCAAGCGCAAAAACCTTGAAAAGCTCTCGAAATATATATCTGTGTAGTGTAAAAACCATTTTAATCCGTTAGTCTTAATACTATTTCCTAAATACTATTCTCTAAATGGCACTTTGCAACTAAATTCTCTGACCGCTCGTTATCAGGTTTTTTCACCGCGAAAACCCTACATTAACCCTTCCTTAAAGGCAAGTTAGCTGGCTCTACAGCGAAAAAATGTAGAAAATTCCTTGAAAAATCACCCTTTTTTATGTTAGAATAAGACAATTGAGATATGAAGGCAGGGATGAAAAATTCTCATAATGTTTTGTCTTGTCTACTGTGATAATACAAGCTTGCTTTCTATCCGTCTATTTGTGCCGACCCTGCCTCTGTAACTTATTAGTGGTTGTTATGCCGGAGATATCAGACCTGTTTGAAAGGACAGAGAAATGGAAAGGGAGTATGTTTTCATATTGGCAATGGTTATAGCTGTGTTCTTCGCTGGTAATGCAGCAGGTATCTGGGTCGAGCCGAATAATTTCGATGTAAATGTTGTAGAAGGAACCACTTTGACAGAAACTCTGACCATTGGCAACGATGGGTTGGATGACCTGAGTTTTACAATTCGAACCCGTGTTGTCGGTTCTACAGAACAAGCGGTAAAAGGATTTGACAGTACATCGGCTGCAGGAGAATACAGCAATCTTTCTGTCCCAAAAATCCGTGATTTCTCTGTCCCTGCTAATGCATCTTACCAGCCAGCAGAGTTAATCGTGCGGTTCGCTCCGAAGGCCTATGGTAAACAGCGAAACAGGGATGAGAAAAATCGAATTCTCAGTTCTCTCGGTGCAGCTACCATAAAACGAGACTTCAAACTCGTGCCGGGCCTGAGCGTGGTAAAACTGCCGCAGGGATTAACAGTTGAAAAAGCACTGCCGTCTTTTAATAAGGCCGATGGAATTCTGTATGCCCACCCTAACTATGAAGTGAAAATCTGTTCAACGTTTCCTAACGACCCGAGGTTTAATGACCTTTGGGGTATGCACAATACGGGTCAGACAGGCGGAACACCGGATGCTGATATCGATGCCCCGGAAGCGTGGGACATAG
>CAZKYA010000205.1:0-3924 GCA_964556725.1 uncultured Pirellulales bacterium
GCTCAAGGCAAATGGCAAAATATAAAATAACCATAAAAAAGTCTGCTGCAAAAGAACTGCAAGACATTCCCAAGAAAGACCTTCGAAGAATAGTCAAACGCATTCAATCACTCGCTCACAACCCGAGACATCAGGGCTGTCAGAAGCTGTCAGGACAAAACCGTTTCCGCGTTCGTCAGGGAGATTACAGAATAGTTTATTCTATTGAGGACAAAGACTGCATCGTTGATATAGTCAAAATCGGCCATAGGCGGGAAATCTATCGTTTATAGACCTTAATTGGCAAAACAAAAAAGAACCTCACATTCTCGTTAGCCAGCAGGAAAACCTTCTCATACAGCTCAAAAACGCCAAATCTACCCAGCAGGCGACCTCAATCATAACAGAGTTGTTAAACGGCCAGCTTTCTGTATAATCGGAAGTAAATGAAAGAAGTGTAAACATTGTTGAGATGAAACAGTGAATCCTTTTATTAAAACATACGAGTTCATAAAAGTATCAGTTGGAGTTCTCTTAATGCGGATGATAGCTCCATTAGAGAGGTTTACCCACCCGATATTCTGGTTAGAACAGATTCCCCAGAGCCTAAAACCGGACGATGACAAAGTTGTCAGATTGGAGAACCTCCGGAAACAATATGGCATTCCTAATAAAGAGTTCATCGTCATGATAATGAACTCACCTATTATCACTTGCAAAGTTCAAGACCACAAGTATTCTAGGGCAAAGGAGCAAATGCCCAACGCTTCGGAAAAAGAAGTGCTTGAAATCGTGTTTAGACAGCGTCTTTTTACACAATCCCTTTATGGTGGTGTACAACTTATTACTCAAGATGAAATTCAGGTTGCTTTGCAGAACATAAATTCTCTCGAAGACCTGAAACAGTATATTATACAGATGGAAAGTAAACAGGCACGTCCTTTGCGAGACCCCTTTGGAATCGGTAAAAAAGTTGCCAAGAAAATTGATGAGATACTTGTGAGATAAAAATAGAAGAGACACAAAAGAGAAAACATGCCAACAGGACTCGAAAAACTAACGCCTGCAATGAAGCAGTTTCACCAGTTCAAGCAAAAGCACCCCGACTGCATACTATTTTTTCGCATGGGCGATTTTTACGAGACCTTCTATGAAGATGCCAAAATCTGCTCGCGGGTTTGCGGCCTGGCCCTTACCAGCAGAAGTAAAGGCGATAACCCCATACCCCTTGCAGGCGTGCCATATCACGCCGTCGAAGGGTATCTAAAAAAAATGCTCCAGTCCGGCTATAAAGTCGCCGTCTGCGAGCAGGTCGAAGACCCCAAATTAGCAAAAGGTCTCGTCAAGCGCGATGTCATACGTATCGTAACCCCCGGCACGCTCACCGACGATATCCTTCTCGACGCCAAAGAGGACAATTTCCTCTGTGCGGTCAATCTCGGCACTAAAGCCAACGCCGCCATTAGCTGGGTCGATATCTCAACCGGCCATTTTTTCGTCCAGAAACTGCCCGAGGAAAAACTGCTCGATGAGCTTCTTCGGCTGTCACCTGCCGAGTGCCTTCTGCCTGATAAACGCGGTGAGCTATTTGAAGCTGAGACAAGAAAACTCGCAAAAGACATCTCACAGCTAACAAGCGCCGTTATAACAGAACGTCCCGGCTGGTACTTCGACCCGTATCAGGCAAGGCAGCGCCTGCTAAAGCATTTTGGCACCGCCACACTCGAGGGTTTCGGTATCGGTGACGATGACGATTGGCTCATCCCCCCCGCCGGCGCCATCATTGAATACCTCAACGAAACGCAAAAGACCACGCTCGGCCATATCCAGAATCTGAAACAAATCGACCGACAAAAATTCCTGCAGATTGACCCGGCTTCTCTTCGCAGTCTCGAAATCCTGCGAACCATTCGCACCGAGAGCAAAGTCGGCTCGCTGCTGGACTGCCTCGACGAAACAATAACCGGTATGGGCGGCAGGATGCTCAGGTCTTGGCTGTGTATGCCTCTGTGCGACCTCGGCGCCATCGAGCTGCGCCAGGATGCCATCGCAGAACTAAAAGAGGCGGACAAAGGGTTAGCCGACATTCGCAAATTGCTTTCCGCAATCGCCGATACCGAGCGAATCGCAGCCCGCATCAGCACCTTCCGGGCAACTCCAAGGGACTTGCTCGCTCTGGCAAACACATTACGGCAGATACCAAAGCTGCGACAAATCCTGCAGCATTTTTCCACAGATTTACTCGTTCAACTCACCGGCCGATGCGACAGTATGGACGAATTAGCCGATTTGCTCGAATCGGCAATCAAGCCGGATTGTCCTTCACATCTTCGCGATGGCGGCGTGATTAAAGCTGACTTTTCTGAAGAGCTCGACCGGCTGCGCTCGATTTCCAGAGACGGCCAGAGCTGGCTGCAACAATACCAAAGACAGCAAATCGAGCGAACAGGCATACAAAATCTTAGGATTGGCTACAACCAAGTCTTCGGCTACTATATCGAAGTAACGCACTCATCGGCGGATAAGGTTCCCGCCGACTACGTTCGCAAACAGACAATCAAAAATGCAGAACGCTATATCACCGAAGAGCTCAAGGAATACGAAACCCAGGCCCTAAGCGCCGAGGAAAAGGCGCTCGAATTAGAGCAAAAGCTATTCGAGGATATCCGACAACAGGCCGCCCAATATGTAAGCCGCTTGCAGGTCCTTGCTGACACTATCGCTCAATGCGATTGCCTTTCTGCCCTCGCATATCTGGCAAAACGGCGAAACTACACCAGACCCAAAATGACCAACGGCACCGAGCTTATTATCACCGAAGGCAAACACCCCGTTTTGGCTGAAGCGCTCGGGTCGGAATTTGTCCCCAATAATATCGAACTTGGCAATCCTTCGACGGTGAGCTCAGGACAGTCGAACCGCAATACCGGCGACATTCTCGTTGTAACAGGGCCGAATATGAGCGGAAAGAGCACTTATATAAGGCAGGTCGCCCTTCTGGTCTTAATGGCACAGACCGGCTCATTTATACCTGCCAAAGAAGCCGAGATTGGCTTGGTCGATAGAATCTTCACCCGCGTCGGTGCCTCCGATGAATTAGTTCGGGGACAATCTACATTTATGGTCGAGATGACCGAGACCGCAAACATCCTGAATAACGCTACCGAAAAATCGCTTGTCATTCTCGACGAGGTCGGCAGAGGCACCAGCACCTATGATGGCCTTGCCCTGGCCTGGGCGATTACTGAGCATATTGCAAACAAGCTCAAGTGCAGAACACTCTTTGCAACGCACTATCACGAACTGACCGAATTAGCCGAGTTGTTTTCTAATGTGAAAAATTGCAACGTCGCCGTGCGTGAATGGATGGATGAGGTGGTCTTTTTGCACAAAATTTTACCCGGCGGAACTGACAAATCCTACGGTATCCACGTAGCCAAACTTGCCGGCGTGCCCAAACCCATCCTCGAACGCTCAAAGGAAATTCTGGAAGAACTGGAATCGACCTTCGCCAAAGAAGCCACCGACACACACTTATCAAAACATAAGACCAAAGAGCCCGACAAAGACCTTCTGTTTATAGAGAAACACAAAAGCGTCCTCGAGAAACTGGCCTCAATGGACATTAATAATTTAACCCCAATAGAGGCCATTAACTTATTGAGTCAAATAAGGGACGAGATTGATGGACGACAGACGACGGATGACAGAGGACAGAGGACAGAAAACAAAGGACTGATTGGTGAGCGAAAGAATTGAAAGTTTTCGAGACCTTAACGTTTACAAGTTAGCGATTGAGCTACAACAGGAGATTTTCGAACTGACAAAGACATTCTCTAAAGAAGAACTCTACTCGCTTACAGACCAGATAAGGCGTTCCTCTCGCTCAATAGGAGCTAACATTGCTGAATCCTGGCAAAAGAGACGCTATCCTGCTCATTTTGT
>CAZKYA010000206.1:0-3902 GCA_964556725.1 uncultured Pirellulales bacterium
GATTTAAACGCATATGATTTGGAAAATGCCGAGAAGATAATCAGAGGCACCGCACGGAGTATGGGAATAGAAATTATTGAGTGATAATTTTTGATAATCGGTAGGGATATGGGATTTAGAGGCAAAAGATATAAAAAAGAGTCTCAACAGGTAAGTAAAGAGCCGATGTCACTGGATGAGGCGGTGGAAAAAGTAAAGGGCTTTAAGTCTGTTAAATTCGACCAGAGCATAAATTGTGTTTTGCACCTGGGCATAGACCCAAAGCAGGCAGACCAGTTAGTTCGTGGCTCAATATCCCTGCCTCACGGGATAGGCAAACAAAAGAAGGTTATTGCTTTCTGTGAGGGCTCAGATGTCGAAGCGGCCCAAAAAGCTGGTGCCATTGAAGCCGGGTGTGATGAATTGGTAAAAAAGGTATCGGATGGCTGGGCAGATTTCGATGTGGCAATCGCCTCGCCGAAGGTGATGGGCAAGGTAGGCAAGCTCGGCCGAATTCTCGGGCCTCAAGGCAAGATGCCTTCGCCTAAAAATGGGACCGTAACTGGGGATGTAGCCAAGGCAGTAGCCGAATTTACCGCAGGCAAAGTTGAGTTTAAAAATGATGCAGGAAGCAATGTCCACATAGTAGTCGGCAAGCGGAGCTTTGAGAAAGAAAAGTTGATGGAGAATATCGAGGCGTTTGTCTCACATATAAAAAAGATAAAACCAGTGGCGGCAAAAGGTACATATATCAAAAAAATGTGTATATCAGCGACTATGAGCCCGAGCATAGCGGTTAGTATGTAAAGCAGAAGCACAAGTTGTAAGCTTTCTATTGCGAGTTGCTGTTTTATTGGGCAGGAGAAAAATGAGCAGGTATGTAAAACAATTGTTGCAGGCAGAACTTGAAAAGAAAATTGCCGACGAAGGTATCAAAGATTTTTTGGTTGTTAGTATCAAAGGTCTCGGTGGCGTTGACAATAACTTGATGCGTGGCGAGCTTAAGAAAAAAAGCATCATATTATCAGTGGTCAAGAATTCACTGTTTAAGAAGGCGTTACGCAGCCAGCAGATGGAGCTGGCAACAGGATTGTTCAGCGGGCCTTGCGCTATTTCTTACGGTGGTGACAGCATCGTTGACGTTGCAAAAGAGCTGACTGAGTGGGCCAAGAAGGTCCCTGCAATCGAGATTAAAGGCGCTTTTCTGGACGGCTCAGCTTTAGAGGCCAAGGCGGCAGAGGGGCTTTCAAAAATGCCAACGAGGGCAGAACTGCAAGGTGAGATTGTCGCCCTGGTACAGTCACCTGCGGCAAGATTGGCCGGCATATTTGGTTGTCCTGCAGGAATTATTGCAGGTTGCATAAAGGCGATTATAGAAAGAGCTGAGAAGCAAGCAGCTTAAATCATAGAGCAGTGCAGTAAATATGAAATATTGTTGCCTGTGTGGCTGCCCCTTTAATGGGTTAAACGGAACTGCGTGGTTTCGGCTACCAACGGGCGCTGGTTGATAGGAGTTGAATAGAAATGGCTAAAGTGGAAGAAAAGGGACAAGCGAAGAACGATGCAAAAGAAGAGGTAAAAGAGCAAACGAAAGAGGATGTAAGAGAAGAAGCAAAGGAGGCCCAAAAAACAAAAACGGCTCAGGAGTCTAAAGAGACAAGGAAATGGAGCAGTGAAATTAAAAAGCTCGGAGACAAAATAGTGGACCTGACATTGATGCAGGCCAAAGAGCTTGGTGATTATCTCAAGGATGAATATGGTATTGAACCAGCAGCAGCTGGTGCTGTTATGATGGCAGGGCCAGCACAAGCAGGAGCAGGTGCACTGGCTGAACAAGCAGAGGAAAAAACCAGCTTTGATGTGATTCTTAAGGGATATGGCGATAAAAAGATTCAAGTTATCAAAGAGGTAAGAGCTTTGACGGGACTGGGATTAAAAGAGGCCAAAGACCTCGTTGACAATGTTCCCAAGCCGGTCAAGGATGGTCTGAGCAAGGAAGATGCCGAAGCTGCCAAACAGAAGTTGGAGGCAGCCGGCGCAACAGTTGAATTAGCGTAAAAGAAGTTAGTCTTTGGTAGAGAGACGATAGCAAACAGGAAAAAACTAAGCGCTAATCCTTAACTACAGCAGTGTCAGGTAACTTATTGTCGGTATTCGGCGCTGGCAGGGCAATTAAGTTAATAGCATGGGAGATCGATAATGGTTGGAGTTGATACTGGGCAAGATGTTCGTTATTTTGGCAGAGTCCATGATGATGTTGATATCCCGGACTTGGTAGCCATACAGAAAACAAGTTACGAACGCTTTTTGCAAAAAGACGTGGCCCCAACCAGGAGAAAGTGTGTTGGTCTGGAAGGGTTATTTAGGGAACTCTTCCCTATTGAGAGCTTTGACAAAAAAACGGTGTTGGAATATCTCTGGTACGAATTGGAAAAGCCACACTATACTCCTACACAGTGCAGACAGCTACGGCTGACTTATGGCTACCCAATAAAAATTTGGTGCAGACTACGTACCTCTGAGGGTGAGGATCTGGCTGAACAGGCAATATACCTGGGGGAAATGCCTGTTATGATAGGGGGAGGGGAATTTATTATCAACGGTGCTGTCAGGGTCATTGTAAGCCAACTCCACCGAAGTCCAGGTGTCGATTTTCTTATCGAGAGCAAAGAAGGGGATAGGGTGCTGCACGGTGGTAGAATCATACCCGAGCGAGGCAGTTGGATGGAGATAGCTGTTACGAACAAGGACATTTTGGTTGTCAGGATCGACCAGTCAAGCAAAATACCGGCCACTATTTTCCTGCGAGCAATGCACCCGGATTACGGAAATACAGGGGATATCTTGCGGATGTTTTATCCGACAAAAACTGTTAGTATAGACAAACTCACACCTACTATGTGGGTGGTAGAGCCGATTGTTGACCTACAAACAGGTGAAATCATAGTAAAAGCTGCAAGGCAAATCAGCGATAGAGTTGCTTTAATACAAGCGGCATACGTGAAGCATAAAGCTGGTCCCACAAGGGGTAGCTTAAAATCCAGAGCGCAGAAAAAAGCATCAAAAACAGTTGAAGTTATCGACGATGTCCGGGACACCATCATCTTAAACACCCTTGCGGAGGATGATTGTCAGAACCACGAACAGGCGGCGTTAAAATTTTATATGAGATTAAGACCGGGCAATCCGCCTAACCAGGAGAAAGCAAAGGCATTCTTTGCGGAGAAATTCTTTGATTCTAACCGCTATCGTCTTGGTAAGGTCGGCAGATTCAGATTGAATCGTAAGTTCGGACAGATAGTAGACGAGAGTGAGATGACGCTTCGGCCAGAAGATTTCCTGAACACAATGAAGTACATAATGGCCTTGCGTAATAATGAGGGAGAGCTGGACGATATCGACCACCTCGGCAACAGACGACTTCGCACAATCGAGGAACTGGCAGCCGACGAAATTAGAAAAGGACTTCTAAAGCTTAGAAAAACCGTGCAGGAAAGGATGAGTCTAAAAACAAGTACTGATGAACCGTTGAAAGTTGCTGATCTTGTTAACTCAAAGAGCGTAGCAACCAGTATCAATTATTTCTTCGGCCGCGGCGAACTCAGCCAGGTTGTTGACCAGACAAACGCTTTAAGCCAGTTAACTCATGAAAGACGTCTGTCTGCTCTGGGCCCTGGTGGGCTGAACAGAAGAAGGGCTGGATTCGAAGTTCGTGATGTCCACATCAGCCATTACGGCAGAGTCTGTCCAATTGAAACGCCCGAGGGAACAAATATCGGCTTGATTGCCTCATTAGCAATATTTGCAACCGTTGACGAGTATGGATTTCTGCTTACACCATATCGAAAAGTCAAAAATAGTAAGGTCACTGACGAAGTGTGCTATTTGCGGGCTGATGAAGAGATGAAGGCAATATTTGCGCC
>CAZKYA010000207.1:0-3896 GCA_964556725.1 uncultured Pirellulales bacterium
GCAGGCAGAAATGACATATTGGTTGGTAGGTCAAAATACGAGCATTTGCTTGAGCGGGGCGAGAGCGTTGAATGGTATGGAGATAGCATTGACCCACAGGATAGCAATGCGGTATTGATGCACTGGCAGCTGTCCGATGGCAAGTATGGGGTATTCTTCGTAGATGGGCATGAAGCACAGGTCAATGCTGAGCAGTTAATAGAACTGTTGACTCATATGCTCCAGAAGGAAACGAAATGATGGATGCGAATTTGTGGGACATAAAAAAATAATTTTATTGCTTGAATTGAAGTTGGCTGTGTGTTAAAATGGGTAAAAGTAGAATGTTGTTTTTTCAAAAAGATTGTGTTTTAAGAGCAGAAAGTAGGTGCATTATTATGAAGAGACAAAGTGGATTTACGCTAATTGAGCTTATGGTAGTGATTGCTATCATTGCGTTATTAATGTCGATATTGATGCCGGCACTGAATCGGGCAAATAAGGCGGCGCAAAAGGTAGCATGCCAAACGCGACTAAAACAATGGGCCCTTTGCTATAAGTTATACACAGACGACAACGATGGTTATTTCCCTCCAGGACTCCACGACGACGTGCTTGATATAAGGGGGCTTTGGGTGATAGGACTTCTCCCGTACTATAAGGATAGTTGGGGCTTGCTTTGCTGTCCAACCGCAACCGCACTTGTGGAAGGTAAGTTTGACTATGGTACGTTTAAGGCCTGGGGACCATGGAATAAGTGGCACCCGACGCAGGGGAGCCATGATTATATCGGCAGCTATGGTGAAAATTCCTGGACCAATAATTTGAATAAAGACTCTGGTACAACAAAACAACGTAAGAAGGAATGGTTCTGGAAGGGTATCCATAAGGTAACAAATGCAAATAATATACCGTTATTGGGGGACTCCACCTGGTTTGATGCCTGGCCATTCCACATCGATGAGCCGCCGCTTTATGCGGATCAAGCTCATTCTGGTGACTGGGGCGATAAAAATGAAATTCAGCATTTCTGCATCAACCGGCACAACGGGTTTATAAATTTACTTTTTGTGGATTTTACCGTCAGACAAGTAGGACTGAAAGAGTTGTGGACACTGCAGTGGAACAGACACTGGGAGAAGAAATTGAAACCTCCGTCTGAAGAAATCGACCCCAGCCCCTGGGTCAGAACTATTCATAACGAACCGGATTGGCGCAACTATGCACCATGGATGATACCTTTTAAGGATTATTGAAAAACGGCCATTGTGAAAAAAAGTCTCTCCTGGAGAGCGGCCTTTTTTATTGGTTTGGGTTGAGAAAAAATCCGCTATTACTAATAGATAATCGCGGTTGCTTCTTCTATCTTTCTGATAACTTCGGCTGAATCAGCAGCATTGCATATATACCCATCAAAACCCTTCTGCAGCAAGGCGGCCAACTCAGATCCGCTTAGATGGTGTGTAATAGCTATAATTTTAATGGTCTGCAAATCTTCCTGCGCACGGATACTTTTACAAATACCTGTCGCATCTATATCTTTGGCTGAAAGATTTACCAATAGAACATGGGGAGCAAATTTCAGGGCAATTACGCCACTCTCAAAGCTGCTCTGGGTGGTTAGCACTTCGTAATCGGCCTTGGTTTGCAGAGTATCAGCCAGAGCCGAAGCTGCTTTATTATCACTGTCCACTATGAGCACTCGGATTTTGCCTACCGGAAGTGTATCGGTAGGCATATTGTGCACTTTCATAAAGCGAATTAGCTCGCTGACGGGTATTCGTCGGTCCTTACTGCCCGGTATGCGATATCCTTTCAGTTGGCCGTTATCGAACCACTTCGAGACCGTTCGGGGAGCAACGTGACAAATCCTGGCCACATCGCCTGTCGTCAATACGTTTTTTCCTTTTGCCATCTTTTGATTCCTAACTAAGTAGTGTTAACTCCGTTCTTATTTTCGGCTTCAATTAGGTGCTGTTTAACATAGACATTGCAAATTCTAACTTAGCGGCAAATAGGCCTTTGTTTTTGCAAGCCTGCGTCCCATAAATGCTTTTGTTATCGTACTTCTTCTGTGTCATTGCCGCGCAGGTGAAGGACCACATTATTCTCCTATGTTCGTATGTTTATGTTATATTTGTTGCTGCTGGAGCTAATCCAGGGGGTGATGTGGGATAGCAAATATGAGCGTCAGGAGGGGCTTGATTTTCGGCTCAAAACTATTACAATATTGAATATTTATTTTGTGCTCTTATGCACCTGTGCTCTTACGCTCTTTATTGTGGAGAATCTCTTATGCAGATATATTTATCTCGGCCGGATATCACCGAAAAGGAAATTGATGCAGTATGTTTGGTACTTCGAAGTCCTAATCTTTCGCTTGGACCCAAACTCAGGGAATTTGAGAAGGTTTTTTCTGAATACATCGGTACAAAACGGGCTGTTGCTGTCAACAGCGGAACAAGTGGCCTGTTTTTGTGTATGCTGGCTCTGGGGATTGGGCAGGGCGATGAGGTCATTACAACGCCGTTTACTTTTATTGCTTCTGCAACAACTATTATGATGGCGGGGGCCACGCCGGTCTTTGTTGATATCGACCCTGTGAGTTTGAATATCAACCCTGCAAAAATAGAATCTAAGATTACAAACAAGACAAAAGCCGTTTTACCGGTAGAGATTTTCGGTAATCCGACAGGTATGGATAAGGTCTGTAAAATTGCTAAAAAGCATAATCTTATAGTAATTGAAGATAGCTGTGAAGCACTCGGCTCCGCATTGAACGGAAAAAAGGTCGGGACATTCGGCAGAATAAGTATGTTTGCCTTTTATCCCAATAAGCAGATAACTACCGGGGAAGGCGGAATGATAATGACCAACAACGATGGTCTGGCAGATATGTGCCTGTCACTTCGCAATCAGGGCAGAGGCAAAGCAGGGGGCTGGCTGGAGCACGAACGGCTGGGCTATAACTATCGACTCAGCGATATCAATTGTGCGCTTGGAATTGTTCAGCTTTCAAGGATAGAGGAAATCAAGGCCAAACGCAAGCAGGTCGCAAAATGGTATCAGGAGATGTTAAACGGGGACGGTCGGCTGGTAGTGCCCACTGAGCCGGATGGTTGTGATATAAGCTGGTTTGTCTTTGTAGTTCGGCTTGCAGAGGAATTTACCGTCCAGCAGCGAGATAGGGTTTTGCAGGATATGAAAGATAGGGGCATACAGGTCGGCAATTATTTTCCGCCTGTGCATCTGCAGCCGTTTATGGTCGAGCGATTTGGCTATAAAAAGGGTGATTTCCCAATCACTGAATCTGTCTGTGAGAGAACCATTGCTTTGCCGTTCTATAATAATTTAACAAAGGATGAGGTGGCTATTGTCTGCAAGACATTAAAAGAAGTATTAGACGAGAACTTGCCCCGTTAGAAAAACGGCCTTCCTTCTCCGTAGTAGGAAATACGAAGGATGAATCTTTTCTAACTGGGTTCGCCTCGCGTTTAACAGTGGTTAACGCCCCTCATGATTTCTCCAATACCTCTTTTTGCATAAACAGAAACGACCCTGCAAATTCACCTTTGAAAGGTATTTAATTCATACGTTCCGTATGATATACTCTTGAACATTGGATATTGTATGTGGGGCTTGCCCTAACAATTGCCGCTCCCGGCAAGTATAAATAGGAAATCCCAGTATAGGATTATCTGATGCCATTCAAAACATTTGGTCTTTCCGACCCGCTGGTGCAGGGTATTCTTGCTGCCGGCTACACCGCTCCCACCGAAGTTCAGTCGCAGGCGATTCCAGCCGCAATTGCCGGCAAAGATATTATCGGCTGCGCCCAGACCGGCACGGGCAAAACCGCCGCTTTTGTCCTGCCCATTTTGAACCGGCTCAGCCACGAGCACCCGTCCAAAAGACGA
>CAZKYA010000208.1:0-3888 GCA_964556725.1 uncultured Pirellulales bacterium
GCAAAACCATTAAAAGATTTCAAACCAAAAAAGAAATTTTTCGTCGGCATTGATTCTGATGGCTGCGCCTTCGATACGATGGGCATAAAGCAGCGCGAATGTTTCTGTCCCTGGATGATTGGCTATTTTGGTCTTCAGCCGGTCGCCCAAGCGGCACGCCAGTGCAAGGATTTCGCTGATTTATTTTCCAAAACACGCGGCGCCAATCGGCACAAAACCATCAAATTGATATTGAAAGACCTGCTGCCGACTCATCCGATGGTCAAGTCCAGAAATTTCAAGGTTCCGCAATACCCGCACTATTTTGCCTGGGTCGATGACCCCAAGAGTGTCCTTAGCAACGAAGGCCTTAAAAAAGCTATTGCACAGGCCGAGAATCCCGACACCAAGCGAGAATTGGAACTGGCGATCACCTGGAGTGAGCGGGTCAACTGGGCCATCGAGGAAATTGTCAAAGAAATGCCGCCTTTCCCTTATGTGCGTGAAAGCTTAGAGAAAATCAGGCCTTTAGCTGACGTCATTGTCGTCTCGGCTACGCCCGGCGAGGCACTTATACGCGAGTGGGAGGAACACGACATCGCCAAATACGTAGATATTATAGCGGGCCAGGAAATAGGCACCAAAGCTCAGCACCTCGAATATGCCGCGAAAGGCAAGTACGAAAAGAACCATATCCTGATGATTGGCGACGCGCCTGGGGATATGAAGGCCGCCAGAGCAAACGATGCTTTGTTCTATCCGGTTAATCCGGGAAGTGAAACCGAATCCTGGAAGAGATTCCACGATGAGGCGTTTGATAGATTCATAAAAGGTCAATATGCCGGCGAATACGAGAAGAAGCTAATCAAAGAATTCGACGCCTGTCTGCCCGAAAAACCTCCCTGGCAAAAATAGAAATTCGTTTTTTTACGCAGTACGAAATACGCAATACGCACGACGACCTGTAATGATAATTGAACGACAAAATAAAGATGGTTTCATTGATAATAAGGAAGCTGGTGAAGCAATAGGTGAGTTCTTTGCACAAAATGACTATACCGGCAAACGGCTTCTATTAATAATCCCCGATAATACCCGTTCAGGGCCAATAGGTGACATATTCAAAAGTATTTACGATTTTATAGGCCAGAAAGCAAAGGCGCTCGACTGCCTCGTTGCTCTCGGGACTCATCAGCCATTAACAGAAGGGCAAATCTGCACCAGATTATCGATTACGCCGCAGCAGCGTAAAAGAAAATACTCATCGGTAAAATTCTTCAACCACGAATGGGAAAAATCGCAAACTTTTACTTCTATCGGAAAAATCTCCGCCGACGAAATCGAGCAGATAAGTGGCGGCCTGTTTCGAGAAGAAGTAGACGTAGCAATTAACAAGCTGATTTTCCAATACGATGAGTTTTTCATCTTAGGCCCTGTTTTTCCTCACGAAGTTGTGGGCTTTTCCGGCGGGCATAAATATATCTTCCCCGGAATCGCAGGTGACGAAATCATAAACTTCTTTCACTGGCTAAGTGCCGTGATAACAAATCCGGTTATAAACGGAAATATCTGGACGCCGACACGGCAGGTAGTCGAAAAGGCGGCATCGTTTATAAAAATGCCACGGAAACTGTTTGCCATAGTAGTGGTGGAAAACAAGCTCAAAGGAATATTTATCGGCGATTGCAAAAAAGCGTGGGAAAAAGCGGCTGACCTGTCTAAGGTCACCAATATTGCTTATAAAGATAAGCCATACAAGACCATCCTCGGCATTGCACCGAAGATGTATGACGACATCTGGACAGCCGGCAAGGTAATGTATAAGCTCGAACCGATAGCTGCAGACGGCTGCACGCTGATTATCTATGCTCCACATATCAACGAGATTTCTTATACGCACGGCAAATTCATCGATAAAATCGGCTATCACACGCGCGATTATTTCCTCAAACGAATGGATAAGTTTGCTGGTATCCCGCGGGCCGTTATTGCGCACTCGACACACGTAAAAGGCATCGGCACATATATTAACGGTGTCGAAAAGC
Source organism: uncultured Pirellulales bacterium (assembly GCA_964556725.1). Lineage (GTDB taxonomy): Bacteria > Planctomycetota > Phycisphaerae > Sedimentisphaerales > Anaerobacaceae > CAZBWE01. The sequence goes on from CAZKYA010000208.1 coordinate 2,025, forward strand.
CGAGAATCAATGTAGTTCTCGCCACAGGCATCAGCAGGCAGCGCTGCGAAAAAGTAAACTTGAAGTATATGAATCCTGATGATATAAATATAGCTGACTACGAAAACAAAGAAGACCAAGGGATACTGGTTGTTCACCACGCAGGTGAAACACTATACAGATTATCTGATGGGTATATACCAACTATTCCAGATGACTAATCAATATAATAAATAGTCAATAGTAAATAATAAATTTGAAAGGGAGTAACACAAAATGGCACAAGCGGATTTGATAAACTCACCGAAGGCAGATATAGGCCTGATTGGTTTGGCGGTTATGGGCGAAAACCTCATCCTTAATATGGAAAGCAAGGGCTTTACTGTTGCCTGTTTTAATAGAACCATCTCGAAGGTGGATGATTTTCTAAAGGGCAGGGCCAAGGATAAAAACGTAATCGGCTGCCATTCCATTGAAGAGTTTACAGCCAACTTGAAGAAACCCCGTAAGATAATGCTGATGGTAAAAGCCGGTGAAGCGGTCGATTCTTTCATCGAACAACTGCTGCCGCACCTTGAAAACGGCGACATCATTATCGACGGTGGCAATAGCCACTTCCCAGACACCATTCGCAGAACTCAATACGTCGAGAGCAAAGGCAAACTCTACATCGGCACAGGCGTCTCCGGCGGCGAAGAAGGGGCGATGCGAGGCCCGTCAATGATGCCCGGCGGCTCACCCGCCGCCTGGCAGCACGTCAAACCCATCTTCCAGGCCATCTGCGCAAAGACGCCCGAAGGCGAACCCTGCTGCGAGTGGATTGGCGAAAATGGAGCCGGACATTTCGTCAAGATGACACACAACGGCATCGAATATGGCGATATGCAGATGATTTGCGAGACCTACCAAATAATGAAAGAAGGTCTCGGTATGACCAACCAACAAATTCATGATGTCTTCGCACAGTGGTATCAAGGCGAGCTTAACTCATACCTTATCGAGATAACGCGGGACATCCTCGCCTATAAAGATGAGGAAGGCAACGAGGTAATCGACTTAATTCTCGATACCGCCGGCCAGAAAGGCACCGGTAAATGGACCGTAATCGAGGCACTGGATGCTGGCCAGCCCCTTACCCTCATCGCTGAAGCCGTTCTTGCACGATGCTTATCAGCCATTAAAGAAGAACGCGTAGTCGCCTCCAAAATCCTAAAAGGGCCAAAGGCAAAATTCAGAGGCGACAAAAATAAATTCATCGAAGATTTGCGAAAGGCACTTTACGCCTCTAAAATCGTAAGCTACGCCCAGGGCTATCAACTTATGCGTGCCGCCGCCAAAGAACATAACTGGAACCTAAACTACGGCGGCATCGCACTTGTCTGGCGGGGCGGCTGTATCATCCGCTCGGTCTTTTTGGGCAAAATAAAACAGGCCTTCGATAAAAATCCCAAACTGGAAAACCTGCTGCTCGACCCATTCTTCAAAAAAGCCGTCCAGAAGGGACAATCCTCCTGGCGAAAGGTGGTAACGACAGCGGTGAAACTCGGTATCCCTATGCCCACTATGAGCTCGGCTCTTACCTTCTATGACGGCTATCGCCACGAACGCTTACCGGCTAATCTGCTGCAGGCCCAGCGGGACTATTTCGGTGCACATACTTACGAGCGGGTTGATAAGCCGCGAGGCCAGTTCTTCCACACAAACTGGACCGGCCGAGGCGGCCAAACCAGCGCTTCAACGTATATGGCCTGATTAAAAAAACAGCCACAGAGAACACGGAGAACACAGAGAAAGATAAATAGAAAGTCAGAAATAGATTGACACAAATTGGCGCACAGTTGCAACTTCTGGTTTTTGTATATAAAAGCAGCCAATTACAAAAACC
>CAZKYA010000209.1:0-3885 GCA_964556725.1 uncultured Pirellulales bacterium
TCTTATGAGTAATCAGTGCAAATCTGTGTTAATCCGTGTCTAAAACAAACCCAAATCTTCTTAATCCGTCAACCCATATTTTCGTCCTCTTATACTTCGACATTCCTTGTTCGATATTGGGTATTCCTATTCTGTCTTCTGTCGTCTTCTTCTAAAAATAATCAGTGTCAATCCGCGTCAATCCGTGTCTAAAAAGTCTGTGTTCATTCGTGTCTTAGTGCCTTCGTGGCAATAAATGATTAGTGAAAATTCGTGTTAATTCGTGGTTAATTTTCTTTGTGTTTTTTGTGCCTTTTCGTGGCTAAATCAGTGTCAATCTGTGTCTAAAAAACCCTCCAAGCCAGTCGTATAATCTTATAAGGCCATCACATAATTTTTAACAGCGTGCATAGTATTATGCAGGCCGATTTTTCTCGGCCTCAAGAACGCTGGCGATAGAATTCGCGGATGCCTGTCCTGAGCATCGCCGAAGGGCTTGCATCGAGAAGACACCTGCTAAGTCCGCACCAGCTGTTAAAAAACCATAAGGTTACTCTGTGCCCTCTGTGGCCGATAAACAATCTGCGTTAATCCGCGTCCGCCTTTGGCCTGCCTCGCGGCTCGCCTCGGGGCGAAGCCACGGGCAAGGCGGGCGAGACCTCGCCTGTGGGCGGGTAAATCCGTGGTTCAAATTAAACCTCTAAACTTCCTACCCAAAAAGGCCGATTTTTAACCAGCCAGAAGGATGATATTTTTCTGGCAAAAATTGTCAAATTTCTCTTTGACAATCTCTTTATAAATTGATATTCAGGGCATTTTAAGCTTATTATAGGATGTAGAAGTTAAATCCGGAGGGGGAATAAGTTCTTCATCCGCCCGGCCATTTGGTTTTACTGGGAACACTAATGAAGAACGAAACGAGTTATGACACAATCTTTGGCAAGATGGCCCTTGAGCAGGGTCTATGCACGGATGAGGAGCTTCGCCGCTGTCTTCAGGAATTGCAATCCCGCCGCAAAATCAATCCTGTAATTCTAAAGGACCTTATGGTTGAGCTTGGCTACGTCACGCAGAACCAGGCGGAAAGGTTAAAGGACAGCATAAAGGAAAGCAAGGCGGCCGTGCACAAGATTCCGGGCTATCATATGCTCGGTAAGCTCGGTGCTGGTGCGATGGCATTCGTTTATAAAGCAAAACAGTTGAGTCTGAATAGGACGGTTGCGATTAAGGTTTTGCCGAAGCGATTTAGTGAGAATCCCGAATATGTTGAACGCTTTTACAAGGAAGGGCAAGCCGCGGGGATGCTCAATCACCCAAATATTGTCCAGGCCATCGACGTCGGCGAGGCTGGCGGCTATCACTATTTTGTTATGGAATATGTTGAGGGCAAAACCCTGTATGACGATTTGGCAGCAGGAAGGGTCTTTAGTGAGAAGGAGGCGCTGGAAATAATCATTCAGGTTGCTCGTGCGCTTGCTCACGCCCATGCCAAAGGTCTTATTCACCGTGATGTCAAGCCCAAGAATATTATGATAAATACAGCCGGTGTAGTTAAGCTCGCTGATTTGGGTTTAGCCCGTGAAACTACCGATATTGAGACCGCACAGACCGAGGCCGGCAAGGCGTATGGCACCCCTTATTATATTGCACCCGAACAGATTCGAGGCAGAATCGACATCGACGGCCGAGCCGACATCTACGGTCTCGGTGCCACGTTCTATCATCTTGTGACCGGCCGGGTGCCGTTTATGGCGGATGATTCAGCCGATGTGATGAGAAAGCACCTGCGGGAAAAACTGGTTCCGCCCGACCATATAAACACCTCATTGTCAGCAGGGGTATCGGAAGTCATCGAAATTATGATGGCCAAACGCAGAGAAGACCGCTACGAGAATGTAGAGGAGCTGCTGACGGATTTGGAGGCCCTTCGTCAGGGCCAGCCGCCTGTTCATGCTCGCCGGAAATTCGATGTCTCTGAGCTTAAGCAGCTTGAGAAAGGAGAGGTCGTCCAGCCGCAGCAAGAGGCTTACAGGCCGGAGGCCCTCGCTAATTACAAAGTTGCCATCATAATTTTAAGCTCACTCGCAGTAGTCTTTCTTATCATCATTATTTTAATGCTTGCATCCCGGTCTTAAATAATCCATAATCATTACTATTGTCGTTCCCCACGCAGGATTGTCGTCTCTGTGAAAACAGAGGTGGGGACAATAATCAATATTCAATAGTAAATAGTCAATGGATTTATGCCTCGAGGCGGAGCACATTTTTCAAGTGAGGAGCTTGTTAAAGTCCTCAGCCATTACGACATCGGCTTAATTCAGCACGTTCACTCACTATCGGCAGGTAATATACGCGCCCCGAAAGTGGTCGTTATATCCGAGCAGGGCAAATTCCTGCTGAAGCGTCGGCCGAGAGGCAAAGACGACCTGGACCGCATTGCATTTGCACACGCAGTGCAAAACCATCTGGCCAGAAGAGATTTTCCGGTTACCTCCATTATCGCCACCTGCGATGAGAATAATACCATCCTGCAATTGGACCATCACATCTACGAGCTGTTCAAATTCGTCAGCGGCGTCCGCTACGACGGCTCAGAAGAAGCTACGGCCGATACCGGCAGACAATTAGCGAACTTCCATTGCTATCTGGCTGATTTTGCCCACGAGTGGAAGCCGCTGCGGGGCAGCTTTCACGATGCAACAATTGTCCGCAGGCATCTCAGGACCGTCGGCACAGACAAAGTGGCAGGGGTGAGTGAACAATTATTAGCGATAGCCGAGGAGCTGATGGTGCTTTATAACGATTCGAGTGTTTGCGTAAATGAGCTTGGTTTCGACTCGTGGCCTGAGCAGGTTGTGCACGGCGACTGGCATCCGGGCAATATGCTCTTTTCTGAAAAAAAGCTGGTTGCGGTTCTGGACTTTGATTCAGCCCGTCTTGCTCCGCCGGTTACCGACCTTGCCAACGGTATGCTGCAGTTTTCAATCATAGGCGGTCGGCCGAACCCCGCCGATTGGCCTGATTACTTCGACGAGCAAAAGCTCATCCAGTTCTTAAACGGCTATCGAGAGGTTTCAAAGCTCGATGAGAATAAGCTGAGCTCGCTGGTTGATTTGATGATTGAGACGATGATAGCTGAGGCCGTTTTGCCGGTGGCCGCCACCGGCTTTTTCGGAAACCTCTCCGGCTCGGATTTTCTCAAAATGATTCGCCGAAAAGCCGATTGGCTGAAAAAGAATCGAAAACGCCTCAGTGAAAAAATCTTAAAACGGGGTGGGTAAAATGAAGGGAGCAGGGGATGGGTGGATGATGCAACGCATAAGCTCATTTACGCATTCACTCATTCACGCTTTTGAAATTCAAAAGCGCATACTTACCGAAATATTTCATTGCAGCTCTGTCATAATCCTTTGCCGCCTGGATTTCATCTTTGAAATAGCCGATTTGCCTTCTTTTACGATTTACGACAATAGAAGCCCGCCATTTTTTCGTTTGCCTGTTGAACCAGACGCCTCGATACCTTGATGAACAGTTCTTTTTGGGATAGCGGGCGTTTCTTGCGTTCTGGGCCTGTGTCGCAACGCGGAGATTTTTCTTTCTGTTGTCAAGACCATTATGATTAATGTGGTCAATGATGTAACCATCGGGAACCGGAATGATGCAGTTGTGCATAGAAATGGTTAATCGCTTTTTTTGCGTTTTAGACCAACAGCCCCTGACGGCGTAAAATGTGTGGCCGCCTCCTGCGGCGTACCATTTGCACCTGTTGAGTCCGTAGTAATCATCGTTGTCAACGATGGCGTATTTTCCCTGTGTTAGACGAATTCGTCTGAAGGTATAGCCGTAGCGAAGCCGGCGGTACAAAAGAAGCGGAATTACAGCTATCTTTTCCAGCCGGTCGGGAAC
>CAZKYA010000210.1:0-3851 GCA_964556725.1 uncultured Pirellulales bacterium
ACCTGTCCCCTCATTAACAACGCCGACCATAGCTTCGGTAACAATCCATCTGGCAACTTCCGGCCTGACGACGTAACCAATTTGCCCCGGATTAAGGGATGGTTGCCTGAACCTAACAATCTCTCCGTTGTTATCAACTATCGCCTTTACCAGAAACGGCCGAACTGAGTGACCGCCATTGGCAAGTATGCAGAAAGCCCGGACTAATTGAATCGCAGTTACAGATATTTCCTGGCCAAAAGGTATCCGCGTTACGCTGTAACCTGTCCACTTCTGTGCAGGCCGCAGCAGCCCATTGGCTTCACCGGGCAAATCTATCCCCGTCTTTTTGCCGAAGCCGAAAAGGGCCATTCCTTTATGAAGTTTGTCTTTGCCGAGCCGCTGCCCGATTTTGGCCATCCCTATATTGCTCGAGTGAACCACAATCTCACGAACAGTCAAATCACCAAAACCCTGCCGATATTCCCCGATTCGACCAAAACCCTTGCCGTAATAGCTTCCATTTTCACAGAATATTTTCTCCTGGTCGTTCACGACATTGGCATCGAGTGCGATTGCTGCGACAATTGGCTTTATGATGCTGCCCGGCTCAAACTCGTCGCTTATCACACGGTTGCGAAAATTATTCGGGTCAGCCGACCGGACATCGCCCGGCTCAAAATCAGGCAGCGATACCATAGCCAAAATCGCCCCGCTTTTTGGCTCTACTACGATTGCCGCCGCTGACTCGGCTTCGTAGTTTTCATATTGTTTAATAAGCTCTTCCCTCGCAAACTGCTGAATCGTTGCATCAATCGTCAAAATAATCCCACATCCATCACGTGCCTCGTACCTCGTGACTTCTGCCACGCTGCTCGAGCGGGGAGCGACAAGCGACCAGCGGCAAATTGGCCGACGGCGCACATCCGCAAAGAACATATCTTGTGCCGGCACTCCACTGAGTTCTTTGTCGTATTGCAGCTCAATACCCCCTAAACCACGATTGTCGGCGCTTGTAAAGCCGACACTATGTGCTGCCAGATGCCCCATCGGATAATGTCTTTGCCAGTCATATTGAATACCGATGCCTTGTATCCTGTGTGCCGCATCACATTCTCTTGCATCAGGGTTTTCTTTTATCCCCACAAAGCCCGGATTTTTGCCTTCAATTATAAGTTTACAAATCTCGTGTGCACCCATATCGACTATTGGAGCGAGTTCGTTGGATGTGTCCTTGGGTTCTTTTATGACTCGTGGTTCGGCAAAAATGGTTTCGATTTTATTACTCGCAGCTAATACCCTGCCTCTGCAATCAAGAATCGCTCCTCGCTGCGGTTTTTGGGGCACTCGTCCTTGCTGCTGTTTCAGGCAAAGATAGCAGTAGTGGTCGTTTCTGAAGTATTGCAGATAAAAGCAGCGTCCTGCCAGTGCAAAAAACACCACAATTAGACCGAGCAAAAAAGAAATGATAATGCGAATGCTTTTATTATTCATTATTTTTCGTATCTTCGTCTCGTTTCTTATATCAGGGGGCGCGAGTCGGATGCCCCGAGTCGCCTAAGTGCTGGGAAACAGAGGCAGGATTTATTAAACTTTCCAGCTGTAGTTGTTTAATGCCGAGCTGTTGCTTCAGCCGGCTTTGTTCGGCCTTGTATGTCCAAAGTTCATAGAAAATGCGGTTGTTGACGCTGTGCAGATAAACCGTAAAAATCAATATGGCCGTAACACAGAAAACTACAAAAACAATCCGAAACTGGAACCTCATAATGGATAAACTTGAATATCAAAATCCAAAGTTTCAAATGTCCCAATCTGTTTTGGTCATTTGGATTTTGGTAATTTAGTATTTTTTAGAATTTCGAATTTAGTGCTTCGAATCTCAGGACAGATGCTTCGGATTTCGTATTTTATATCTTCTATTTTTATCGTTCTGGCAGTCTCAATCTCATCCCCACCTCAAGACTATCCTCGTCCTCTAAAATATCAGCGTTGAGATTGCTTATTTCAGGATAGCGGCCGCCGTTGCCGAGCTGCTCAGCGGCGATTCGCCATAAACTATCACCTTCCCGCGCAATATATATTCTGCTTTGCTTTGTCTTGACCGGCGCTGATGGGGTAGTTGAGATTTGTCTTTGGCCTATTGAGTCGGCCTTTTCAAAATCTTGCTTTGGAAAAACACCTTGTATCTTGCTGTTATCTATCAAAGAGGATATTTGCGGAATTTCAAGTTTCTGCCCTACATAAATTTCGTCGAGTGATTTAAGCAGTTTGCGATTGGCCTCAAATATCCTTGTGATATTTTTCATCTTATTGCCCTCTTCGGCGCCATAAAACTTCGTAGCGATAACAGCAAGGTTATCTCCATCTTCAACAACATAGGTTTTTGGCTGGGTCGGATTGACAGGCAATGGTTTCATATCGTTTACAACCGCCTGAACAGCCGGCTTAATATCTTCGGCGGCTTTTTCGATTGAGACATCTTTTACTACCGAAGTGTTGTCCGGCAGCGGCATTTCAAAGCGAGTTTTCGGTTCCTCCGCGACGGTTGTCTGGATTTTCTCAAAAAGTTGCTTTCTTATCGGCTCTGTCCGGCTGATAACTTCCTGTGCCTTACGCTCTCTGGCCCCAAGACCCGTCGGCTCATTCTGAGAATTGACCATATTGGTGGTCAGCTCATTGTTGTTCCCGTCTCCGCGAAGACTTGGCAGCCCATTGATTATAAATGCAATTATAAATATAAAGACCAGGCCTAACAGCAATCCAATTTTAGCATCGGAAGTCATGATGAAACTCCATTTTCAATTTTTATCTTATTGTTTTTGTGCGACCCTTAACTTTGCGCTTCTCGCCCGTCGGTTCTTGGCGATTTCTTCTCTTGTTGGCACAATCGGTTTTTTCGTAACAATCCTGTAAATTCCCTCCCTTTCATTTTGCTTAAAACTATTCTTAACCAACCTGTCTTCTAAGCTGTGAAAACTAATGACTGCTATATAACCATTTTTCTTCAGCAACCCAGCAGCGCAAGCAAGCAGTTTTTCCAGATTCTCCAGCTCGTTATTGACCGCAATTCTCAGCGCCTGAAAGGTTCTGGTTGCCGGGTGTATTCTTGACCTTCGCTTTCGTTCCGGCTGTCCCAGTGCCTTACAGACTATCGCTGCCAGTTCGCTGGTCGTCGTTATTGGCTCTCTTCTGCGGTGCCCGACAATAAACCGTGCAATCCGCCGCGAACGCCTGTCTTCGCCGAATTTATAAATCAAATCAGCTATTTTTTTTTCGTCCGCTTTGTTTACTATATCGGCAGCTGTGGTCTTTATTCTTTTGTCAATTCTCATATCCAGCGGCATATCCTCGAGAAAACTTAGGCCCATCTCGGCATCGGCCAGTTGAGCCGAGCTGACGCCCAAATCCGCCAATATAAAATCAACCTTGTCTATGCCCTGCTTGTGGACTTGCTCGCTGATTTGAGAAAAATTGCAATTAAGTAAAATTACCCTGCACGCAAGGTCTTTTAATCTAAATTGGGCCCTTCGGATCGCTTCCTTGTCAACATCAAGGCCAATCAATACTCCCTCAGGGCCCAGCGCTTTTCCGAACAGATAACTATGACCTCCTTGTCCTATGGTCGCATCGGCCATTACCCCATCCGGCGGTAAGGTTATCTGTTCGGCCAACGTTTCCGCAAGAACCGGAATATGTTCTATTATCGGAGCATTCACTTCTACCGTATCGTGTCCGGAATCGGGATTTCACTCAATACCCACAATACGCCAGTGGTCTGTCTCACGTGATTTGAGCTGTTGTCATTGCGAGCGACCCATCCTCCGTAGCAGTAGCTCTGCTACTGCGGAGGGCGGAAGCGAAGCAATCTCAAA
>CAZKYA010000211.1:0-3822 GCA_964556725.1 uncultured Pirellulales bacterium
TCAACTCCATCCTTTTTAGCTTAAGTTCTTTATAGTTGACCATCCCCTTATCGTCAACGAAGCTGGTTAAGAAATCAGCACATTTGTCGTGAAGGGAAATCTCGTGGAGAGGTTTGGGCCCCAGAGGTTCGACCTTCGGTGGTGCGATTTCCGGGGTTGCGACTTTCGGGGGCTCGGCTTCCGGGGCTTTGGTCTCTGGCGGTTCGACTTTTGGTGGTTCGGGCCCTGGCAGTTCAGCCTCTGGCGGTTTGGGCTCCTGAAGTTCAGCTTTTGGGGGTTCGACTGTTGGCGGTTGGGGCTCCGCGAGTGCGGCCTTTGAAGGTTCGACCTGTGGCGGCTTGACCGGCTCCGGCTTACATCCTGCAAAAAGAATCAATACCATCAGTAAAGTTATGAAAATAACAAAACTTTTAGCCATTTTTTGCCCTCAGGTAAATGATTACATAATTCTTTAATTATAAAAACCACTCAATGAGCATTAGAATAATTAAGTAAGTCAACACGTAGTAGTATCATAACTATTTTCATCACACTTTTACAGAAAAATCCTGATTTTTAGAGAGGCATTTAACGAAAAACAGGGTCGAGGAAAGCTCCTGGCCACGAATTAACACTAAAAGATACAAATCACAAAGAGATTCTGAATCGAGACGGTGAAAAGAACGATATTTACATATCGCTTCACAAGCTGTTATGTCGTCCTTTGGACCTGCTTGACAAAATGCGGTTAAAAAGTTAAACTGGATAATATTGAACAATAGATATAAGGTGCAAACTGTCTAATCAAAGACCATCTGTTTTTAGGGTGCTTATAAAATGAAGGTAAAATGGCCGATTTTTGCTGTTCTATCAGCATTTTTAGTTTTTCTGATGAGTCCGGGTTCCAAGGCCGTTAATACAAAACTGATTGACGGCGTACTCCAGAAAGGCGTGCTTGACAGCCAGGACTTGCAAATTATCGACAATTTTGTTGATGAGGCGGTGCGCGAGCTGGTAAAAACAATAGATTTTGCAGATATAGCACAAATTCGCACCGCTATTCTGAGCAGACAAAGCAATCAAGCGCAGTATGCTGAACAGTTTTATGAGTCGGCCCACAAATATATCTCTCCGGCCCTTCGAGAGGCATCAAGATTAACACCGGAAGAGCGCAAAGTTCTGATAACGACTAACCTCCTGATTCTAATAGATGGTCTTGAAAACCTGCGGCTGACAGACCTGGCTATCGGGAAGCTAAAAGATAATAATACGATTGTCCGTTACTGGGCGGTTCACTGTCTTACAAACCCAAATATTGTAAAAAAGTTAAATGCCGGTGGAACATCAAATTTGAAACTGGCGCGCAATATCGTATCGGAGCTTAACAATCTCGTCGAAAGCAGCAGGCCTGAGATAATAGCTTTAATAGCTAAATTCGCTGCTGATGTGGACATCCAGGAAGCAGAGGAGCTGCTCGTGCAAATAGCCGATATGCGAATTAAAAGATACACAGACTGGACAGTGGAATACGAACTTCTGGATGGTGACATTTTAAAATCGCTCAGTAGTAAGATAGCTACGACAGAACGAGGCGAGTCAGCGTCAACAACAAGCAGCAGCAATTCTGCAGTTGCCCAGCGCTTTGGGCAGTTGTATTCTTACGTGATACAAAGATATGTTAAAGGTAAGGGGCTTCTGAGTGATACTCAGAAAAATCAGCTGATTTCGGTAATGGTCGAGACAGAGGACAAATGCATCAGCAACCTCACAGGCGAAACACAAACAGGCATAAAAAGGGCTATTGAGCAAGATGATACAACTGCTCTTTTACAGGAGCATAACAGGTTGCTTGGAGACGAAACGACGCAGGGTCAATTGCCGCTTAAACTTAAATTTGACTATGGCAACACCGATGGCAGCCGTAAACGCACCGCCCCGCTCGCCCTGCCGGAGCCGCCCAAAGCCAAATCAGAATTTTAAAAATGTTTTTGTAAAAAATACAGTTCAGTGCCGCACGGCTGCTTCGGCCTCGGCGTCGAACGAACCATCGCCTGGCTCACCGGCGAAAAACACATCCGACAGTGCATCCCCTTCCCCCGCCTTATGGACAAAGTCTACATCTAAACGACCCTCTGTACTCCGTCCTCTGTCGTCCGTCTTCCCTCGCCAATCGTCCATCTTTTCTTCACGTGGGGGTGCCCACTGTTTGCTAGACATCTATTTGAGACGTAAAATAATAGATAAGTTTTAATGCTGAACCTTTGATCTTCTCAACTTCTTTTATTGCATCATCAATCGTCAGTTTATATTCGTCTCTAATTATTATATCCAATTCTTGGCCGTGCATTCTTGCGACTTCAATCATGCCATTAAGCTCTTCCGTATGCTTTTCTTTAACAACTGTGGTAATAACAAAAAATAATATTACTACTATCATAAAACCGGAAAATATTTCTGCGCTATTTAAAAATCTGGCTAAAGCTCCTGCCGGATAAAAATCAGCAATGCTATTCGTAAAAATGGCATTAAAGCTGTAGTATAAAAAAGAAAATATTCCAGTTGAGTTCCTCGGTATTACAAAAGAATTAGGGCTAATTTTATATGTAGCATAGTTTAATAAAGCAAAAACAATTATTGTTATAACCATTGTATAAAATAACTTTCCGAAACAGAATACAATCAATATCTTGCTTTTCTTAAAATCCCTTAATCTTGATGCTATAAAATACCATAATCGATCAAATAGCAATATATTTTCTAGTTTTGACATTAGTTTTTTATGCTCAACTTCCGTTATATCACTCTTTTTAATTTCTCTGATCTCTTCAATTTTATACACAGTATATGCCTTCTGAGCTATATCTTTCATCATAGTTGCATTTAATCCAAACATGCTCGGTGATTTAAATGAATTTTTGAAACGTTTCATAAAGTGCCAAAATAAACTTCCACTGAGAAAAATCATGCTGGAAACCAAAATGTATTTTTGTTCTTGTGTTATAATTAACAAAACTGAAAGCAAAGTAATCCCAAACAGAGCAAGATTAACCTTCAATGACTTTAGGAATGAAATTATTGTAGAAAGATAACCAACAACAACAATCCAACTCTTGCTCCTCAGCAGAAGCTGTGGCACTCTCCAAAATAAAAAATAAAAAGGGAATGCAAGTACAAAGATTAACCATAGTAAAAAACTTCGATTTCCTAAACATTGCCAGATTACCAAGAAAAAACCGAGTATGAAGAAAAACTTATATTTAAGAAGATATACAAATTCATGACTCACCACACTGGCTAAATATATGTCAATATCAAAAATAAAAAACTTTGTAAATAAAATTGCCCAAATCATCATTGCAGATGCCTCTTTGAAGATTTTCATCCATACTTTTGTTTTTTCCTTGCTTTTCATAAGTTTTCTATTTTAAGTTTTTGATTTTATTTTCATGAACAGTAAAAAAACAATTATTTACTTTTATTATCTTACCTATTCTCACCAAAGACAAGGGTAAACTAGCAAATAGTGAATCGAGCCATTAAATAAACCTTGTTTTTCTTAACAATCCCGACCATAATAACTCTTAAAGAATTTGATATTTTGATTTATGGAATGAAGGTAGTTGAATATGAAAGATAAAGTACTGTATTTCCCATATATAAATGTTCCAAATTCGACTTGGTTTACCAGAATACTCCTTTATTGGGACGAAGTAGGTGCAATTGTTCCGTATGATTTTATTGAGTCTCCAGAAAAATTGGGTGAATATACTAGGAGCCTAGTAAAAGAATGTCTTGTAAGACAAGTAATACCGGGGCAGCATATATACGAGATTCCATCATTTA
>CAZKYA010000212.1:0-3819 GCA_964556725.1 uncultured Pirellulales bacterium
GCGACCAATTGATGAGGCAGATTTTTTACAAAGCCGACCGTGTCGCTGATAAGAACTTCAACACCTCTGGCCGGCGTCCATTTTCTTGTTCGCGTATCGAGCGTTGCAAACAGCCGGTCCTCAACTAAGGCGTCTGCGTTGGTAAGTGCGTTCAGCAGCGTGCTTTTGCCGGCATTTGTATAGCCGACGATACAGATTTTAAATAGTCCCTCTCTCGTTTTGATTTCACGAACTCTTCGATTGTCGATATTTATAAGCTCTCGTTTCAGGTCGGTGATTCGCCTTTTGACTATTCGTCGGTCGATTTCGAGCTGCTGTTCGCCGGGTCCTCTGGTGCCTATGCTTCCGACAACGCCTGCGGCGGTTGCTCCGCCTGCCCCGGCTACGGCGTCGAGGTGCAACCACATCCTCGTAAGTCGCGGGTACGTATATTCGAGTTGGGCCAATTCGACCTGCAGCTTGGCCTGTTGCGTCTTTGCCCGCGTGGCGAATATGTCTAAAATCAGCTCGCTGCGGTCGAGGACCTTGATTTTGATAATCTCTTCAAGCTCACGAATCTGTGCAGGCGAAAGGTCGTTATCAAATATCACAACATTTGCTTTATAGCGTTTCACTCTTCCAGCAAGCTGTTCGACCTTACCTTTACCTATATATGTAGAGGGGTTTATCTTATGGATTTTCTGCTGGAGCCTGTCCACGACGATTGCACCGGCACTTTCCGCTAATGCTGTGAGCTCAGCTAAGTCGTCGCCGACATTGGAGGGGGATGGGATGGCAGCCACTAAAATGGCTCGCTCTTTTCTGACTCGCAGCGTCTCACGCAATTTTTCCAACTAAGATATACCTCTCTCTAAACCTACACCTGCCCCTGTTTTTGTAAAGACAAGGTTAACTTGTGGTTTTTTAATCCATCCGACTTTGCATCCCTTTATAATTATTTTGCCTTTATATTTTATCATATTTTGACCATATTGTTCAACAAAACCTGAATATTCGGTAAATTTATGGGTTTTTCGGACTGGTAGGGGCGTTTTATCGGCCTAAAAACTCATTTTTGCTCACCAAAAAACTATCGGTCGGCACTTTTTTGACTTGAAAAAATGCAAAATCTGCTTTATAGTAGCTAAACTATCGACTTTTGACGAACTAAGATATTAAGATATAATGTAGTTTTGTAGTTGTTTGTATTATTTGCAGGGATAGGAAGAGTCTTTTTTTATGATAAGGGTAAAATCACGAACTGGTGAATCTGTTCAGCAGATGATAAGACGCTTTAAGAAGCTGTGCGAAAAAGAGGGTCTAATCAGGGATATGAAGCGCGTCGCGTATTATGAGAAGCCCTCGGAAAAGAATCGCCGGCGTTCACGCAAAGCCCGACGCATCATAAACTACAACTACTCCTAAATACCTCGCTGTTCCGGTGAAATATCATTTTCACTTTTCAGTTTTTGGCACAGGCCAGAAAACGGCATCGCCCTCATCTGCCCATAGCTTGACTCTGCCTTTATCGTCTCGGTAGACCTGGCCCCCATCATCGGTAAAATTATGACCAACACTATAAAGAGTGAAATTATTATCTTCTTTTTTGTAAACCAGGGGCTTATCGCTGAAAGTATCCATCGGCAATTGCTTAATATAACCGGCAGTTGTGAGTTCATCTAAACTATCCGGATAATCGCCTGTTTTTTGTTTATATCTTAATGTTGCTATTATTGCCAAAGTGGCATTGACTTCTGCAGGCTCTCTGTAACTTATTTGATGAATTCTTTGATAAGCAGGTAAAAGAATCTCCAGTAAAATATTTCCTTCAATAATTTTTGTGGCTTCTTCTTCGATATCTATCCCTTCTGATTGAATTTGAGCGGGGCTCTTGTGCATTATTCTTTCCCAATAATCATAGAGGTGGTCAATCATCTCTTTAGTTTCCTGTTTGTTCGGATGAGTAAATAAAATGTGTATCATTTTAGGCAACAATGTCTCTATTAAAGCGAAATCAGATACATCTTCGCTGCTTATGAGTGTCTGGTAGCGATGAAGTCCTTCAAGGCAGAGATGTCCGCCACCGAAGCGGTCTTCGGTAAAGCATCTCTGTATTTCATCATACTTAAACAGCTTTTCGGTTTTTATATCCAATGTGAAATCTTCATCGGCAATCATTTGCTCAAAGTCCCGCTGCAACATGGTTAGTATGGCTGAATCGAACTGATGCCCATCAAGAGTATCGCGGAGTGTCCGAATGGCCCCAGCTTCAATTGCAATACCTACAAGCTGTTCAATAATGGTCTTACCGCCTCTTATATGTCGGCCAAAACGGTAGCAGGATTTTATATCGTCAAAAGCATCCTCATATTGGCCTTGTTCGGTACGAAGCTGTGCTCGCCAACACAATGCAAAAGCCAATCTGTGAAACTCAGAAAGGTTAGGTATAAGAATGCCCATCAATCCATATTCTTCTTTCTCATTGCTATATTTTCGCCAATAAAACGGTTTTTTTGTGCCTTCAATGACAAGTTCCAAAGTATCTTTATTATCAGCCAGCATTTTGTTTATAAGCTGTTTCTGCTCAGCAGTAGCTTCCTCGTACTTTGTCCACAGGAGACTGGTGATATCATCAGGTAATTCCTCGCATAGTTTTGCTGCCTTGTTGTATAAGGGTGCTGCGTTCAAATTTTCGTCAGCGGCAGGACAAACGATGCGATTAAGCTCGGCAACATAATCGACGGTTACAACCGGCTTGCCGGATAAAAACCAGGCAATATAAGCAATCAAGCACAAAATTAAAACGCCAACGGTTTGAAATGTTCTTGCTATGGCTGTTCGCCAGAAAGGCCGGCAGCGTTTTTTGGCTCGACGCATCAAAACAGCAAGCAGCTTTACATCGCCAAATTCGTTAATTAGTTTCTCAGCCCTTTTTTCTTTTTCTTCGTCGGTTTTACATTCGCGTAGCTCATCTTCAAAATGGGCTGTTAATTCCGCCAGGACATCGGCCCGTACTTTTCTTCGATACCGCATCTTCTTGATAACCAGTTTTATGAACTCAGCAGCACAAATTGGCAAATGCTGAAAAACCGGTTTTTCGATAATTAACCGACTTGGTTTGGTTAATATAATCACCACGCCAATAGACGCTCCAATAAATGCTCCTGTCCCAGTGACCATCCCTGATGGCAGGTCGAAGAGAAAATGTAATATTGGTTCCCAAAGAGCCCAAAAAGTTCCAACACACTCCAGTACAAAACCGATGAGTGCCCCGAACAGCAATCCGGCAATGATTCTTTTGAATTTAACAGAAACGGGTTGTAATGGTTTTTTTGTCATAATACAGCTTTCCGATTCTTTCTTTTTTACCGCAGAGGTCGCCGAGTTCGCAAAGTTTAATTTATTCTCTGCGCTCTTTGTGTTCTCTGCGGTTAATCTTTCCTAAGCAGGCACAAGAGCTCCGCCGAAGACGAGATTCAGACCGGCTGTCAACTCCTTAAGCTGGGCTTTTTGTCTTACAAGCTCTTCTTTTCCCTTGCCGGTGATGGAGTAATATCGTCTTTTCCTGCTGGATTCGTTCTTTTCCCATTTACCTTTTACGAGCTTCTTGGCTTCAAGATTGTAGAGCAACGGATACAGCGTTCCTTTGCCGAGCGTTAATATATCGCCGCTTCGCTGCTCAATGGCCTGGCTTAGTTCATAACCATACATCGGGCCTCGTGAAAGAATCTCCAGGACAACCACAGGGGCTATGCCTTTTAATAACTGGCTTTCAAATTTCATATAATTCTCCTCTTGTTCTCTTTGACACGGATTTATCCGCCACACTGTATGGCGGAT
>CAZKYA010000213.1:0-3816 GCA_964556725.1 uncultured Pirellulales bacterium
CATTATATCATCCTTCCTCCTAAAAAACACTCTATTTCTTTCAACCCCACCGCACCCGAAAAAACCGGCGACTATTCGCCTGCCGGGTTACCCCCGCCAGGACCCCAACCACCAATTAACGAGTATCGAGCATCCAGCATCGCCTGTCTCGCCGAAATCCATAAGGGACGAAGGTGGAAGCATAGAGCATTGAGTACTTTCAATCAAAACTGCTGATACCTGCGCACAAAAATCCAAAAATTTAAAATTTTTTTTATTCCTTTTCAAATAAGCATTTATCTAAATTCGCTCGCTAAAAAATTCACCATTTTTCGACACTTTTGCGCGGGTTCGTCCAATTATAGAAGGCCTTATTTGGCCAGAAGACAAAAAATGGATGACAGAGGACGGATGACAGAAGCCACAATCGTTTCGGGGGTTTGAGAAATAAACAATCCGGGGCAAACAACTTCAGTGCAATGTTGTGAGATTTGTCGCTATGCTTTTGAGGTATTCGGCTTAGCTCGGCCGCTCCTCATCTGCAACAAAAAGTTCGGCTGTGGCGATAAATTCTTTGTCGTCTGGCAGCAGGATTACTGCAAAAACTTCAAAGCCAAAGAGAGCTTACCCATCCCTGAGCCCCCTGCCGACGACAGCGATAATGTCCGGTTCATACCTCTGACTCAGGGTAAATTTGCCGTCGTTGATGTGGAAGATTATAATTGGCTGGCCGGGTATAAATGGTGTGTTTCACAGTCCGGCAATTCCTTTTACGCAATGCGCAATAGATGCGGAACAAAAGTCTTAATGCACCGTCAGATTATGAACGCCTCTAATGGCTTGCTTGTTGACCATATAGACGGCAATGGCTTGAATAATCGCAGGAGTAATCTTCGTCTTTGCACAAGGTATCAAAATTCGTGTAATAGTCGCCCGCACAGAAATAATCTCTACTCGAAATATAAGGGAGTGCGCTGGGACAAACGTTACAATAAATGGTATGCAGGTATTCGTAAATCAGGTAAACAATTTTTTCTTGGCTCCTTTGATAACGAAATCGATGCCGCTAAGGCCTACGATAAAAAGGCAAAAGAACTATTTGGGGAATTTGCATATTTGAATTTTGGAACATCCCCGCAAAGGCGGGGACCCAAATTAACCATTTAACCAATCACTAATCACTATTCACTAACGACTAAATACCAACAACTAAAGACTATTCACTAAAAAGGCGGGTTGACGAAAAAATCACGCCTCTGTGGTATTTTTAGGGCCGAGGGTTTGGATTTTGGCGGAATTAGATATAAAATTCAAAAAAATGCTTAAACTTATTGCAATCCAATGAAGATTTTGATAGTATTATGGAACTAGGAGGCTTGGTTGTGTAACCAGGCGTTTGATATGGGAAATGTCAGGTTTATAATCATTCTTATGAAAAAAGGAGGAAAGTCATGAAAAATTTGCACATCATAATCATAGTTGTCATTCTGGCGAATAGTGCGGGACACACTGTCTGGGCTGATTGTACAGGCGGCAATCCGGAAGCCTGGCTCAACGTCTATTGGAATAATGACCCGCAAAGCTTTGGGGATGAAATCTCATACCATGCGTACTATGAGGACGGCGAGTACAAACTTGCGGTGACCGACGTGGGTGGTTATTGGGATGACATAATCTCCTCGATAGAGTGTTTTGACAACTATCCTGCTCATTGGTTGATATACGATGGTCTTCATTGTGCCGATTTCTTGCTCGAAGGAGACGGCAGCACGAACTTGTCGGGGTCTAATAACGACGCAGCGGCCTCATTGAAATTCCGGTGTCCCTCGGACAAAGACGTAACCTGGTTCACGTTCTGCGAACACGAAAACTGTGGCGGCAAAGCACACCAGATTCGGTTGTACAAGCATGGAAACTCCTACGAGGTGGTTTGGGAGGTGCGGCAGCTTGACGGGCACTGGAACGACAACATCTCTGCCGTCGAGTCCGCGAAAAGCGGCACCCTCCCCAAAGCCAATGCCTACTGGTATTTCTACCGGGACAAGGATTTCAACTCGAATGGAAATGCCGACTTGATACTGAAGAACAACAATGATTTTATGTATGTTGGAGATGACCTGAACGACAAGATCACGTCCTTTCGGCTGGTGATATCGAATAGTGAAGACCCACCAACAGTACAGTCACAGTCAATCCCAGGCGACATCGACTGCGACGGCTCAGTAGGGTACTTCGACCTGGCTCATCTGGTCGACTCTTGGCTGCAACAGGATTGCGACTGGTGTAAATCAGGGGGGGACTTGAATGCAGACCAGCAGGTTAATTTTTCTGATTTTGCCGTTCTGGCCGAATATTGGCTTGAAACCCTCCCCATATAGACAAATATATTAATTTTTTAAGATGGGCTTGCCAACAGTGACGGGGCTATCGTCCCGGAAATGGTTCATAGTGCATAAATTATATTTTCCGTTTAATAGTTCCGACTTTTTTCTCTCGAAATGCACTAACTAAGCATCGAGTCACGGACGGACACGGACGGGAACACGGAATAACACGGAATTTTTAGACACTGATTAACACTGATTAACACGGATTATGTCATTGCGAGGCCTGACTTGTCCTCCGTAGTGGCTTAGCTACGAAGGAGGAAAACGAAGAATCTCAATTCCCAATAGTAAATTAGTGTAGCCACGAAGACATAAAGACACCAAAAAATAATCATTTATCAATAATCACTAATCAATTAAAAAGAGGGTGGTTTACCCGCTGCTCGCCCGCCATCTGTCTGGCGGGTTCGTTTGGCGGGATGGCGAAAAAAATTAGCTTTGCGAATTTTTAGTAATCCTCCTTAACTATAGCGGTTCGTACTCCTCTTTGATTTAAATATTCTGCGACATAATTATGTAATTCTGCAGTCTTGGTAGTCCAAATACTGTTCAATTGAGAACTTTCCTTTTCGAATGCCTTAGGATTAGTTTTCTGCAAACCTTCATTGTTTTTCTGATAGCTTTCAAAACTATTTTTTGCTTTATTCATAGAATCCCACTTTCTATTGAATTCTTCAAATCTAGCAATTATTTTCTTGTATTCCTCTTTTTCCTTAATTTTCTCTATGTTAGGAGTGTCATAATCATAGGTGTTTTTTCGTAACAACTCTCCTATATCTTGTAAATTAAATATGATAAATCTAGACCAATTTTCAATAATGAGTTTCTTTGTTTCAACTTCCTTAATGTCGGGAGATTCTTTAATTATTAGATGCAGTGAAGCAGTTGCTTCGTTAATTATCCTAATATAGCTCCGATATACTATAGAATCGAAAACCATCAATTTATGTAAAGAAAACTTCAATTTTTCAGAGCTTTCGAGTACAGAATTAAATATGGTTTTTCTCTCCTCTACGCTCCCAATATCATCTTTTACTAATTCTAAACTCATAACTACATTCATTGCGTAAGAAGACAATTCATAAGTAAATATATCGATATTGTTATCCAAATAACGAGTAATTACTTTTTGATAATTACTTTCTCTACGATAACTATCATATTTAAAATAGGCGAAAAGACCTCCCACCACTATTGCTACAAATGTCAAATATGATATAGCTAACTCTATCCATTTATGATAACTTGATTTATCGAAGCCGCCACGAAGGCATATTATTGCGAAACAGCATATCCCAAACAGCAACAGCACCGCTGCCACAACTATTGGCATAATTAAGTTTTCCATAAAACCTCTTTTTACAAATCCATATCAAACAACTCTCTCGCACCAACTTGTACCCGAGGTGGCCCACCAAAGCGTGCTGGCGAGGCACCCGCAATTCCCGCC
>CAZKYA010000214.1:0-3757 GCA_964556725.1 uncultured Pirellulales bacterium
ATTGCATAGCCACGGCTGCTCGGCGTTTCGCATAATACTTAAGTCTTCGGGCAATTCCGGCAGTTCCCATTGGTATAGAGACGTGGTATGTTTTTTCAATATAGCCGCGCTCGCCTCGGTGAGATTATAGTGAAAAACCTCAACCTGTCCCTCAAGAATTCTCGTGCCTGGCCATTCTTTGCTGTAAAATCGCTTCACAAGAAAGGGCGATAATTCCTCTATTACTTCTATAGCGCTATCCGATACTCTCCGAGTCATGCTACTAATAAAAACAAATAATGGAAACTTTCCAACAGCAAAATCAATGAGTCGGTAATATAACTCTCCAGAAATTTCTTTTGTAATATCTATTACTGAAACTGCCATCTGTTTTTCACTCCATAATTTAAGGACAGTGATAGGGACCTTCCGGAACCCAATCATCTGGAACGTTCACCGTGATGTGACGATGACTTCCTATTTTGATATGCCATTTTTCAAAATTCCTACCTTCATGTCGTCTTATTCCCCTTGTATTATGGATATTATATTCATCTGTCCAGTCTAACATTATAAATGCCTCCTCTCAATTTACATTAGTATCACCGGTAAATTGCCCACAAGTTCAACAATATATTTCCGCTCGCCGGTTTCATTTGCGTTTTTTCAAACATAATTATTATACCAGTAAGGGTAATTAAGGGCAAGAGCGAGGCCGTTGGTTTCAGGATGATTCTTGACAAATCGGCTGGCAAAAAACAAACTTGGGCAAAACCGGGTGAATTTTGATATCTGACAATATGTAATGTGTATACATAAAATTATGAAGCCGAGAATACTGCTTGTAAATCCGCCGATTTATGACTTTGCTGCATACGATTTTTGGCTGAAGCCCTATGGCCTGCTTAGCATTGCAGGGTATCTTCGCGACAAAGCCGAATTTGTTTTGTTCGATTATCTTGACCGACTGCATCCTTTCGTCGCAAAGCAGAAGAAGCTCGAATCCGACCGGTGGGGCCGAGGCCGATTCTATTTTGAAATAATTCCTAATCCAAGTCCTCTGGAGGCGATTCCACGATACTTTCGGCGATTCGGTTTGCCTCGGGATATTTTTAAGGAATTTCTGGCACGGCAGAAGCCGTTTGATTTTGTCCTTATCCAGACGACGATGACTTACTGGTATCAGGGTGTAATAGAAGTTATTGAGGATATTCACAAGGTCTGGCCGCAGGCAAAAATTATTCTTGGCGGAAATTATGTGACAGTCTGTAACGAGCATGCCCAAAAATCAGGGGCGGATTTGTTAGTGTCAGGGACAAATCTTGAGCCACTCTGGAAATATTTGGATATACAGCCAGACTTAAAACAGCCGGCTTTGTGGGAAATCTATGAGAAGCTGAAAGTCGGTGTTTTGAGACTGGCCGACGGCTGTCCTTTCAATTGCACTTACTGTTCGGTGCCGAAGGTTTATGGCCAGTTCAAGACGAGGTCTCTGCAACGGTCTTTAGCTGAGGTGGAGCTGTTAGCGAAACTGGATGTTGAGAATATTGCCTTTTATGATGATGCCTTGTTGTTTGAGGCAGACAAAGTGCTCGTGCCGTTTTTGAATGAGGTTATCAAGCGTGATATAAAAGTGAATTTTCACTGCCCGAATGGTCTTCACGCACGTTTTGTCACGAAAGATTTGGCTGAGCTTATGATACGTGCCGGCTTTAAGACATTTTATCTTGGCTTTGAGAGTGCATCTTCAACCTGGCACAAGCGCACCGGCTCAAAAGTATCTTGCGATGAGCTTGAACGGGCTGTAAAAAATCTGACCATTGCAGGAGCAGAGCCACAAAATATCACCGCATATCAAATCCTTGGTCATCCACACGGTGACATTCAGGAACTGGAAGAATCGATGCGTTTTGTGCATAGCTTGGGTATTCGCGGGATGTTAGCGGATTTTTCGCCGATTCCGTCAACGCCCGACGGTGAGTTTTGCCGAAAGTGGGTGGATATGAATGAGCCGCTGTTTCATAATAAGACCGCATTTCCAATTATCCTTCTGGGCTTCGATGAAACAAATCGCCTAAAAGACCTCCAGCGGCGACTGAACAGAAAGCTGCCCGCGAAAAAGCTATTATAAAAAGTGACACGGAAGTTTCCAGAATGGCAGATGGTTACCACTGCCTCTCGGGCGTTCAACCGCAGTTTATCTCAGGTCGATTAGTCTTATCTTCTTATTGATTTTCTTGGTTATCTCCATTGCCCACAGTGGAAAAGAGGAGATACCAACTACCAGAAGCCAATCAAGACCTGCCAGCGGTTCGGTCTTAAATACTGTCTGTAAGAACGGCACATAAACCACCATCATCTGCAACAAAAATGATATTCCTGTTGCAAGAACCAGACTTTTGTTGGTAAATACTCCTATCTTAAATAGAGACTCGGTCATACTGCGGCAGTTGAAAGCGTGGAACAACTGGCTGCACGCAAGGACCACAAAGGCGGCTGTTCTTGCACGTTCTATGCCCTCTTTCTCGACAAAAAGAACGAAGCTAAAAGCCAGAAGACTGCATATGGCGATAAATGAACCTTGAGCCAGCATCAAGATCGCTTTTCGTTTAGTAACTACACTTTCTTTTGGGTCCCGCGGAGGTCGTTTCATTATATCAGGGTCGATGGGGTCAACCCCCAAAGCAAGTGCGGGTAAGCCATCGGTTACCAGATTAACCCAGAGTATTTGAATGGGAAGTAAAGGAGCGGGCAGGCCTATCAGAGAAGAAACAAACATAACCAGAATCTCACCGGCATTACAGGACAGCAGATAGTGGATAAACTTTTTTATGTTATCGTATATGCCTCTTCCTTCTTCGATGGCTGCCACAATAGAGGCAAAGTTGTCGTCGGTAATGACCATATCTGAGACTTCTTTTGTAACATCGGTGCCGGTTATTCCCATTGCCACGCCGATGTCGGCTTCTTTCAATGCGGGAGCGTCATTTACGCCGTCGCCGGTCATTGCCACCACCTCATTATGTTTACGCCATGCTCGCACGATTTTTAACTTGTGCTCCGGTGAAACGCGGGCGTAAACGGGGGTTTTCCTTACCTGGTTTTTAAGCTCCTCATCATCCAGCTTATCCAATTCTTCTCCGGTCAAGGCCAGGGAATCCTTTTTGAAGAATCCCAATTGTCTGGCGATGGCCACTGCTGTATTTTTGTGGTCACCTGTAATCATTACGGTTTTGATACCGGCGGTGTCGCACTTGCGCATCACGTCTTTGACTTCTTCTCTCGGTGGGTCGGTCATAGCAAACAGCCCGACAAAAGTCAGGTTCTTCTCGACCAGAGCTGCCTGTTGTTTGTCAGGAATCTTGTCCAGTGGTTTGTAACCGACCGCCAAAACCCGCATCCCGCTGGATGCCAATTCGTCATTTATCGAAAGTATCCTCTTTTTGTCGAGCGAATCTAACGTTTTGACGGTGCCGTTTTGCTCAATTTCCGTGCAATCATCCAGGAACACATCAGGAGCACCCTTAACAAAGGCGGTGAGCTTGCCATCATTTTTCCGGATGATGGTCATCTTTTTTCTTTCGGAGTCAAAGGGAATTTCGTCCTGGAAGGTCCACTGTTTTTCCAGCTCGTTTTTCCATAGGCCGGATTTGGCTGAGGAGGTTAGAATCGCTGCTTCGGTAGGGTCACCTGATATTTTGTAACCACTGTCGCTTTTCTCCAAATGAGCCCCGTTACACAGAACGCCGCAAAGCAAAC
Source organism: uncultured Pirellulales bacterium (assembly GCA_964556725.1). GTDB lineage: Bacteria > Planctomycetota > Phycisphaerae > Sedimentisphaerales > Anaerobacaceae > CAZBWE01. Next base: position 3,739 of record CAZKYA010000214.1, read on the forward strand.
TTTTACTTAAATCCGGATA
>CAZKYA010000215.1:0-3748 GCA_964556725.1 uncultured Pirellulales bacterium
AGGTTTTCCTTATAAAATATCTTGTATTGTCGGCACTCCACCTTAGATGAGTTATGTCTATATGCCCAGCTTTGCAGGTATATACGATGCCGTTCTTTTCAAAAGGATTATAGCGGTAAGAATGTTCACCAAGATTATTCGGTTCATAAAATCTTGGCCCCGGTGGTGGAGTGGGTAAAGTGCCCATACGAAGTCTTGGGGAATGGATATCACATCCATTTACAAGAATTACTAAACCTAATAAAGACAAAGGGTATAGAGTTTTTGCTAACATGGTTTCTAACATCTTTTTATCGACAAATCTTCCTTGCTAGAAAATCTGCAATTCGGAAAATTATATTTTGGGATGGTTTATAAGATGCTCTGTTTTCAGCAGGTTACCTATTAGGGGCATTGCGTATTCAATAAAGGCGTCGATTGTGCCGTTTTATAGACAAAAAGTTTATAAGACTTATATTTTTTGAAGTATTCACCTGTTCTTTATAAGTAGCTTTAGAAGCTTCTACGCCCAAAAGTAATAATCCCGTCTAATCGATAATATAATTATATTTTTCTACCGCCTCTTTTTTTATGTATTCCATATAAATGGGAAAATGCTTCTCTGGCTTGACCTTTCCATCTTGTCCATCCGGGTAAATGACTTTCAGAATTTTGCCTCTCTCCCATTCATAGGGGCGTACTTCATATTTCATTGAAAATCCATATTTAGAGAGTATATCTGTAGTAGGAACTGCAAGCAGCTCAGGTTCTGCATCGTCACAAATACCAGGAACAAGTACTGGTGTTATATAACCGTCATCTAAACCGATATCCATGTTTCTTCTTATTGTGTCAACAAGCAAACAGCCGGTATACCACTCTCCCCTCATTTTTTCAGATGCATGTATTGCGGTACTTTTTGGTTGAGCACCCAGCTCTTTTAGTTTACGGTCGATTGCCAGTGTCATTGCCTTATTATATTTATGTTTGGTATCTTTAACCGCCTCAACAGCAAGTTTTGTACCCAGAAGATTTGAATACATATCCTCCCATGAAAATGAAGAGTTAAACTCTGGCTCAAATCCGGCAAAGTGAACACCAAACCATGTAATGATTTCATGCCATGTTGTTGCACTAAATGCCAGATATGGGCCTATTTCAAATGCAATTTCATCTGCTATCTTTTCTTTCTCTTTGTGGGACAAGTCATTCCAATCTTCGGGATAACTAAATTTTACGCTATGTCGTGAAAGTTCCAATGATAAGTTGAATGTAAATCCATCGTTTTTTTCAAGTAAAGTTTTGCGACTTTTCTTTATAAGATATCTTGTATGGTCAGCACACCATCTTATGTGAGTAATATCCAGATGGCCGGCTTTGCAGGTATATACGATGGCGTTCGTTTCAAAAGGGCTGAAGTGGTAAGAATGTTTACCGAGATTATTCGTGTCAGCAAATCTTGGTCCTGGCGGTGGCGTTGGCAAGGTTCCCATCCGCGCTCGGGGAGCATGAATATTACATCCACTTGCAAAAATAACCAGTCCTATTCCAGCAACACCACTCAATATTTTTCCCAACATTATTCTCAACCTTTCTTGTTAGCTTTTTTTATGTTTTAGAAACATCTGGGAATTAGATAATGGATGGTTTGCAAGATATACTGTTTTAGGCAGGTCACCAACCAGAGGCATTGCATATTCAATAAAGGCGTCGGTTACACCATTGCCATCTGCATTAATAAATTCGTCGGGCATAGATTTCGTTTTCCCAGCTACGTTTTTTAACTCGGTGCGGAATAATTCTACCTTGTAATCTATACCGTTGCCAAGTCGTTTTATCGCAACTGAGCCGCTGTTTTCCTTCATAGCATATTGAACAGCCTTGCGTCCGCACAATCGTGCTTCGCGAGCATCAACCTCTGACCGCAGCCCGGCAAAACTCCTTTGCAGATAACCAAAGGTATCAGCCCGAACGCGCTTTGCACTGAGCTTGTCCTTTACCTGTTGAGCTAGGAAGTCAGCCAGAGCACCTGTGCCGGACAACTGCACGTTACCGTGAGCATCGGTTTCGATTCCTTCGGCGAGTTTTTCGGCCCAGGTAATACCATCGGTATCGCAGATTCCCTCGCTGACTGCAACAATACATCGGCCGAGCTTACTGAAAACTTTATCCACATCGCTGACAATCTTTTCCAAAGAAACAGGCCTTTCGGGCAGATATATCAGATGTGGGCCATCGTCGTCTCTTTGTTTGCCCAATACAGTAGCTGCTGCCAAAAAGCCGGCGTGTCTGCCCATAATCACATCGATTTTTATACCCGGCAGAGTTCGGTTATCCATATCATCGCCCATTAGGGCGCAGGCCTCAAATTTCGCAGCACTTCCATAACCCGGACAATGGTCGGTAACCAGCAAATCATTATCAATTGTTTTGGGAATGAGAAAAGCCCGCAGCTCATAGCCGCTTTCAGTTGCGATTTTGTTGATTATGTTTAGAGTGTTTGCTGAGTCATTCCCGCCAATGTAGAAAAAGTATCTGACATTGCGCTTCTTGAAAACATCAAGAATCTGTTGGCAGGATTCCCTGTCGGGCTTATCCCTGCTGGAGCCAAGGGCCGAACAGGGTGAAGTGGCAACTTGCTTTAACATATTGGCTGAGAGTTTTTTCAAATCGATGAACTGGTCTTTGACAATTCCAACTACAGCGTGAAGCGCACCATAGATATTTTTGATTTCCGGGTGTTTTTTTGTCTCTTCGATAACACCGACCAGGGATTCATTTATCACCGCTGTTGGCCCACCCGATTGGGCCACTACTGCATTTGCCTTCGGTGCCTTTGCCATTTTTACAAACTCTCCATTAAAATCTTGGTTTATTATTAGGTTTACGAAGGGCTAATTATACAAACACAATATCAATGGACAAGCATAAATTTATTTGATTTCAGCAGCCCGACCCGGCGCCAGAAAATAGAGCCATTTTGCTATAATTTTGTATTTCAGGATGGCTGATGCGGCTCTGGCGTAAAGCTCGATTTGCTGACGATAAAGCTCAGCACGATGGGAAACCTGCTCAGCAGTAATATCATCTGTTTTGAAGTCTATGACGATTAGGCCATCCGGCGTTTTGACAAGCATATCAATTATGCCCTGAACGACAATGATTTCGTCGCTCGTCACTCTCTTGCCTCTGCGACTCTCGTCGCAAGACGAGGCAGCAGGTCGCCGTGGCTGGGACATCTTGTCGCAGAAAGCACGGTCAGGATGACCGTGCCACACCGGGAGGGCAAAGGTAAATGGCCATTCTCGCCAGATATTTGGCCAGGCGTTAAGAGCTATTTTGCCTAAGTCGCTTTCAAAAAATGTCATTATTGATTGTGTGTTGATACTTTCAGCTACAACCTCGGTTATAGCACCATCGGTCAATAGTTCTTCTTTTGTTTTTTCAATTGCTTCATTAGTTATCGGCTTGGCCAAATCAAGCTGGGAAATTACAAGATGTGTAGCTGTGCCGATTAAACGAGCTTGTGGTTCGGCCAGCCCGGCTTCAGCCATAACAGCTCTCGGCTTTCGTTCCAGAACCCTCGAATAATCGAATTTCACGTATTCGTCGTTGCGATGAGTGAGTTGAGTTACTGATTGTTTGGCAGGCAAAACCAACGCATCACCAAATTGATACCGCCAGGCCAATGACTTCTTTATTTGCGAAAGCAGTTTTGACTCCTTTCGTTTTATGCGTGACTTTTTTATAGCAGAAACAGGTTGACTTA
>CAZKYA010000216.1:0-3718 GCA_964556725.1 uncultured Pirellulales bacterium
CTCGGCATTGAGGCATACTTTTGTCCCATCTATGTGACTGGCAAATTCGACGCCGTCATCATCAACTTTGGTCAGCGAGCTTAGGGAAAAGGTTTGGTATCCGCCGCTGTCGGTCAGTATCGGTTTGTCCCACGCCATAAATTTGTGCAGACCTCCAAGTTTCTCAACCGTCTCAACACCGGGCCTTAGCAGCAGATGGTAGATGTTGGCCAGGATAATGGAAGCGCCGCTTTCTTCGAGTTGCTGTGGCGTGATTCCCTTTACCGCACCGGCCGTGCCGACCGCCATAAACGCCGGCGTTTCAACCTCTCCGTGAGCCGTCGTCAACAAACCACGCCGCGCTTCTGCTCCGGAATACTGAAAGAGAACCTCAAAGTTACTCATTTTATTGATACCTGTGTTGTTAGCGGAACAAATCGTCACTTATATTTAGCCCCTAATTTATTGGGGGGTTCTTGTTCTAAAAAAACAAAATTCGGTCAGTTTGAATCAGTAAATTGTTTTTATCCGAGAGCCGTGGTAGTAATATTGAAGTACCTCATTTGCGGTTTTTCCTTGTCTTGCCATACCTTCAGCGCCGCATTGGCACATCCCTACGCCGTGACCCCAACCTCTGCCCAATGAAAACGCCCATTTGTCTCCCATATCGATGATTTGGCAGATTGTGCTTTTTAGCTTCTGACCGCTTGGGTCGATTGTCAGCCGTAAGTCCTCGGCTCTCAAAAAATCACTCTCGCCTGTTGAGCCCAGAAGTTTTACTTTGGTCAGGCGCGCGAATTTTCCATATTCACTTTGTTCGACTGCTGTGATATTTGTAATTTTTCCAAGACGCTTTAGATTTGGGTACTTTTGTAATAGTTTACTTGTAACATAGCTCTTGTCGAATTGAGCCATAGGCCAGAAAAAAACATTGAGTCTGGCCACATCCTGACAATAAGAGCACGGCACGCCGACGAGTGCTTCAAAAGAATCGCCGAGTACGTTTTCACTGTTTTCTGTGTGCCCGCCGCAGGTCGAGCTGTAATAGGCGGGGAAAATATCTTCACTGCCGTCGGCGCCTTTACAGACCAGAACCTTACCGTATGTTTTATTGATGGCATCCCAAATCTGAGCTGACTCAGCACCTGCACCGAGGTAAACCTGATTTGCCTGTGTTTTTTGGACGTCCCAGTGGCGTTTGTAGCCAAATTGTTTTTTGTAATAGAGACAATAGGTCCGTGCGGCGATTGTCTGTGCTTGAAGTGCTGCCGGCTCCCAGTAATCGGGCATCTCGGCTCCAACTACTCCTGCCAGGTACGGCTCAAGCGGTACGAGATTTACGCCGTCGAAAGAGTCACCGCTGGAATTGACTATGAGTTTTAATTTGCCGCGGTAGTCGTCGCCGTTTAGGTTAAAGATGTAGGGGGTATCGGGCTCAATTATTACTTCCTTGCTTGCGACCTGCCGACCGCCGACTGTAATTCTGCCGGCTGAAACAGTTGCTTTTATTGGTTCATCAATTTGGCCAAAAAGGCCTTCTAACATTTGTGTTTGTGCGTTGATGATACTGAAGGAAGAGTCGGCTTTAAGCGAGCATTCCGGCACATCGTCCAGCAGTAAGACCCGAACCCAGAACTGTGGTTCGACATCCATCTGAGGAGTCGGCCTGACAATCTGCCTTGCTTTACAGCCGACAAACAACATCAGAAAAGGAAGAAGGATTCCTGACAGTATTATGTAGGGCAGGACCTTGCTGCGATTTGCGGTTGTTTGGGTGATAGTTAAAAAAGACATTAAAAAATAATCAATAGAAAATAATCAATAATAAATAGTCAATTACTCAGTCTAAGCTTCGTAGTGATAATCCAAGGTTGCCGAGGGCTTTTTTAATCTCATTTAAGCTTGTGACGCCGAAGTTTTTACAGCCGAGAAGTTCGGCGTCTGTTTTCTGGATCAAATCTCCGAGTGTCCGAATGTTGAGCTTTTGCATACATTTTCGCGAACGCACCGATAATTTGAGGTCTTCCACAGATTTGCTCAACAGCCCTTCATATTCATGTTGTGTGCCTCCACCTTCGGTTGTCTCTGCTGCCAAAGACTGTTTTTCCTCCAGAGCCATTCCAAGCCGTAATCCTTTTGTTCCGAGGATGGTCTTTACTTCTCCAAGAGAGGTTTCACCAAAGTTTTTGTAGGATAACAGCTCTACCTCTGTAATATTCAGAAGGTCGCCCACCGTGTTAATATTCATTCTTTTAAGGCAGTTTCTGCTGCGAACTGAAAGCTCAAAATCTGAAATTGGCGTTTCGAGGATTTGGCTTTTGCGGGTTTTCTTCTTTTCTTTTTCTTCGTCGTATATCATAGTTTTCGAGCTTTCGATGTCTTTTTGGAACAGGATTGCTCTTTGGTGGTTTGGATGATACTCCAGCACCATTTCAACGCATTGAGCTGCTTTGTCGTAATCACCTCTGTCTTCGTAGAGCACAGCTAAATTAAGCAGTGCGCTTACATAAACCGGGGCGGTTGAAGCGATTTGCTTGTAGTAGTCGATAGCTGCCTGTTCATCGCCGGATAGGTCGCACCGATAAGCCAGGTGGAAAAGGGCTCTTTGATGGCCCGGGGCTAATTCCAACGCTGTTTTGTAATTGTCCATCGCCTGCTCATAAAGCCCTTGGACATCCTGAAGACGACCAAGCTGGTAGTGGTATTCGGCGCTTACTTTTTCGAAATTTCCGCAGCTTTTAAGTTCTTTCGCTGCGGCGTCAAAATCTCCTGCATGACGGTAGGTAGCTGCTTTTTCCAGCGTTATGTTTAATGTATCGGACTCGTAATCGACGCTTTTTTGCAGGTTTTTGATTGCCTCTTCGAACTTGCCTAATCGGCGAAGTGCATAGGCACGGTATATGAATTTTTCTTTGCAGTCGTCGGCTTTTTCCAGCTTCTCCACCGCTTCGCTGTTTTTGCCTAAAATCAATAGCCCGATGCCCACTGCCAGCCGGGCATTTGCTGAGGTCCTGGACATATTGGATTCTAATTGTTCGGCAAACTTTATCTGATTGGCCTCGCTGGAGTGGACGAAATCAGAGAGTGTTTTAATTTCATCCATAGATGGCAATTTATCGCCGAATAAATTGATTCCTGGCTCTGCAATTGGTTCCATCGGATTCTGCTCCTTTTTTGTATTTTAGTGTTTTATATGCCCTTTCGCTTTTACGCAATTCGCAATTTATCCTTCGTAGTCCCGAAGGGATGCTTTACGGCACTACGGAGAATGGATACGATATACGAAATACGAAAAAGTTGCAACAGTTTTTTTGTGCCCCAGTTTTTCAGCGTATTTAGGTGTTTTATATTTAGCCCCGCGTTTTACGCGGGGGTCCCTTTTCCCCGCAGTTATTGAGGGTTTTTTACCGCATCCTTCAATAATCATTTATCATTACCTGTCCTGAGTGTAATCGAAGGAATCACTAATCAGTTAAAAAGGCCGAGCCAACCAGGCCCGGCCTTTTTGCCGGTGTTTCGAGTGTAAGAATCAATCGTATTTTAGCAGTTCGTCAGGCCAGTCTTTGCTCAATATTTGTTTCAAATTTCCATCAGAGTCGAGGATGACAATTTCCTTTCGACGGGCAGGGGTGTTCGGGTCGTCGGTCAGGAAATGAGATTTTTCCGAGACGAGGCAGGAGACCTGGTCAGGGCCTTTCCACTGGGCGACAAGGCTGAGGGGCGGGTTCTCTCCTTTTCC
>CAZKYA010000217.1:0-3640 GCA_964556725.1 uncultured Pirellulales bacterium
GCCATAACGGTGGCCATCCCACCATCGCCGATTATGGCAATACGTTCGTATCTCGTTGCTTCCGCCTTCGCTGACCCGTCCTCCGCAGTCCCTAAGGGACGGAGGGTGGAAGCTGTGGCGGACAAGCGTCGCTGGTCGCTCGTATTTCGTATTTTATTCGGATTGCAACCCATAACGTGAGAATTAGAACAGCCATACGCAGAGATGTCAATCTTGATGGTTGAATTTTAAGCGCAGATTCAGGGGTTGTGACTGGAAATGCGATTATTTATTTACGAAGGTTTTTGGCGATATAGCATCGAAGTTGACACTTACAAAAAGTCCTGTCTATAAAAGATGTTTTGAATTCACAGGCTTGTTGATTTTCCGGTAAACATTCGACTAAACCGGTGCCTGCGATTAATTTTGCCTTACAGAGGTTCTGAAATCCCGATTTGTAACATTGGAAATCTTTGGCACATTTCATTGCAGCAATTATATTTTCTATTTGCCTTTTTTGCTGCTGTTTTTGTTCGGGGGCAGCCGGAGGTTTTTTTGCGCGGGTTCTTTTCGGAATCCACACGCCATCGAAAATCTCTGAAAATTCCTTTTGTAGTCCTACCCTATATTTTGGCATTGGTAATCTCCTCAGCCCAGACGGTGTCATCAAGTATCTCCTCAGCCAGAGACATATAATCGGCAGCTCCTCTACTTTGTGGTGCGTATGTGAAGATAGATTTACCGGCACTTGGGGCTTCAGCCAGCATGATGGACTTGTGAATGACCGTATCAAAAACCAAATCTCCAAAAAGTTTACACATTCGCTGTTGAATTTGTCTGCTGAGGACGGTTCTTTCTTCGAAAAAAGTCAACAATAGTCCGAGCACATCCAGGGAACAATATGGGAAACGCCTTCTAATAATACGAATGGTTTCGAGCAGCTGCTTCAGGCCTTCCAGGGCGTAGTAATGCGCTTGAACAGGGACAATGACATCCGTACTTGCGACAAGTGCGTTGAGAGTCAGGATGCCGAGCGTCGGCGGACAGTCGATAATACACATGTTATATCTGTCGCTTACCACTCTAAGCTTCCTGGTTAAGATGGACTCTCTTTGAGGAACATTGCTCAGTTCTGGTTCGCTACCTGCGAGCAAGACATTGCAAGGTGCCAGGTCAAGCCATTCAACGTTCGTTCCTATTACCACGGTGGATAGTGAAACCTGCCCATCGGTAATAACGTCATAAATTGTTTTACCCAGGGCGTTAGGTTCACAGCCCAATCCCCTTGTGGCGTGTGCCTGAGGGTCGAGGTCAATCAGCAAGACGTGCTTTGCCAACGCAGCAAAAGCTGCTGCGGTATTTATGGCAGTGGTTGTCTTGCCACAACCACCTTTTTGATTCACTATTGCTATTGTTCTCATTCTACACCGTAAACTTGCGACGAGAACCTGCCGGTATATGTAACGCCTTGCTTACCGCCTTCTACGATTTGCCATTATTTACTCACTCAGCCGATTAAGGTTATCCGCAGTCTTTGCTACAAAGACCACCTTTTGCGGAGGAGAGAACTATGCATGAAACCAGAAGACTCCTCCTTGAACACAACAGAAAGAGTATCTATTTAAGAATAGGGTGTCAAGAAAAAAACGCTAAAAATAAAACTCGAAAACTCATTTGCAGGAATCAGAGGTGCGCTTAGAAAAGGGTTTTACGGTCAATAGAGCGAAAGTGGATTATATATGGGTGGTTCATTTCTCATAAGTCGCTGGCTTGTCTTCTATTGATTGTATCCACCTCTTACCGTCCTTTTCAAACTCAACCTTGTCTTTGTATATCTTAACTACGTTGATTCCCTGAAGAGTATCTCCTTCATATGCGATTCGGTTACCAATTACAGCGGATGGTTTGTCATTGCTGTAGAGAATGCCGGTTACGAGTCGATACACCGGTGTCGTCGTGGTGGAGAAAGAGCTTAAAAGGTTTCGGCCTAATCCTCGTTTATTAGTAATTCCATCACCTGATTCCTTTACCAAGAATGTCAATGATACAGCCAAAGCAATGGTGGTAAGAAGCGGCACGGTTATGGTCTCGTAGGGTTTGTTCCTCAGGTATAACCAAGTGGTCCAACCCAAAATAAATGCACCAAGTGCCAGCATACACATCCGAAATAGGCAGCCGTTAGTGTTTTCTATAGCGTGTAAACTCAGGGGCAGTTTCGTTCCGTGATATAAACTGCCCAGCACCACCAGGGCATTTAAAACCAGAAGAATCCAGCCGATAAGGACCAATACTTTGCCACCAGTTTTTTTAGTAGTCTTTTTCACCAAAGGGCTGTTTTTTCTCTGCTGCTCTGTCCGTTGCTGGCCGACCTGACCAGCGGCTTTTGGGAGGGTGCCAGCGTAATTAGGGGGTTTTTGCGCGGTGGGTTGAAGCACCTGTAGAAGGGCGCTGTTTTTGGGCACTTGCACGCATTGAGAATCAAGAAGCTTTGATATCGCCTGCTTCATCAATATGCAATCCTTTTGATGATTTGCCATTGTCATCTCCTTTGACTAATTGGGCATTTCGCAATTCACACTACGAAACAGCAGTTTTTATGGAGTGGATTTGGCAGGAGTTAAAAACAAGCATTCTCACCACCTTCCTACAAAGCAGGCCCACGGCCAATCCATGTTGTAATTAGATACAACTGCTTTATTTATGGAGGAAAGCTTGGCAGGAAAAAAGGCTTCCTTACCACTACCACTCCTCCTTGATATACCACAAATATACATATTAAAATTGAGATGTCAAGAAAAAAGTCCGATAAAAAAAATAATTTTTATGGGTTAAAGAATAATCTAAGGTGATTTTTTCGCTGGACTTGCCAACCTACGGCCCAATTGTTAGGTCGGGAATTAGCCGACAACTTGCTTCTAATGAGGGGCTTAAAGTTCCTTAATACTTCCACATTGAGGGCACTCAGCAAAAGCTTTGTAGCTCTGTGCGGACCAGTCAAGAAACGGCTTGATATCTAAACCTTTATGGCCACACATCTGGCAAGTGCTATTAGTGCAAAGTTCGGCGTCACTGTCATAATCTTCGGTTATGCCCCAGGCCGGAACCCCTGGGATATAGCCATCCTGAGCCATTATGCTATCCAGGTCAAAGTCGGTCATTTCCTGCCTCCTGCAAGGACGTTTAATGCCTCCTGCATAAACCAACCGTACTCGAGCCAAGTAGCAAAAAGTACCTAATAATCTATGGTTTTCTGCGTCTGCGTAGTTGAAAACAAATCCTGCTGCGATACCACCAGAATAGGAAAAACTCGTAGCGGGGCCAAATTCCCGTTCCTCTACGATTTAATGGCACTATCGCTTAACAATACTGCTTGGAAGTGGTGAATATGATAGACAAACCGGCCTCCTGCACTCTTCTAATAGGGCCTCCTGCCACTTCCCCATTTGGTTTGACCATAACTTATTCAGTGAGCAATGTCAAGGAGAATTTTGGAAAATTATTTATGTATTTGGTTGTCACCATCCGTTTGATTCGTAAAAAATGTGCCTGAAAACCTGTTAAAAGGGTGATATTGGCTTGGGTATCTACCCATTATTAAAATCGGATATCGTATTGCGTTGGTTCGCTTCGCTCAGAGCAAAGGATGGCAATTGTGGAGTGA
>CAZKYA010000218.1:0-3628 GCA_964556725.1 uncultured Pirellulales bacterium
GGGGCTAAATAAAAGAACTATTGTCGTTTTATTTTTCCTTTTCGAATGATTTTTCTTTTTCGTCTTGAGCGTTGCTTTATTTTTCTGCCAGCGGACATAGCAGCACCTAACGTACTCATATTTAAGCCGCCAGAGAATAAACTTTTAAGCCCGCCAAAGGTGCCGCCACTGAGGGCCTTGAGCATATCGCGGCTGCGTCTGAATGTCTTCACCAAACCGGAAACATCATTGGGCTGGGCACCGGCCCCTGCAGCAATTCGTCTTCGTCTGGATGAATCTATAATATCCGGGTCTTGACGTTCGACAAGAGTCATAGAATAGACGATTGCCTCCATTTGCTTTAGCTCTGAGCCGTCAAGGTCGAGGCCTCCGAGCTGCTGTCCCATGCCTGGCATCATTTTGAGCATATCTTTCAGGCCACCCATTTTTTTGACGGCCTGCATCTGCTTTAAGAAGTCATCAAAGCCGAAGGTGCCCTTGGCCATTTTCCTTTGCATTTTCTCCGCTTCCTCGGCTTCAAATTGCTCCTGTGCCTTCTCAACGAGCGTTACGACATCACCCATGCCGAGGATTCTGCTGGCCATACGGTCCGGGTGGAACTCTTCGAGCTTATCGAGCTTTTCGCCGACACCGATGAACTTGATTGGCTTTCCTGTGACGGCCTTTACGCTCAGGGCGGCACCACCTCTCGCGTCGCCGTCGAGCTTTGTAAGTATGACGCCATCAAGCTCAAGACGCTCGTTAAACTCTTTTGCGGAATTTACAGCGTCCTGGCCGGTCATCGCATCACAGACGAGGTAAATCTGATGCGGGGTGACGGCCTTTGCGACATTGGCTATCTCGGCCATCATCTCTTCATCAATATGGAGCCGACCTGCGGTGTCGAGGACGACTACATCGTGGCCATTTTCTTTAGCGTATTTGACAGAGTTTTTGGCAACTTTGATGGAGTCCTTGCTGTCTTCTTTATAGACATCGATGCCTGTTTGCTGGCCGAGGATAACCAACTGCTCAATGGCTGCAGGTCTTCGCAGGTCATCGGCAACGAGAAGCGGTCTCTTGCCATTTGCGACGAGATATTTTCCGAGCTTAGCAGCGGTGGTGGTTTTGCCGCCACCCTGCAGGCCAGCTAACATAATTATTGTGGGTCCCGGCGAGACAAAATAGATGCGGGTATCGACCGGACCCATCAATTTGGTCAGCTCATCGTTGACGATTTTTACCATAACCTGGCCGGGATGAAGACTCTTTATGACTTCGGCACCAATGGCGGCCTGGGTGACATCTTTACAGAACTGCTTTACGACATTGTAGTTGACGTCGGCTTCCAAGAGGGCCTTGCGGACATCCCGCATAGCGTCAGAGACATTGGCATCAGTGATTCTACCCCGGCCGGATAGTGACCTGAAAACAGAATTGAATTTTTCGGTTAACGATTCAAACATTTCTCGTTTCTCGATGTAATAATGACCCCCAATAAATTGGGGCTGAACGTGTAATTATAAGGCCGAAGAGATGATTTTGCAAGGATAAAATCTGATGGAGAAGCACCAGCAGAATAAGAATCCATAATAATCACGGGGCGAAGTATTTTTGAGATTGCTTTCCTTCGACACTTCGACAAGGCTCAGTGCAGGCTGCGCTCAGGACAAGCTTACTTCGTTTTTCGCAATGACAGTGCACTGACTTCGTTGGCCAGATTCTTCGCTCCCTCGACTCCACTCAGTCCTATGGACTCCTAATGGAGGACAGGTTCGCTCAGAATAACAGAGAGAACCCCAAATAAAACACAGGTATAAACTTTAAGGTTCAGATGTTCCAGCTTTTTGAACTCGTTACCAATCTATTTTGCAGGATAACACCAATTACAGTAGGACCCGCCAGCACAGTGGGCAGAAACCATTGTTGAATAAGAACCAGCTCCTCAACTTTCTCAGCTACACCGAGATAGTGGTATATAATGGCCAAGACACCAACTACCACCAAAGCACTTCCAATTAAACTGGTAAAAAGGATAACAGAAACTCTGAATACAATAAACGAAATCATACCACCAGCGACAACACCAACAAGAGCACCAGCCCAGATGTATTGCTGCGGCAGGTTGATGGCGAGCCATAAACCGCCAGTGATAACGCCGCCGGCACCCGCTCCTAAAAGGCACACCCCCCATCGCATCATCGGCACAGAGAAAACCGCAAAAAGCACCATACACATAATTCCCAGCCAGACTTCATTTCCTCCAATCAGCAGGTTGTTCATATAAATTCCGACAGATAGGCCAAGCAGAGCAAAACTTATCGCCACCAGTATTTTAAAGATGCGCCAGCCATAAAAAAGACAAACCACACCGAAAGATACGAAGGTGAAGGCTTCAACCTTGCCGAGCGAGGTTATTTGCTGCCAAATCAAATCAATCGGGATAACTGCCTGCTCCGCAGCTTCCGTTGCACCGTTGGTGGCTTCAACTGCCTGTGCAATGATAGTAGCACAATCCATTATTTGACTCCTTAATAAATTCTACTTTTTAAGGTAACGCCGCCGTTGCGTCGCCTCCGCCACACGAATGGCGGACAAGGGTCAAGCAAGCCAAAATAAATTAGAGACGGGACTATTCAGTTCGCCAGTCATGCTTTTTCATCACAGGGCCCTGCTCATCCTTACCCGCCTGCTTTTTCCTTGTCGATTGTCTTTTTACATCTTTACAAAGTAACAACTGCTCAAGCGTGCCAAAAAATATCATAGCAATAAAAACTATCAGATAAAACAAGCTGCCGTGAAAAATGCGACTAACAGGAGCACTACCTTTATACAATAAAAGCAAAATCATTCCGGCAAAAATAAGCATCGTTCCCAAAGCCGCACAGGAAAAGGCGAATGTTAAGCGCCACAATAGAAGTCCAGCCACTATAACAACTACCAACACCGCTGCTATCATTATCCATCTATTCAACGGCAACTTTGCGGAGGCCTGTTTTATAACGTTGAAACAATCAAGTGCATAAGTATTCATAACTTTCAAACTACCACGAACACTGACGGTCAAGGCCGGCTTTGCTATTGGGGCCTGAGTTATTGGTATAGGTGCCTGCGAATTTTCAATGTATGGGCCAGTCAAGATAATCAAGGCAAAAACCGCTGCTAAGGCGGCCGCCAGAATTATGATAAATATCCTTTCAATAATTGCAGCAACGACAGCAGCGGCTGCTGCCAAAGCCACCACTACAATATTATTTCCAACGATAAAGAATCCACAAATAGCACCAGTAACAGCGCCTAAAATTGCAACCAGGATTTTTCTAAAACCCAACCCTCCAATCCAGAGAAACAATCCGAGCAAGACAGCCGCTAACCCTGCGCCAATTAAAACCGCAGGGCTAAAACTTACCGCCGACCGTTCGAACCTTTGCAAGATTTCAGACATAGCTAAACATTTTATTTCACTGCTACCCGCCTCAGCGGGGACCATGTATTAAGAGCCAAGTATATTATCGGCCTATATATGGAATTTTCGTTAAATAGTTGAGTCCTTTGCGGATAGAGGACAAAAAGACAGGATAAGTGCGGATGAGAGGAGTCGAACCTCCATGGGCTAAAGCCCACAAGCTCCTGAGGCTTGCGCGTCTGC
>CAZKYA010000219.1:0-3601 GCA_964556725.1 uncultured Pirellulales bacterium
GTCCAAAATTGAATCGGTTGGCATTCCTCTTGGCAAGCTGCTGATTAAAATTCGTTTTGGCGTAGCTACAGGAGCCGACGACGTATTTCTTTTAAGAAACGTAGAGGATTTGAATTCGCGATTAGTACTCGCTGAAAGTCGTTTTCTGAATGATATATTTGTATTTGAATCTTCAGTTTTGAGGCCCATTTTACGGGGTCGTCATATTAAAGGATATTCTGCTGCGGTTCCCCAAACGTTGTGTATATTTCCTTATGACAATACAAGAAAAGTAATTGCTGAGGATATATTTAGCACCAAATTTCCTCGTGTATACAGGTATTTGATGTCTTGTCGAGAAAAACTGAGTTCCAGAAAATTGAAGACCGGGCAGCCGTGGTACGCATTTAGAGGCGTAGAGATCTCCCAAATAATGAAAAGTCCAAAGCTTGTCGCAAGCGTCGTTAATTCTGGAGGTGGATTCGCTTTGGACGAGCATGGGCATATTCTGTGTAACAACAGTGTTGTTATCTTGTGCCCCGACGGAAACACCATCGATACCTATTTCCTGCTTGGTGTTCTCAACAGCAGTATATTTAAGGTGTGGGGCCAAAATCGTATGCCCAATTTGGGTTCAGGGTGGCACTCTTATCGAGTCAATATAATGCGTAACTTTCCTGTTCCAACCTGGCAGTCCGGAGAGAATCGGGATCTATGCTCCAAAATCGCTGATTTAACTCGACAGTTATTAAGTGAGGGGTCTGACAAAGATGACCGTCCTAATATTATATCTTCCATTGATAACAAGGTTATTGAACTCTATGATGTCTCGGGTGTTCTTCCATCGTAGGTCAACATTTGCCATTAGCTTTTAAAACGAAAGATAGATATGAAAAAATAATATACCTTCAAGGTCGACTTTTATAAATCATTGTTGTTAAAGAACTTACGAACTGGAGGCGGGGGGATTTGAACCCCCGTCCCGAGATGTTTCAAGACAAGCGTCTACATGCTTAGTCGCTTTATTGTATTTTACCTCGCTAAACGCCAAACGACAGGCTTTTAGCTCGGCTATTTCGGGATTAAATCTCACCTTATCGGCCCGAACAACCGACTCAGCAAAGCCTGCTATTTAACGCCCTTACCAGACCCACAGGCAAGGTCCGGCAGGACGGGCTACTAATTAAGCAGCCATGCGCAACTGGTAGTTGCCACTTAAATTTGTTGCCGGATGATTAGCCAGGCCAACCGGCGTCCTGGGCATGCAGCTTGACTATCCGCCATCCGGTCGAAGCCGTTCGCCCCCGTATTAACTTTTCCGGCTACGTCTCGGCGAGCCTTCGCCGAGACGAGTCAAATCTCACCTCTACAGCACCCGAATCGCATGCAAGCGTATAATATTATATCATTTCTTGCACCAAACCGCAAGAAAAGATTATTACTTTTGGCCGTTTTTCTTTTGCAACGCTCTATCAATTTACCAGGTCTATGTATAAAATTGGTTTTTTTATACGAATTAATTCTCCATTGCTATTCTGCGAAGTAGCACGAGTTTGTTCTCACCAGACGGGTGGCTTGTAAGGCCTTGTCAGGGGATGGCCATCAAACGGCGGGGCAATCTTGCTGAGGTCTAAGCCGAATCTCTCAAGTATCGTGGGAGTGATGTCTGCACGTTTGCCCCGGCGCATCACTTCAGGGTCATTGGTGGCCAAAAAAACATACGGAGCATCACTATGGCCCTTCATCCCCTCATCGAATCCGTGGTCAGCGGTAACGTAGATTAAGGTCTTGTCGTAAAGTTTCAATTCTTCCAGCCTTTGGATAATCTTGCCTGTCCAGGTATCCGCAGATATAAGCGCATCGTTATATTCTTTTGAATTTTCTCCATATTGGTGCCCCTTTTCGTCTATCTCGGCGAAATGAACGAAGAAGAAAAACCGCTTATCCTTGTATTTTTCGAGCAATTCCATTGCTCGCATACCCACCTTTTCATCCAGTATCAGACTATCCTCGAACAAGTCCATACTATCTTTGGTGTAATAGTACGGCTTGCCCGGAACAACGCGGTACTTGACACCATCTTCCTCGATGATATTGGCCCCCGCCTGCTTATTCTTGAGCTCGTTGGCCTCGTCTTTGATTTCAGTTTTTTGCGGTGCGCCAATATAGCCCTTCTTACCAACCACAGCAACAGTAATGATGTTCTCCGGGCCAAAATGCTCCTCCAGCCGCTCAAAGATAGTCAGTCCTTTCGGTATGGGCTGATAACGGTCATCACTAAATACACCGGTAACTTCCGGCTCGTAACCGGTCAGGATTTGCGCCCAGCCGGGCTTTGTTTGTGTCATTCTAATAATATCAATCGCCACGAGTGAACCTTCGTGAGACAATTTCTCTAAATTCGGAAGCTCCTTTCGAGCCAGGCATTCTTTAACGTGGTTTCTCTGAGCAGCATCCCATCCTATCAGGATTACATTCCTTGTGGGGACAGGTTTTTTCTGAGCGGCCCTTGTCTGAACATTGTCCCCGCCCAAAATCGTCACTGCCAGGATAATAATCAACAGCCGAAACCATGCTTTACGCATTTTTTCTCCTTTCATTTCTGCCTTTTTCGGTTATGATATAACCGTGCTTGGTATATCGCCAGCAAAAATAGTAATCTTTGCTGGAAGGTCTTTACTGCCTGCGCCTTAATCCAGGCAGTTTCAATAATTCAACATAAAACAACCAGGCAGTGAACCGCTTTCTTAATTGAGAAACGGACTATATGAATTTATCTATTGTCATACCGGCACTTAACGAAAGCAAAAAGATTCCACGCGACATCGAGGCAGCAGCGACGTTCTTACAAGGCAATCACTTTGCAGGAGAAATCATAGTCGTTGATGACGGCAGCGATGACAACACCGCCGAAGCCGCGAAAAACGTTAAAATCCCCTCGGGCATAAAACTAAAGGTTATCAGTTTACAGCAACATCGGGGCAAAGGTTACGCCATTCGCACAGCTATTAAGCAAACAAGCGGTGAATACGTGCTGTTTGCCGACAGCGGCTGTTGTGTGCCTTACGAGGATGTTTTATGCGGCATTGGATTACTGAAAAGCGGGGTATGTGATATAGCGCACGGCTCGAGAAAAATACAAGGCTCCCACATTGAAAAGCCCCAGAGTTTATACCGGCGAATTTGCTCTAAAATATTCCACTGGTTTGTGATTCACGATTTGAAAATCCCCGCTGAACTTACCGATACGCAATGCGGTTTCAAGATACACCGAGGTGACGTCGCAAGGCACTTGTTTGGCGAATGTATCACCGATGGATTTGCTTTTGATATAGAAATCATACTGCGGGCCCAAAAAGAGGGCTACAGAATAAAGGAATTCCCCATAGATTGGACCTGTGACCGTGACAGTCGGCTGTCGCCGACTCGGAGTTTACGGCGGGTTCTTCTTGAACTGAGAACCATTAAGCAAACCTTGTGTAAAAAGTGACGGCTTTTTCAATCTTATGAAAATGACCAGCCAAAGAGAATAAAAGCAGCTTTATAAATGAGGACCTAAAGCATTATGGATAACAAAAATAGAATACGTCTCGAACACATTGCTCTTAACGTTAAGGACCCT
>CAZKYA010000220.1:0-3508 GCA_964556725.1 uncultured Pirellulales bacterium
CTTTTTGTCATCCCGACCGCCCAGTCCTCCGTAGCTTCAGCGAAGGAGGAAGCGAGGGATCTGGCCAACGAACGTAACTGAGACAGCCACCTATTATTGGCTGGCTGCGGTCCTTGACAAAAGATTCGGCTATAGTTAGACTTGTGATTAAAAGAAGATGTTACCAAAACATGTGCTCCGGCGGAAGCCCGCTGCTTCGTTTTGTTGCGCAAAATCGAAGCAAAATAGCCGGGCCGCTGAGCTCGATTGTTAGTCCAATGAATTGTAATTGAGGCATAAAGCAGTAGTGAGTAAAAGAACGAGAACAGAAAATCCATAGCCATTAGTGAACATATGCCATGCGACTATATCTAATCAACCCATCAAACCCGCTTGTCAGCATCGTCAATGTCAAGGAGAGCCGCTGGAATCGTTACCGTGTGTGGAAACCACTGGGCCTTATGGTCCTGGCGGGCCTGACCCCACCGGGCTGGGAAATCTCGATCGTAGACGAGAACCTCGGAGCTCCGAACTATCAGGTGATGCCTCGGCCTGACCTGGTGGGCATTACCGCTTTCACATCACAGGCGAACCGCGCCTATGAACTGGCCAGTTACTTCCGCAATCTCGCTGTACCCGTCGTTATAGGAGGAATTCACGCAACCTTATGCAGGGACGAGGCCATTGAGCATGTGGACTCGGTTGTAACAGGGGAAGCTGAAAGCGTCTGGCCTCGGGTACTGCAGGACGCTCGGCATGGCAGTCTGAAGCGATGGTATGACGGGGGGTTTGCCGAGATGAACGGAGTCCCGCTTGCTCGCCATGATTTGCTGGCTTCGGGATATGCCTTCGGAGCCATTCAGACTACACGCGGCTGCCCCTTGAACTGTAGCTTTTGTAGCGTTACGGCGTTTAACGGCGCCAAGTACCGGCACCGCCCCATTGCGGATGTCGTTCGGGAATTCCAGTCGATTCGTGAAAAACGTGTTCTGGTGGTGGACGACAACCTCATCGGAACGCGCCCTGAACACATCGCCCGCGCCAAAGACATGTTCCG
The DNA here is from genome assembly GCA_964556725.1 of uncultured Pirellulales bacterium. Lineage (GTDB taxonomy): Bacteria > Planctomycetota > Phycisphaerae > Sedimentisphaerales > Anaerobacaceae > CAZBWE01. Next base: position 1,037 of record CAZKYA010000220.1, read on the forward strand.
CGCCTTGGCAAAGGCAAAACTGCGAAAGAAATGGATTGCCCAGGCCACTATTAACTTCGCCGATGACGAAGAACTTCTGGCGTTGGCCGCGAAGGCAGGGTGCAGAGGCGTCTTCATCGGCTTTGAATCGCCCTCGCCGGAAGGGCTTCTGGAGGTCGGCAAGAAATTCAACCTTATGAAAGGACGGGACTTCCGCGCCTCCGTACGGCGAATACAACGCCACAACATTCTGGTAGTGGGTTCCTTTATCATCGGTTTGGACGTAGACGAACCGGGCATTGGTGAACGTATCGCCGAGGTGGCAACTCATTACGGTGTGGACAATCTCAACGTGCTGTTTTTGACTCCCCTGCCCGGCACGCGCCTGTGGGACCAGATGACATCGCAGGGACGCATCGCACTCGATACGTTCCCACAAGACTGGAAATATTACACACTAACCTTCCCTGTAGCTCGGTATAAGCATTTGTCTCTGGACGGCATCATCGAAGAAATGGTCTCCTGCGACCGGAACTTCTATTCGATGTCGCGCACTCTGCGCAGGGTGTGGAGAAACTTGTGGCAATACCGCAGCCCACTGATCGCCTTGATGGGCAATCTCTCATACAGGAGTAATCTACGGCTGAGCTGTAAGGCATACGCAGACTTCAAGCGTTACTCGGGCAGTAGGCCCAATTGTATAAACGAGTTATGAAGACCGATGGTGCTCGACTTTTTAAAACAACCGTTTCGAGGAAAATACCCTGACCACACGCTCCAACCGATTTCTGAAAACGCCCGCGTTTTCAGAAACTTCTGAGCTTCTCGTTAGCTGCGATTTTGGATTTTATCCCTTCTTCATTGAATCGTTTAACTTTTCACTAATTAACCAATTCTCTAATTAACCAATTAACTATTTTCTTCGTGCCTTTGTGTCTTCGTGGCCAAAACTCAGAGTCACGAGCCAAAAGCCTCTAAAGTTTTCTTGCCTTTTATCGAATAATACTATAAATTACCGTTTTCTATAAGTTTGCGCTTATATATCAAGGATAGATATGGAATTGATAAGGAAAATCAAGCAGACCGAAGCCCGGGCACAAGAAATTATCGAGCAGGCCAAAGCCGATGCAGCCGGATTAGCTGAAAAGGCCCATCAGCACCGCTGGCAGCTTCTCGAACAGGCCGCCCAACATAGGAAAAAGCAAATCGAGGCCGCCGTCGCCGGAGCAAAGTTGCAGGCCCACGCCGATGTGCAAAAGCTAAAAGCCCAGGCCGAAAATAAAAGCCAGCAGTTGCGAAAAAAATCAGCGGATAAAATTGCAACTGCGGTTGAAAAAGTAATGGATTACATCACAAAACCGTCCACCGAAGCGAAGAAAGCACAATGACATCCGGCATTTTGTGATAATTCTGAGGTTACTATGGCCATCGCCCAAATGGCAAAAGTTATGATTATTAGTCACAGTTCGCAGGCCTCCGAGCTTCTCGAAGCACTGCAGACTGAAGGCATCTGCCAGATACTAAATGCAGAGCAGGCCATGGTCACAAAGGATATGCCAGAGCTTACTGCCGCTGCAGAAAGGCCCAAAGATATTGAAGAGCGTTCAAATCGGCTGCAAAAGTGTATCGTATCTCTTAAAAATTACGCTCAAGACAAAAAAGGTCTTGCCGGCGTCTTTTCACCGCGAGCAGTCGTCAATAATAAGTCATACAACGAGGTCATTCGTCAAAGCGACCAAATCCTGAAAACCCTCGACCAGTTCGAACAGACAGAAGCAAAAATGGAAAAAACAAGGTCTGAGATTGAAAATTTGAATGTCACCCTTGAGCAGCTTCGCCCCTGGACTTCTCTTCAGACGCCTGTAGAAGAAATCGGCCCGCTGCGCACAGCGACTTGCTGGGCAGGACTGATACCACAGAGGCAGCTCGGACAGGTAGAAGAAAAAATAGGCGAGCTCGGCGGGGCAATTGAAGTAATAGGGACAACCCCTAACAAATATGCCTGTCTTATCGCGTCTCTTAATGAAGCGGCAGACCGTGTGCAGAAACTGTTGCGTTCAGCCGAGTTTGAGCCGGTCAACTTTGAGCCGATGACCGGAACAGCAGCAGATTTAATAAAGCAGCATACCGGGAAACTCAACAAAGCAAAGCAACTGCTGAATGCTCTGTCCGAACAGGCAGCGTCATTGGCAGAAAATCTGTTAAAATTACAAATCCTTCACGACCATTACGAAAATCTGTTAAGCAGAGAGCAGGCCAGGGATACTGCACCTGCCACGCAGCATACCGTTATTTTCGAGGGCTGGGTAAAAAAACATAACTACAAACGTCTTGAAAGGATTGTATCTCGATTTGATGCCGCAAATGTCACCAAAATCGAACCAGCCGAAGGCGAGCAAATCCCCGTTGAAATAGAAAATAAGAATATTGTTAGACCGTTTGAAATGATAACCCGTCTCTATGGTATGCCTGTCTCATCAGGGGTTGACCCTA
>CAZKYA010000221.1:0-3415 GCA_964556725.1 uncultured Pirellulales bacterium
TTCGGTTTTTAATCTGGGCATCTCTCATACCTCATATTTTGTCTTTTTGCCACCAAGGCACTAAGACACTAAAATTTATGATATATTTATTTTTTATCTTTGTGCCTTCGTGGCTAAATTCGTATTTCACAAGTGGTGTTAGCCCCGCCTTGACCTTATCACCTATTTTGACCAGACACTTCACATTTTGTCTGGCTGGCACATACAGTTCTGTTCTTGAGCCAAATTTTATCATTCCGAATTTCTCACCGCCAGTTAATTTTTGTCCCTCTGCTTTCTCGCAAACGATTCGCCGGGCAATCGCTCCGCTGATTTGCCGCACGACCAGTTTGTCGTTGGGGCCGTCGGTCCTGACTAAGTAAAGGTCATTGGACTCATTGACTCGTCCGGAATGTGGGTTTGCGGCGTTTATATATTTGCCTTGTCTGTAGGTAATTTTTTCAACTTTGGCGTTGCACGGCGCGCGATTGATATGAACATCGAAAATACTCAAAAATATCCCGATTCGTATCGCATCGGCGCCGATAAAGTTATCTTCCTCTGCAATCTCAATATCAGTTACCTTCCCGTCAGCCGGCGCTAACAGCAGATTTTTATCTGAAGGGCAGCTGCGGTAAGGGTCACGGAAAAACATCAAAACCCATATCAGAATAATAGCCAGAACCAGCTCTATTGACACGGTGGCCCAGGCAGGCAGATATGAAATACCAACTATCAGGCAAACAACCATTGTTGCAAAAATGACAGCCGGAAAAACAGCTACCTGTGGCCAGCCGTATTTAGTCAGTGGAATTCGCATATGTAATTATGATAATCTTTATGTGGTTGATAATCAACCCTGTTAGAGCAGAGAGCCCGCCTGAAAGGTGGAATATTTAGCCCCACGCCTGTTCGCCTTTGGTGAGTTTCACGTGGGGTTTAAGTTAATCAAGAGAAAAGGCCGATGCTGTGGGAATCGGCCTTTCTGGAGGAGGGTAATGACTGGCCGCACCGCTTTTTCAATCGGCTTTATGCCTTATTGGTGCGGCTCTATATTTATAGACGCATAACAGCCCAAAAGATTACAAAGTTTTTCAAAAATTACTGAAAATTGCGTAAAAACCACGATTGGAAACTTCTTGAAACTTTTTTTGGCCTCGCCGGAGACCTATGTGAAAAAGTCTCTAATAGGGTTGACGCTGCCAACAAAAGTCGATAATCTCTGGCAAAGTGGGCATGTTCCTTTTATGTCATTCCGCGCTTGCTTGCCCCAGCAATTCGTTGGCAGGGGACACGGAATCCAGCCTTTTTAGATTCCTGCTTTCGCAGGAATGACATTGGGAGCTCAAAATCATAAGTTGGTGTAAGAAGTGATTTTCATATTTTCTGAAAGGGGTTTGTAATGTTCACAACGATTGTTGATGTAACGGCGAGGGAAATACTCGATTCCCGTGGCAATCCTACTGTTGAGGCAGATGTTTTGCTTGATGATGGCTCTTTCGGCCGGGCAGCGGTGCCCTCCGGAGCGAGCACGGGTGCTTACGAGGCGATTGAGCTTCGCGATTCAAAGGCAAAGCGCTATATGGGAAAAGGCGTTGCCGGCGCCGTCAGGAATGTAAACCAGACGATAGCCCCCGAGGTTCTTGGTTTGGACGCTATGCAGCAGGAAGAAATTGACCGCTTGATGATTGAGCTGGATGGCACAGATAATAAAGGCAAGCTCGGCGCAAACGCGATATTGGGCGTCTCGTTAGCAGTTGCAAAGGCGGCGGCGGGTTCAGCGGGCTTACCTCTTTATCGTTATCTTGGCGGCTGCAGTGCCAATATCCTGCCTGTGCCGATGATGAATATCCTTAATGGAGGAAAGCACGCAGATAACAATGTTGACTTTCAGGAATTTATGATTATGCCCATCGGCGCAGAAGACTTCCCGGAAGCGCTGCGAATGGGAGCGGAAACTTTCCATACATTAAAGAAAGTCCTGAGCTCAAAAGGTTACTCCACTGCGGTTGGTGACGAGGGCGGATTTGCTCCTATGCTCAAGACCAACGAGGAAGCTCTCGAAGTTGTTACCAATGCAATCGAAAAAGCCGGTTACAAACCCGGCAAAGACATTGCGATTGCCTTGGACCCGGCCTCGACTGAGATGTATGATGCAAAGACAAAAAAATACAGCTTTTTCAAATCGGCCCCGAAGAAAAAAATATCCAGTGATGATATGATTAACCACTGGGCTAAATGGGTTAGCAAATATCCTATTATTTCAATCGAGGATGGGCTGGCTGAGGATGACTGGGCCGGCTGGACAAAATTGAACAAAAAGCTCGGCGACAAAATCCAGCTGGTTGGTGACGATTTGTTCGTAACCAATACCAAACGCCTCGAAAAAGGTATCAAGTTAAATTGTGCCAACTCGATTTTGATAAAGCTCAATCAGATAGGCACGTTAACGGAGACATTTGAGGCGATTAATATGGCCAAAAGGGCCGGCTGGACAGCCGTAATCAGCCACAGAAGCGGCGAGACCGAAGATACTACAATTGCCGACCTCGCTGTTGCCACGGGCGTCGGCCAAATAAAAACCGGCTCACTTTGCAGAACCGACAGAATCTGTAAATACAATCAGCTGCTTAGAATAAATGAAGAGCTTGGCCCAGCCGCAAAGTATGGTTCGTTTCTGTTTAAATAAAACAGAAAAGAAATTTTTAAAACCATCGGAAATCCTTATCAAGTAGCGTAGCAACACTAAGGATTCTACTCAGCTTTATATTATATTTGACACGGATTAACACGGGATTTACACTTTATTATATGGGAATAGCTGAAATAATAGATAAATATCGCGACCAGATACTCGCTCTCGCCGCAAAGTACGGCGCATTTAACGTCAGAGTCTTCGGCTCTGTCGCACGCGGTCAAGCAGACTCGAATAGCGATGTCGATTTTCTGGTCGATTTGGAAGATGGCCGTAGTCTGTTCGACCTCGGCGGATTGCTTATGGACCTGCAAAAACTGTTAGGGCGAAATGTTGACGTTGTTACTACCGCAGGTCTGCGACCCCGCATTAAGGAGTATGTCCTTAAGGAAGCAATACCTCTATGAGAAATGACAGGGAAAGAATTCTCGATATTAAAGAAGCCATAGAAAATATCAAAAAATACTCCGTTAAAGGCAGACGCACTTTCGAAAAAGAGGAATTGGTTCAAAACTGGATTATTCATCATTTACAAATTATCGGCGAAGCTGCCGCAAAGATTTCTGATGATTTTCAGCAACAGCATCCTGACATACCATGGCTCAAAATTATCGGAATGCGTAATATTCTTGTGCATGATTATTTCCGTATTGACGTTAATGCGGTCTGGGCCGTTGTGGAAAACGATATTCCTCAGCTCGAACAACAAATTGAATCATTTTTGCAGGAATAAAATATCAG
>CAZKYA010000222.1:0-3368 GCA_964556725.1 uncultured Pirellulales bacterium
TTCGCATCGGCACAGACGGCCCACAGAAAAGAGTCATAGCCATTCTCGATAGAAGTAATGTCTATTCCTCAGATGATAAAGTAAGAATCGTTGCACTTCATCCGGTGCCGGACCCAAGGTAATTTTAAGTAAATCCGAAACTCGAATCCTTCGACCCTGCTCAGGACAAGTATCGAAATCCGAAACAATATCGAAATTCAAATTTCCAAGACAAAATTCCACTGGAGAAGTGGGATTAAATATGAATTCCGCATCACGTGTAGAATGACTGTTTGAATGTCGAATATTGAATTATCCTCTTAGGAGGTTCAGTATCTCTGCGTGGACTTTTTTGTTAGCGGTTATTACTTTGAATTCTTGGCCTTCGTAGCTGTCCAGATCGACAGGAAAGATTTTTCCACCTTGCCAGTTGCTTGTAATAGCTCCCGCAGTTTCAGCAATCAAGACCCCTGCCGCTATGTCCCAGAGTTTTGTGTTCTGGGTGATATTAGCGATGAGTCCTCCCTTTGCGACATAGGCGAATTGCAGAGCAGCCGAGCCCAGAACTCGAAATTTTGTCCGCTTCATAATTTCGCAGGCCCATACAGGAATATCATTATAAAAGTGGCTGTCCAGGCCAGCGCTTGAGAATTTATCCATATTCTCTTCGCTTGCTGTTATTCGTCTGCCGTTTAATTGTGAATCGCCGCCCTTGACGGCGGTGAACATCGATTCGGTAGCCGGCTCGAAAATGACGCCTACAATTGGCTGGCCCTGATACATTGCAGCGATACTAACTGTAAAAAAAAGCATTTGGTGTGCAAAATTATTCGTTCCGTCTATCGGGTCGATTAGCCACCAGATGGATTCAGCTCCCCTTGGGGGCTGCTTGAATATCTTGCCTTCTGTGCCTTCTTCGGCGATAAAGCCGTGGTCTGGATAGGTCTCTTTGATTCTATCGACAATTATCTGCTGGCATCGTGCATCGGCCTGTGTTACTAATTCAGTGGCATTTTTTATTGAGGCCTTGATAAAGTTGATTTCTTCCATAGCGTGCTGCCCGGCCAGACGTGCCGCCACGATAGCTGTCTCTAACATACTGCTCAAATCTCTTTTCTCTAATACCATATCGTTACTCGTCTTTTGTAACTCGTAATATATAAATCACGATGATAACTTTGGTCTATCCTTGACGGGATTACAACAATACTCTATTTTAGTCTAATTATGCAGCCAAACCAACTAAATAATAAGCAGAAATTTTTTTGCCGTGCCACAAATCAGCAGCGGATTTTAGCAGGGGTTGTTTTCCTGGCGATAGCTGCGACTTTTGGCCTATTTGCGTTGGTGGCAAATAACAAAGTTGATTTAGGCTGGTGGCTTATGCCTTGCGGTTTTAAGCAGAGATTCGGCCTGCCGTGCCCGACCTGCGGAATGACGACTTCGATGATTGCCTTCTGTCAGGGCAAGATTATCGAAGCGTTTTATATTCAGCCAGCGATGGGATTATTTTGCTGTGTTTTGGTTATCATAGCAGTTTTATCTTTATTTACGGGTGTTTTTGGAGTATATTTTGAATTTATTAGGCGTTTTTTCACTCAAGTTAAAATAAGATATATAATTGCCGCCCTGCTGGTAATTGTCGCTGCCGGCTGGGCTGTAACTTTAGCTCGAGCCCTGGCAGCGGGTGGCCAGTGATAGAAAAAAGAAAGGTATAAGTTTTTTTGGAGTTCTACAATGATTAAGGTTCTGATTACGGACAAGCTTGCAAAGGAAGGTATCGACTTACTTAATTCAATGGATGGCGTGCAGCCGGTTGTCAAGACCGGCGTGAGTGAAGATGAGCTTGCCAAAATTATCGGTGAGTATGACGGCCTAATCATCCGAAGTGACACAAAGGTTACCGCCAAGGTCTTGGCCAATCCCGGCAAGCTCAAAGGAATTGCGCGGGCTGGCGTCGGTGTCGATAACATCGACGTTCCTCAGGCCACCAGAAAAGGAATTCTTGTAATGAATACGCCCGGCGGAAATACTCTTAGCGCCGCCGAACACACAATGGCTTTGATACTTGCAATGAGCCGAAATGTTGTCCCTGCCTGCAACAGCTTGAAATCCGGCGCCTGGGACAGAAAAAAATATATGGGCAACCAGCTGAATAATAAGGTCCTTGGACTGATAGGGCTGGGTAGAATCGGTATGGCTGTGGCTAAAATGGCAAGGGGATTCAATATGAAAATAATCGGCTATGACCCGCTTGCCGCACCTCCTGATGCGGAAAAAATTGGCGTCGAAATAAGCGATAGATTAGAAAGGGTTTTTAAGGAAGCCGATTACATCAGCGTCCACGTGCCGAAAAGCAAGCAGACACTGAATATGATTGATGCTGAGCAAATTAAAATGATGAAGCCGACGGTCCGGTTAATTAACTGTGCGCGTGGCGGAGTTATTAACGAGGACGCACTTTATGATGCACTTGCTCAAAAGCGGATTGCCGGTGCTGCTCTGGATGTCTATTCAGAAGAGCCGCCTAAAAATACGAGGTTTGCTGAACTTGAAAACTGCCTTGTTACACCGCATTTGGGTGCCAGTACAGAGGAAGCGCAAATTGAGGTTGCTGTCGAAGCTGCTCAGATACTTGTTGATGCTATAAGGGGAGGCCCGGTCAGAAACGCCGTTAACGCACCACCTACTACTGGGGCAGTGTCACCAATTGTAAGCCAGTATGCTGAACTTGCCCGGCGGATCGGCACACTCGTCAGCACAATTATACAAGGCCGTATCAAGGGCGTTAACGTGCTGTATCGTGGCGCAATTGCTGAACTGGCTGTCGAGCCGGTTACTCTTGCCTTTGCAATTGGTCTATTGCAGCGGCATTTTGATATGCCTTTGAATATAGTTAATGTTTCTGTTCTGGCAAAAGAGCGTGGCATAAGTATCAATGAAACGAAAAATACCGAGGCCAAGGATGTAGCTGCGAGTTTCAGCGCAAAGGTTGTTACCGATGAGGTTATGCGAACAGTAACCGGCTCAGTTTTCGGTGGAACTTTGCCGCGTATTATCGAAATCGATGGATTCAATGTTGAAATGACTCCACAGGGTGCGGTTCTGATTATCTTTAACGATGATAAACCCGGCGTTATCGGTGCTGTTGGGACGGTCTGCGGTAAACATAACATTAACATCTGCACTATGGGCGTCGGGCAAAAACCGGCTGAACAAAAGGCCATACTTGCCGTCAGTCTCGACAAAGAACCCGATGCAAAAGTCATTGAAGAGATTAGTAAACTTGAGTTCGTGAATGAGATTTACGTTTGTAAGCTGGACTGATTTTTGATGCTTGATTCTGGGTTTTCGATACTTGATGGGTGAGCATCAAATGGTATTTTTGA
>CAZKYA010000223.1:0-3309 GCA_964556725.1 uncultured Pirellulales bacterium
ACGAGGCCGATGGGGCTCGAACCCACAACCTTCGGATCGACAGTCCGATGCTCTATCCAATTGAGCTACGGCCCCTAATTCCAAATAAAAAACGTAATATACCAGCCAAACGTCTTTTATGTCAATTGTTTTTGTTTGGAATCGCTAATCAAGTCTAAAAAATCATTCATACAAACCTATTGCTGCGAACTAAATGCCGGCTGCGGTTCTACCCACGTCTGTGTAGTTCTTATATAAAAACTATTTTCTTGCGGATTGCGAACGTCTGATGACTGGTTGTGACTTGCTGTCATTTTTATGGTTTTGCTGCAGGACTTTCATAGCTTTCTTCACGTCGGCGACTTTTAGAACGCCGGTTGTTCGTCCGCCCTTAGCGCCTGCTGTGCAGTATGCGTACGCAATGTTTATATGGTTCTTAGCCAGCTTCTCTGCCACTGCCGCAAGCGCACCTGCTTTATTATCTAAGTTTACGCATAAGACATCTGTCTCATTATAGTGCATATTGAGTTTTGATAGTACCTCTTTTGCCCCTTGCGGTGTAGCGAAAACTACCCGCATAACTCCGTGTTCCACAGAATCCATCAGTGTCATTGCTAAAATATTAATCTTGGCTCGCGCAAATTCACCAAGCACCTGTGCCAGAACACCCGGCTTATTGACCATAAAAATCGAAAATTGTGTCGTAACATACATAACTTGGCCTTTCTAATCGTATGCATTCCTGCTCCCTCGACCCTGCTCGGGACAAGTTTCGCTCGAATGACATATTACCCCACTCAAATGAAATTTAACTGGCATTTGCGGCTTTGACGGCACTTTCTTTATCCGGAAAGAATCTGAAAACCTTATCAAGATTAGTTATTTTGAAAACCCTGTGCAATTGTGGATTTATCCGGCTAATCACCGCTTCGCCATTATACGGCTGGAGTTTAGCACGCATCTCCAGAAGCAGTCCCAACACTAAAGACGAGAAAAATTTCACTTCCCCAAAGTCAAATATTACTCTGTTTGGATGATTGTTATCAATAAATTCCTTTATCTGTTTAGAGACAGCGGCTATCCCTTCAGTATTACTTATTGAAGCAGTCTTGAAAGCAACTACCGTGATGCTATTCTCGCTGGTTATTTCCACACTGACTTTTTCGTCCATATTCGACGGTCCCTTTTCATAATCGGAACCCGTAGTTCCTTCTATTTAGATTATCTTAAGTTTTATTACCTTAGTCAAGATTTTACCCATATTTACCTTTTAATCCATGAATGAGGGAAAGTAACAATTCGGCATTTAGACGCGGTGAATCAATACTTTTACCTGTAAGGTATTCAGTTATCCAGTTTAAGAGCTTTTGTATCGTCCAGTTCTGCATTGCCAGATTATAGCTGGAGTAAAGAAAAGTGAAAAACAAAAATAGCTTAGAGAGAAATTGGTCCTCCGTTTTGAGGGTTCCAAGAAGCTTGCCCGTAGGGACCTTCGCTCCGCTTCGGTCCTCCGGTTTGAGGATTCCGAGAAGCACACCCGTAGGGATCTCCGCTCCCTTAGGGATAAATTCGCTTCGGGTTTGTTTGGGTTTGTTTTCTCCGCGTGTGCAAAGTGGTAAATTTTCATAATACTTTGTTAAAATCGAACTTACGTTTATTTGATTATCCAGCAAATTGGCTTTGTTTTGCATAATCGTATAAATGGTTATTGGTAACTGGTTACTGGTAATTCCCCTGAGGGGTTTCCGCTTCGCTCCAAGGTTAAATGGTTAATAAATGGAATTTCAGAACCGGTATTTAGTTTTTTGACGAGATTGAGCCGTTGAAGCTCGAGTAACGTTTTGTAAAGACTGTGCTCGATTCGGCGCTCATACATTAAGAGTCGGTCGAGGACCCTTGCATTTGCGAAATCTTCTATGGCCAAACGGCCGAGAGCCAGAGCGGGAGTTGATTCGGAGGAGTCCTCCTGCGGCTGGAACCGGCCTTTGAAAACAAAAGATTTTGTGAGTTTACTTAGGGGGCTGGGGGTTTTAGGTGCGTTCAGGGCGTCGATAGTCTGGTTCTGGATACGACAGGTGCGTTTTAGCCGCCAGGAGAGCCCGACAACGCGCTCGGCGAGCATAGATTCCATAGGGCTGGCTGGGTCCAGCTCGGCGAGGAGCTGGTCGCGATACAGGTCGAAGTCGGCCTGGCTTTCTGAGCTGATTACGTCGTTGGCGGCTGTAAGTCCATGTCTGACAGCGTTTTGTGAGACGGCGGCCTTTCCTTCGATAGTGCGTGGGCCGGTCGATTTTTGGGCGTTACGACGATTGGCGGTGATTTGGGCTTCGGTAGCCATGGGAAACTCCTCCATATTGGTAATTGGTTACTGGTAACTGGTTATTGGTTAATGGTTTATGGTTATTGGTAATTGACCCTCCACGAATAAAGGTTCATTATTAAATTGTTAGATATATATTATACATTAATAAATGTTAAGTGTCAAGTGAATTTTTTTATATTAACCACGAATCCATTCGGCAGGATCAGAACAAGGGATTTAGACAAGGGACGAATTTCAGCTTGCTTTTGTCGACAATTAAGGAATTAACAATTCTTTTTGTGCGTAAGCCGCATATAGAAAACATGGATCTATTGTTTGAAAATCGTCTTTTTTAAATGCACCATAAACAGCGTTTGCTAAGCCAGCAAGAGAAGAAATACCTGGAATTGATGCAACTATTGACCCTAATTTACTTAAAGTGAAACCCTCAAAACCAGAAGTTTCCATTGCATAAATAATTTCTTTAATTGAATTTTTTGATTCCTCTTTAAAGATTTCTAATCTTCGTTTTCTTAGTTCTTCGTCATTGACATCGGCAATAGCTATGATTTCTTTTTCAACCTTAAGTCTAAAAGCTTTCAGTTTATCACCATGCCTTTCTTTGAAGTTGCTAATCTCAAAGGCATTTAGTGGTTTACTAGGCGACGGAAAAATATCTTCCAATATTTCTAGTCTAAGATTTGATATCTTTTTCTGAGGGGATTTTTCAGATTTACTAGAATAAAGGAAATGCTCAAGATGTTCTACCTCATCAGACACAGGATCGAATTGGAGATTATCCAGCTTACCTAGTGTTGCAGCTAAATAAGCCATAAATTCTCTTGCAGTATCGCACTCAACAAAATACCAGGGATAGCTGTCCTTTTTAGCAAGCCCCATCTCGCTAAATTCATATTCTAATCCATCCATTTTTTCAATATGTATTCTAAAGTGATGACGTTTCTTAAAAGATTTCTTCCTTTTTTTCATAGTTTGATTTTCTAATGAATTCAGATATTCTAAAAATG
>CAZKYA010000224.1:0-3296 GCA_964556725.1 uncultured Pirellulales bacterium
CCATTGAGGTCGCACGCAAATACTTCGGTGACATATACTCTAAGCAAACCTCAGGTTCATGGACAATGGAAAAAGTGGAACTACATCAGATTATTGTACAGGTAGATGATATTAAAAACGTTGAAGCAACCGCGCAAGCCGTTGAGGAAATGCTAAAACGGTTTCACAAGAAAACCGATTACGTCGTTAGCGTTCCTCTTGCCTTACTCAAACAAGCCGAAGCAACAAAACGAACGTTCAACATCGTATTGGGCTCCATCGCAGGTATTAGTCTTCTGGTCGGCGGAATTGGCATTATGAACATTATGCTTGCCTCCGTGACAGAGCGCACGCGTGAGATAGGCATCCGCCGTGCCATCGGTGCCAAGCGAAGACAGATTGTATTTCAGTTCCTCATCGAGACGGTGGTTCTATCTACCACCGGAGGCATCATCGGTTTGGGCGTGGGGGCGTTAATACCTTTCCTGATAACATACTTCTCCGGCATGATGACGGTCATCACATTAGCAGGCGTTTTGCTTCCACTATTGATTAGCATGACCATCGGCATAATCTTTGGGCTGTATCCTGCTATACACGCCGCCAGGGTTGACCCCATCGTGGCCTTAAGACATGAATAAAAACGGCAGAGCCAGGAATTCGAACCCGGACCGTATTTGCCGTTAAAAAGTACGATGAATGCTATTTAGGTCCTCTGGTAAAACACATGGTCACCTGATGCAGCGAACTGGACGACCTTATTAATAGCTGCTGCTAATTCATCAATCTGCTGCTCAAGCCGATTGCAGTATTGCTGCGATTCATTCTCCAGCCGCATATGCTCGATGATTTGATTCTGGAGTTGTTTGTTGGCTGTTGTTAATTCAGCAGTTCGCTGCTCAAACTGATTGCGGTGTTCCCGCCATTCATTCTCCAGCCGCCTATATTTTGCGATTTGACTCTGGAGCTGTTTGTTGGCTGCCGCCAATTTTGCTCCTTGTTGCCTGAGAAGTTCCTCGGTCTGTTTGTGACTACTAACATTTGTAGCAAAAACAATAAGCCCGACGACATTGCCTTGCTCACTTTTTAATACAGTCATTTTTGTCTGCGTGGCAAATGACGTTCCATCCCTTCGCATGTGTTCGATAGGCCCCTCGAGCCGGCCTCTTTGCTTGGTCTCTTCGATGAAGCCAATCACATCGGTCTGCATTTGCTCTTTGCTGTGAAACGCACCAATCGTTTTACCAACCAGCTCGTTTCTGTTGTTATACCCATGCATCGTTACCCACGCATCATTGACGAACCGGAGTACTCCGTTCAGGTCAATCACAGCAATTCCTTCGCCCGCCTGTTCAGCTATTGTTGTTAAATACCTCAGCGTTCGTTTGTCGCGCTTAATCTCAGCAATCACATTATCCATATTATTTAATCCCCGAAAAACCTCAATAATCTGTCTGACAACCGCCTTTTTACCAGCCGAAACACCTATAACTATCTGAAAAACGGCATCAAAATAAGACATCGGTAAAAACAAACTGGCACTTTTTGAAATGACGCAGAAACCACAACTCTTTTTGCAAAACAACGTTTATGCGATATTATCGCAGACCTTATCGGCCTTGGCTTTGATATATTTATTCCTAATCGCAGGCAGCATATTCACCGAACGTTTCTAAAAAATTGTGTGGTCCTCCCATCGTCTCGTTCAAGCCGGATGTGGTTTTCAGCAAGGACATCTGACAACGACAAAAAGAAAACGCGCCCGGCAGGGCTCGAACCTGCAACCTTCGGATTCGAAGTCCGGCACTCTATCCAATTGAGCTACGGGCGCGAAAGTGTCTGACAATTCACAAAAAAGCCAGAATAATATCCGGCGTCAAAACCGTTTTAATCCGTATTTCCTCAAGGCTCTTTTTGGGAATTTTCTTTTTTTAGATGCTGGATGATTTTTTTCAACTGTTCGTTCATCTTTTCACTTTGTCGAAGCAGCTTGTCTATCTGCGTATGTATTGTCTTTGAGCCGAGAATGCTCGGGGCAAAGACGAGGAAAAACATCACCGTCAACGCTCCGCCAATGGCGATGAAGCCAACGCCCCACAGAATCTTCTCTACAAGCTCATACATACTCGCATCCATCGCTTCACCGTTTTTGAATATGAAAAGTTATAAGTTTCTGCTCATCCTGCAATTACCCCTTACAATAACCAAACCTTCCACAGCAGTCAAACCAAAACTTTGCCTCAGCGCCACCGCCCCAATTCTGAAATGAAATATCTGCAGGGACAAATGTGAAATTCTATCTCATAATCCAGCGTTTATCCTTGTAATCTACGCTGGTATCAGACCTCGTCGCTGCATCACTTTTCAGAGCGTAATTTAATTCGAGGGTCTTTCTCAGGTAAACCTTCACCGGCTTGCCTGTCTCTTTGTCTTTCTCCACCGGATGGTCAATAGCAGCCGTCTCATTACTCAAACCGGCTATAAATATTTTTATGCTACTGGCTTTAGCGTCAAAATCCTGCCATATAACAGCTATATCTTTGGTGTTATCTTCTCCCTGAAGTACCTTATTGCTCGTTTTATCTAACGGCTCAAGAAAGGGATACTGGTTTTGATGCCGTCTTTTTATCTGTTCAAAAACCATTGTCGGCACACCCTTGCCTGCCGATGTGATTTGAAAGGTATCTGTCATCAGGTCGCACGTAGGATAAAAGTCAACATCTTGGCCTGTCTTATTCGTCAGCGTCAATATCACGTACCAGAATCGTATCGGTTTGGCACCGCTATTTAATATAATCTGCTGCGGATGAGTAAATACCGTATTCAGTGTCCATATATCCGGCCCGGGCACAATCGCCGGCTCCGGCGCAGCCAAACACACGCCAACCGTTACCGTGCAGATTATGAAAATCCCAAAAGCAAAAACTCTCATTATATCACCCCTTTGTAGAATATATTATTCTCTTACAAAGTCATTCTCACCAAAACGCAATCCATTACAATAATAATTAGTAAATAGAAAATAATAAATTGCTCTACTCTTATAGGTATTTTATATTGCAACTGCCTGCCAGCCAAGAACATTTTTTACCTTAAACTTTGTGGTTTTCTCGTAAGCTTCTCTGCGGTATAGTCCCTATACATAATAAGCTGTCGGCTTACCCTCCTCTCCAAGATATTCGCTTAGTTCGGGTATTACTTTCAGCAATTCATCTTTTTCTGCCGGCGTAACATAGAGTATCAAAAGCTTATGATAGGCAATATTGCATAGCCACGGCTGCTCGGCGTTTCGCATAATACTTAAGTCTTCGGGCAAT
>CAZKYA010000225.1:0-3248 GCA_964556725.1 uncultured Pirellulales bacterium
CTGACCAGAGAATGGCTGTTGACTAATTCTCGCGGCGGTTATGCCTCATCGACAATTGTCGGCTGTAATACCAGGGGGTATCACGGCCTGCTCATCGGCTCGCTTAATCCGCCTGCCAACAGGATAATGGCGCTGGCTAACTGCCTCGAGATGCTTGTTTTTGAGCAGGATGACCAGTTTTGCGACAGCTCGCGAGATGGAAGCCAGCAGAGGGTATTTAATCTCTCGACATTTGAATTTAGTGATAAATTCGCCCCCCAGGGCTTTACTTACATAAAGAGGTTCCGGCAGGATATCGGCGTGCATTTTGATTATAAGCTGGATAAAGTTGAGCTGACAAAATCCGTATATCTTCTGCGTGATGACGATACGGTTGCTCTGGTTTATGATTTTACCAGTGTCAAAAGACCTGCGGATTTTGTTTTACGCCCCTTTGTAGGTTTGCGAGGGTTCCACACGCTACAGAAATCTTATGCTCCGCTATGTTCTAACTGGCTTGGGTATGGTTTGCTTATTCGCCATGATGCGCCGAACAGTTGTGAAATATTTTTGAGCTGTCCATCTGCGAGCTTTGAAAAAGACCAGCAATGGTGGTTTAATTTCGTATATCGAAATGACCGGGAAAGAGGGCAGGAATTCTCCGAAGATTTGTGGACGCCCGGCTTTTTTAGGTGCCGTATAGATTCGCCAACCAGAGTTGTTTTATGGGCAAACCTGGGCATTCGTTGTAATCCGCAGCAGGGGATAAATACCGACATTGATGCAGTTTGTGAGGATTTGAACAGACACAAAAGTAGTATTGTAAATGCCGCTGCAAAAAACGGAGATGGAAAGCTTAAGATACTTTATTTAGCTGCCGACAGGTTTGTTACAAAACGCCAAACGAGCCACACGATAAGAACCACTGTTCTGGCTGGCTTTCCCTGGTTTGCGGACTGGGGCAGGGATGCTTTTGTTGCATTGCCGGGCCTGTTACTTTCGACCGGAAGGTTTGACGAGGCAAAGTCGGTTTTGACAACCTTTGCTCAGGCAGCAGATGATGGTATGATTCCGAATCGCTTCGATGACTATAGCAATACCACTTATTTTAACAGTGTCGATGCGTCTCTTTGGTTTATCAACGCGGCTTTTCAGTATTTAGGTGCTACCGGTGATTCAAAGACCTTCACACAGGAGCTTTTGCCGGTAATCCGCTGGATTATAGACTCTTATTACAACGGAACGCGGTTTGGTATTCATGCCGATTCCGATGGACTTATAACCGCAGGCAATAGCGAGACGCAGTTAACCTGGATGGATGCCAAATATAACGGCACTGCTTTTACACCAAGATATGGTAAGGCGGTCGAGGTTAACGCCTTGTGGTATAACGCACTTTGCTATCTCGCTCATTTTTATGTCCGCCGGGACCCGGATGCCGCTATGCATTATCAATCTCTGGCTGATAGGGCTGCAGCCGGTTTCCGCCCCGCACCTACTTTGAAAAATGACCATCGAATAGAACCCAAAGCACCGTTTGCTGAACGAGACACAGATACTAATCGACAGTTAACTCTCAAAGTAGGTGCGGGGTTCTGGAACGAAGATAAAGGTTATTTGAACGATTGTATTTTGCCGGATGGCTCGGTTGACGATAGTCTTCGCCCGAACCAGATATTTGCCGTTTCACTTCTATTTAGCCCTTTACTTGCTCATCAGAAAAAGTCGGTGGTAAACGTGGTGCAGAAAGAGCTGCTGACACCTTATGGCCTGCGAACGTTAAACGTTCAGGATAGTCGCTACAAAAGCCAGTGCACAGGCCCACAGCGGCAGCGCGATGAGGCCTATCATCAGGGCACAGTTTGGCCGTATCTGCTCGGGCCATTTGTTGAGGCATATTTGAAGGTTAACCAGTTCAGCCGGAAAAGTAAGAAAAAAGCCGCTGAGTTTATTGAGCCCCTGATGCAGCATCTAATCGAAGATGGCTGCCTCGGCCAAATCTGCGAGATTTTCGATGGTGACGCACCTCATAAATCCCGCGGCTGTTTCGCCCAGGCCTGGAGCGTCGCTGAGCTGATAAGGGCCTATCATCTGATACACAGCTAAAAATCACTCGCCATTCCGGAAGTCGACCGAAAAATTAGCAAGATGGCGACTGTCCCTATTTTTTACTCCTTGAGGATCGTGGTAAAATGTCTTTTTCCTTATCTCAATTTTGCTTAATCTCAATTTCAACCCGAAACATTTCCATGTCTCGAAAAGCTACAAAGCTAAGCAGGTTTGGACACTCAAAAACAATCTTACCATCTTCAGGATACCCCCAATATCCCTTACTCTCAACACCGTCAACAACAACCATCCATCCATAACCTTTCTTGGCAGCCCAATAGGCAATTTTACCATCAGGACTAAATACAAAGCTTTTATCCCATCTGTCCCAACCACCTATTGTTTCTTTCCGTAATTTATCATAATGCCGGCCCTCAATCTCGTCAACAACCATCCAGGACTCGTCACCCATTTCAACCACATAGCCAACACACTTACTATCAGGGCTAAAGACTGGTGGTGAAACATTAAAATTAGGCCTCAACTCTTGTAGATTATATTTTTTGCCTTCAAGACCATCTACCACAATGCAATGTTCGTACTGTTCTCCTTTAGGTCCAGCTGAATAAGCCACGCGTTCACTATTGGGGCTAAAAGTGATGTTCATTACCCATCTGTAGTTTTTTTGTTCCTGACCATCCACAACAGCATACATAGTCCTATCAGAATCAGACCATGCTGTATAAGCAAATCTTTTGCCGTTGGGACTGAATTTCAGTTCGGTAATATTGTCATACTGTTCGCCCTGCTTTCCATCTACTACAACGTATTTTTTCTCCCCTTCCTTAAATATGCAGGCCATCCGGCTACAGT
The DNA here is from genome assembly GCA_964556725.1 of uncultured Pirellulales bacterium. Taxonomy (GTDB): domain Bacteria; phylum Planctomycetota; class Phycisphaerae; order Sedimentisphaerales; family Anaerobacaceae; genus CAZBWE01. The sequence goes on from CAZKYA010000225.1 coordinate 2,902, forward strand.
CAGGACTAAATACTGCGGATTGTAAACTATTGGATTCTGCGATTTCAAATTCATCCTTGATGATAATCCCTTTCCCGTCATGCCTGGCATTGTACATTATATGTTTACTATCTCGACTAAATACAAATCCCGCTACCCAATCATAATATTTTCCTTCCTTACCATCTACAACAACGAAGCTTTTGTGCCCATTAACAGCCACAAATCCCAGTCGTTTTCCATCCAGGCTAAAGACAAGACCTTTACCATCGTTCGTTCCAATAATCCTGTCATATTCTCCACCTTTTTCCCTATTAAGAAAAATTACTTCCTTCTTGGCATTATTGTCCCAAGCCTTATACGCTAAC
>CAZKYA010000226.1:0-3157 GCA_964556725.1 uncultured Pirellulales bacterium
TGGGCCGCTGGCAGCCGATGACGAATTTGCTGGGTTTGCCGCTTTTCTTATCGACAGTGTCAGCAATAATGGCTGCCATAACCGCACCCACGAAGCCGACACCCATTACCACAACAATTTCTTTATCTTCACTCCGTGCTGCTTCTACCAGCGACTCGATTCGTTTGAACTCTGCAGCATAATCATTCTCTTGGGGGATTGCGAATTTCTCGCCTTCCGGGCTTACAGAGTAATCAGCCATTATTGGCACCTCTTTTCATGATTTGTATTCATATCTCATATTTACTCTTGCACGGTGTGCATTTGACCCGCCTGGCTTCAAACGGGGCGAATGCGCAAACAACCGCCGAGAGTTTACCAGCAATCTATCGTATATCAAGGTTTTTTCCTGTTCAGCTTCGTTCTTAACATTGCCTGATTTGTTCCCAATGTGGTGTTTTCTCTTGAATTGCCGGCTCAATAATGATATAATATTTTTAGGCATTCAGGGTAAATAATTCGGGTATTTTCCGACCCAGCTTTATGGCTGGGCTGGAGGGCAGGCAATGGAAAAGCTCTGCTTACTGACATTAGCCGTTTTTTTAATTCTCACTCTTGGTTGTGTGGTTTCAGCTGAAGAATATGCATTTAGATATCCCTGTTATCTTCTTGATGCGTATGATGCCGACAATAGTGGTTGGACTGGTATAGGTGTTCGTAACTTGAATGATTGGCCGGTTCCTGTAATTCCGGAGAATTGGCTTGTTGGCCCACCACCTGCAGAGTTCTCCGCGGTTGCTTTGCCCACGGACCATTGGGTTGAATTGAAGTTTCGTGGTAAGCTCGTAGATGGACCGGGGGACGATTTACTCCTTGTCGAATGGGGTATGGCTGGTGAGCAGGCTCTTGTCTTCATTGCAGATGGTGCCGGACAGGAGTACTTGCTTGGATTGGGTATAGCTGGAAATTCCGGTCAGCAGATTCCCACGGAGATTAATTTTAATATGCCCGATGTTTCCCTGCCTTTTACACCATCCGTAATACGCGTTCTTGGAGTAAGTATGGGAGGGGGGGCACCCGGTTTTGACTTGGGTAGTGTCCGTATGCGAACATGCACTGATTGTTGCGACATCGCCTGCAATCCCAGTCCTATCGATGGTGCTGAAAATGTGGCGTCGGATGCGGTCCTTAGCTGGTCGCCGGGATGTTCTGCGGATGAACATATCATTTATTTTGGTTCAAGCTTAAATGATGTGGGTGCAAACGCGACTCCTGTTAGCACCCAGCCGCTGGATGCAAATAGCTTCGACCCCTGCGGCCTTGATTTCGGCCAGACTTATTACTGGCGTATCGACGAGGTCAATGACCCCTGCGTTTGGCCGGGCGATATCTGGAGCTTTACGGTCACTGACTGTGTTGTTGTGGAAGATTTTGAGTCCTACAATGATACCAACAACCTGATATATGGCACGTGGATAACCAGCGGAGAAGCAGGTGTGGGTCTTTCGGAAGATTTATATCATAGCTGTTGGCAGTCGATGTCGTTTTATTATTACTGTGAAAGTTCTAACTATTCTGAGGCTACTCGCACGTTTAGTCACCCGCAGGATTGGGCTTCAGGTGGTTTTAAAATAATAGAGCTTTTCTTTCACGGCAGGAAGGATAATATCTTTGGCCCTGCTATGCAGATGTATTTTGCTATCGACGATGGCAACATTAAGGCTATCATTCCCTATGATAGTAATGCAACCGACATAAAGAATGAAGTATGGCAGTCCAGGAGAATTGACCTACAGAACTTAGCTGGTGTGAATCTGAGCAATGTCGAGAGCATTTCTATCGGTTTTCGTATTAAGCCCGGCTCATCCGGCTGGGGTGAGGGGACCGTTTACTTTGATGATATCTGCTTGTGTCTGCCTATGTGCTTGCAGGAGGGCAGACCGGATGCCGATTTCAGCGGCGATTGCATCGTTGACTTTGAAGACCTTGAGGAGTTGGCATATAGCTGGCTTGATAGAGGGTACAATATTTATCCGGTTGTAGCTCCCAATGCTCCGCTGGCCTGGTACGAGTTTGAAAACAACGCAAACGACAGTTCCGGCAATGGCTATCATGGCAGTCTAAGTGGAAGCCCAACCTACGCACCCGGCATATATGGCCGGGCGATTAGCTTTGATGGTTACGAGGACTCTGTGGTGATAACGAATGCTGCCGGGCTGTTTAGCAGAATCAGCACCGGCATAACAATCGCTTTCTGGCAATACGGCGCGGATTCACCGCATCGCAACGATACAGTGTGTTGCTCGAACTATACTTATGGTAATAGTGGCCCTGCGAAGCCAATTATTGATGGGCCTGCGGTAGCTATTAATCTTGGCTGCTGGAGGGCACCAGGCCGATATAACTGGGATTGTGGTTATCCCTGGTCTTTCGATAATCGACTCAGCGGAAGCCACAGATACCAGAAGGAATGGTCGGGCCAATGGAGCCACTGGGCGTTCACAAAAGACGCCCAAACCGGCACAATGCAGATTTTCCTCAACGGCCTTCTTTACAACAGCCGAGCTGACGCAAACTCACTCATATCGTCAGTTACCTCATTTCAAATCGGCTCGGGCTGGTATGGTGGCTATGACGGCCTGATAGATGACTTCCGCATCTATGACTATGCACTCTCACAGCCCGAGATTGCGCACATAGCTACCAATGGCACGGGCATTTTCGATATACCGCTTATGTCGCCGGCTGATTTGTTTACCGACGACCACATCAACTTCAGAGATTTTGCCATTCTTGCTGATAGCTGGCTTGATGAGCAACTCTGGCCATAATCAAGGTTAATACCCGAAAAGCAGGGTTCTACGGCCTAAAATCGTGTTTCGTGTGTGTTTTTTTGCAAAAAATTCATAAAAATCCTTGCACAATAATGGTTTTTGTGTTATAATTATATATTAGATGTGAAGGCGGACTAAAATTATCATAATTTTTGTTTGTCATCATAATTCTCTTTTGTCTTAAATTCATATCAATCCTGCCTTCACAAAAAGTTAATAGCTTTTTGTATTTCGTTGCAGCGACTGCTGCTCAAAATAAGATTTAGGGAACAGAACCCTATTTTGCGCATCTTTGTTAGTGAGTGATTATGCGCTTGTATGGAAAGGGCAGGAAAATGAAAAAG
>CAZKYA010000227.1:0-3131 GCA_964556725.1 uncultured Pirellulales bacterium
TTTTATTGGCTCTTTTGTTTACCTCAAAGGGATATGCACCTTTGGTGCTGGCAAGATGGGTCCCCTGTTCTGTAATTAAAGGCCGAATTATTATCTCATAGTCATCCACATCAACACCTATTAGTTCTCACTTGTCTGGTCTCTGTTCAAAAGAGATAAAAACGCATCTTTGGTAAACAGCATTTTATGGTAGCTGCAGATGTCGCCGGCGTTCAATTCAGCTACAGGCATAATAGAAACTTTCGGAATATTCTTAGCTGATTTGTAAAGGTTATCATCATAATCACTAATCGTCACAAGACAACTACGCTGGATTTTCAAATTATTAAGGATGCCCACAAAGTCTTTAGTTCTGGGTTTGTCAAAATTCAATCTATCAAGCACCACAACGTTTTTGCTCAAAAGTTTCGCCAAAATTGCTGAATCTCTGGCCAATCTTCTTTGCTTTTTAGGCATACGCTGACTAAAATCTCTCGGTAGCTTGGCGAAGGTAACACCGCCGCCGACGCGCTTGCCTGTTCTGCGAGTACCCGCGCGGGCAAATCCCGTCCCTTTTTGCCTATAGAGCTTTCTGGTGGAGCCGGCTACCATACCTCTACTCTTAGTCACAGCCGTTCCAACTCGCTTGTTAGCGTGATACATAACAATGGCCTGTTTAAGCAACGGGTATCTGACCGAGCTTCCGAAAGCTGCCTCATCGACCTTCAAGCTTTCAACCTCCTGGCCGTCTCTGTTGTAAACGGTTAAATCTATCATTACTTTGTCTCTCGTCGCTCGTGACTCGATACGCCACCTTTCTTGGCACTGTGGACGATACAATAGCCGCCGGCTGGGCCTGGTACAGAACCTTTGACAACCAATAAGTTTTTCTGCTCATCTATTGATACAAGCCGATGGTTCTTCGCAGTAACTTTGCAGCTGCCCATATGCCCGGCCATTTTCTTTCCCTTCTTGATGTTTCCACCATGTCCGCGGTCGGTGCCGAAGCTTGCTTGCGAGCCGGGTGCCCGGTGCTTTCGTTCCGTGCCGTGCGAGGCAGGAAAACCGCCAAAGCCATGCCGCTTCATCACACCTGCAAAGCCTTTGCCTTTACTCGTACCTAAAACATCGACATATTCGTTTTCGGCAAAGACCTTGACCGTAACGGAATCTCCGATTTTGTACTTTGGCTCAACATCATTCGGCAGTCGCATCTCCCTGACGAACTTCTTCGGTTCCGTTTTGGCTTTTTTAGAATGTCCTATCTGCGAATTTTTCCTGCGAGAGGGTTTTATATCATCGAAGCCCAGTTGCACTGCGTTGTAGCCGTCAGTCGTGGTCATTTTAACCTGCATAACAGTACAAGGGCCGGCCTGTATGACCGTAACGGGCAGCAACTTGCCAGATTCGTCATAAACCTGAGTCATTCCAATCTTTTTTCCTAACAACATTGCCATTTTTGTTGCCCGCAGCTTATGACCTTCCGGTTACGCTTTTATCCTTACAAAGACTCCGGCTGGGACCACTAAACGATTTAACACTTCGACCGTTCGCGCGTTGGCCTCATGAATATCAATCAAACGCTTATGAGTCCTTAACTCGAACTGCTCTCGCGATTTTTTATCGATATGTGGACTTCGCAAAACGGTGTATCTTTCGATGCGCGTAGGCAATGGAATCGGACCGCTGACACGAGCATTGGTCTTTCGAGCATGCTCTACTATCTCCTTGGCAGATGCATCAAGAGCCCTGTGGTCGTAGGCCTCCATTCTAATTCTTATTCGTTCGGTTTCAGCAGCCATAATTTTTCTCTACGCCCTTAATTTCGCGGAGACGACTTCATTATAAAAAAAAAGAAGCAGCTCACCAACTTACTTACAACTTTAACACCTATAAAAGTCTGCAATATATCAACTTACAAACCAAAATCAAAATAAAATTTCACCCATAGCGGATAGTTTTTCTCTTGTCCGCCAAATCTACTTTGGTTGATCTTGGGCAGGAAAGGCCATTTTATTGATTATCGATTGTAATTTCAGCGATAATCAATAAAACATCGCCTTCCTTAAAGAGTTCGGGGTCGGACCGATTTTCAGCCTTTCCAAAGCCGTAAACGGCTTTGGTGCACCCCTATACATAAAAACTATTTAACAAACCATTCCTTGACTACCAAATCACAGATGTGCCACAGCCCAACTGGTTAACGCAAAGTCATCCCTGACAATGCTCGCTACGGCTGAAACCCCACACAATATCATGTAAATCAATCATCGTCAATAAAAAACCGGCAAAAATATTTGCTCAAATATAAAAAAACAGCATTTTCAGGGTTCCCAAGCGTAAAATAATGGGTTTTTGGCCTTTTAAAGGATAATCTGCTTGGTAATTTGCTCCGGTACTTTCTCGTAATTCAACGGTTCCATAGTAAAGTTTCCTCTGCCCGCTGTGGCACTTCTGATTTCGCTGGAGTAGCCAAACATTTCCACCAGAGGTACCCGGGCGTCGATTACCCGCATATTTCCATGCACCCGACAATCTGTGATTACGCCCCTTTTCCCAAGCAAATTGCCCTGAACCGCCCCAAAAGCGGCTTGCGGGACGACTACCTGAAGCCACATTATGGGCTCAAGCAAAACCGGTTCGGCCTCTTTGACTGCTTTTTCTACCGCAATTGCAGCGGCCTGTTCAAAAGCCAGAGCCGAAGAATCCACCGAATGAAATGAGCCATCAATTAGTATAACTCTGACCCCTATAACAGGGAATCCAGCGAGCGCACCGCTGCTCAATGCGTCCCTGACCCCTGCTTCCACAGCAGGGATATATTCTCTCGGAACAACATTGCAAGCCACTTCGCTCTCAAATTCAATATCGCGGCTGTAGTGACCATCTTCTGTAAATAACGGTTCAGCCTTCAAAACAACATGGCCGTATTGGCCATGACCACCTGTCTGGCGTATGAATTTACCCTCGGCCTGAGCCGGTTTTGTAATAGCTTCCTTATAGGCAACCTTTGGCTTGCCGACCCTGACATCAACTCCTTTTTCTCTTACCAGCTTGTGCTGGAGGATTTCCAAATGCAATTCACCCATTCCACGGATGATTGTCTGACCGGTTTCACTATCTACTTTACACTCGAAGGTTGGGTCTTCGCG
>CAZKYA010000228.1:0-3080 GCA_964556725.1 uncultured Pirellulales bacterium
CTTTATAACAGTTTGACGCGAAGAAAAGAAGAATTTAAGCCGTTGAAAAAAGGCAGAGTCGGAATCTATGTCTGCGGGCCGACCGTATATGGTCACGCACATTTGGGGCATGCGAAAAGTTATGTAAGCTTCGATATTCTGGTTCGATACCTTCGCTACCTTGGTTTCAGTGTTACCTATGTGCAAAATATTACCGATGTCGGTCATCTGACTGATGACGCAGATGAAGGCGAGGACAAGATTGTTAAGGCGGCGAAAAGAGAAAAGAAGCATCCGATGGCATTGGCAGAGTATTATACCCGCAGTTACTTTGAGGATATGGACAAACTCAACTGCGTTCGGCCGGATATTAGCCCGCGCGCAAGCGGCCACATTGTCGAACAGATCGAACTGGTAAAAAAACTTCTGGAAAAGGGCTTCGCCTATGAGGTCAATGGCTCGGTGTATTTCGATGTCTCCAAATTCAAGGACTATGGAAAACTATCCGGCAGAAATATCGAAGAGATGTTAGCTGGTGCTCGCGTTGAGGTCTCGCCGGATAAAAAGCACCCTGCGGATTTTGCTCTCTGGAAAAAAGCTGAGCCGAACCATATTATGCAGTGGCCGAGCCCCTGGGGGCCGGGTTTTCCCGGCTGGCATCTCGAATGCTCGGTAATGAGTACAAAGTATTTGGGCCAGCCCTTCGATATCCACGGCGGCGGGCTGGAAAATCAGTTTCCTCATCACGAATGCGAAATCGCCCAGTCAGAGGCGGCCAACGATGTGCTGTTTGTTCGATATTGGCTGCATAATAATATGGTGACTGTTGACAGCCAAAAAATGGGTAAGAGTCTGGATAATTTTATCACATTAAAGCAGGCCTTTTCGGGTGCGCACGAAAGATTAACCAGACACTACGACCCGCTGGCGGTAAGACAATTGATTTTAACCAGTCATTACCGAAGCCCCATCGATTTCTCGGATGCTGCCCTCCACGCCGCCCAAAGCGGTTACGAAAAAATAACCGAGATAGTTAAGGCAGTGCGAAAAAGAATGACACAGGTCCCTGCAGGCGAGACAGACAGTGAAGTAATGGAGCAGCTTCAACAGTCCAGGGAGAAATTTGAAGCAGCGATGAATGATGATTTGAATACTTCTGTTGCTCTTTCAGTTGTATTTGAACTGGTGCGGCTGGCAAACAATCTACTTGAAGAGGGCAAGGCCACCGCAGGGACTTTAAGTGCAGTTGACAAGCTGTTCACTGAACTGGGCGGTGATGTGCTGGGTATTGTCAGCACACATACCATAAGTCTTCGGGCCGAAGTGTCAGCAAGTTCTACGGCCGTTGCCATCCTTACCAAGGAGGCGAAGCTTGATAAGATGGTGAGCATTATCATCGAGCAAAGAAACGTCGCGAGACAGAAGAAGGATTTTGCGACCGCCGATGCGCTGCGGAAAAAGATTGAGGAAATCGGGATTGTTCTTGAGGATAAACCCGGCGGAGCGACCGGCTGGAGGATGAAATGAAAATACTCGGCATTGACCCGGGTTTGCAGGTCTGCGGATACGCCTGTTTGGAGACAGGCGAAAACGGAGAAAAGCTGCTTGAAGCGGGTGTTTGCCGCACGTCCAGCCGCTCGCCAATAGAAACAAAGCTGAATCAGATTGCCGAAGATATTCAGTCTCTGCTAACAAAGTTCAGCCCTGATATCGTGGCAGTGGAAGAATTGTACTCCCATTATGCTCATCCAAAAACAGCGATATTGATGGGGCACGCAAGAGGAGTTATACTGCAGAGTTGTGCAAAGGCAGCAATTGAAGTCAGAAGCTTTAGCGCGACGCGTATAAAAAAATCAATTACCGGTAATGGCAGAGCGTCAAAACAGCAGATGCAAAGAGCCATTCAGAGAATTTTGTCTTTATCTACTTTGCCGGAACCGGATGATGTAGCCGATGCCATAGCAGCAGCACTGTGCTGCGTAAATACGGTGAATAAAATTGTTGTTTGAAAGAAGCATTAAAATAATCAATAGAAAATAGTCAATAATAAATTGATTTATGATAGCTCAGATTGAAGGAAAGCTTGTCAAGCTCGATAGTGAAAGTGCTCTGGTGCAGATAGGGGCAGTCGGCTATGAAGTAATGCTGCCGAGCTATTGCGTAAGTGCGCTGTCGGACATGGTCGGCTCGGACATCACGCTTTGTACAATGGAATATTATGAGGGCACACCGGTCGGCGGTAATCTAATACCGAGAATGGTCGGTTTTTTAAGTGCGAGCGAGAGAGATTTCTTCACCAAATATACAACTGTCAAAGGGATTGGTATAAAAAAAGGCCTGCGGTCGTTGAGTATGCCGATAGCTACAATAGCGGCTGCGATAGAAAACGCTGATGATAAGATGCTGATGTCGCTGCCTTTGGTGGGAAAGAGAATGGCCCAGCAAATTATCGCCGAGCTAAAGGGAAAACTCGGCACTTTTGCAATTGGAGCAGAGTTGGCTAAACCACTGGAAGCGAGATTTAGGCCATTTCAGGTCGAGGCACTGGAGATTCTCATCGCCTGGGGCGAAAGAAGAAATGAGGCGATGGAGCTTATCGAGCTGGCTTGCAAGAAGCACCCCGATATAAATTCGGCTGAAGCCCTTGTGCCTCTGGTGTACAGATTAAAACAGGGAGTAGAAGTTTAATTAAAAATAATCAATAATAAATAGTAAATAGAAAATGGCAATTGGCAGAATTATCAGCAGTAAGCCGCTCAACGAGCAAGAGGAGAGTTTTAACGTTGCGCTCAGGCCAAAGTTTCTGGATGAATGTATAGGCCAGTGCAATGTTAAAGAAAAACTTGCCATTGCGATAAAGGCAGCTAAGCAAAGGTCTGAGCCGTTGGAGCATATTTTATTTTATGGCCCGCCCGGCCTCGGCAAGACGACTCTGGCTAATGTCGTAGCCAATGAAATGGGAGCGAGGATTCGCTGCTCATCGGGGCCGGCTTTGACAAAGCAAGGTGACGTGATGGGCCTTTTGAGCAATATCAATACAGGCGATGTGCTTTTCATCGATGAGGTGCACCGGCTCAGCACGCCGGTCGAAGAGTTTATCT
>CAZKYA010000229.1:0-3076 GCA_964556725.1 uncultured Pirellulales bacterium
CCGGAGAGGATAAATTAAAACAGTTGATTGAAGACGCATTAGCGGGTAAAATTCATAAAAAATACTGATAACTTATGCTCTTATGTATGAAAAGCTGCTAAAAACGGTAACAAATCTCGGCTCGCCGGAAGTTCTGGTTGTCGGCGATTTTATGCTCGATGTTTATATCTATGGAGACGCCTTGAGGATAAGCCCCGAAGCGCCGGTGCCGGTATTGAAAGTTACCAAAACCGAGCATCGCTGCGGCGGAGCAGCTTCTGTTGCGGCAGACCTTGCTGCATTGGGTGCTATACCGGTTTGCCTCGGAGTTGTTGGAAAAGACCAAAATGGTGAAACCCTCAGGAAAAAGCTGACCGAAGCTGGAGCTGATATTACTAATTTGTTCATATTAGCTGACCGTCCTACCACCAGCAAGCAAAGGCTGATAGGTCTGGCACAGCATCGCCACCAACAGCAGCTATTTAGAATGGATGAAGAATCAACAGAAGAGTTATCCGATGAGCAATACGAAAAGATTTTGCAGGCCTACGAAGACAGATTGCAGCAAGCTGACATTGTTTGCCTGCAGGATTACAATAAGGGTTTGCTGAGTTCGTCGATTTGCAAACAAATGATACAGTTGGCAGCGCAAGCAAATAAAAAGGTTCTTGTTGACCCTTCATTCACGGCAGACTACTCAAAGTACGCCGGAGCCACAGTTATTACGCCAAACAGGCAGGAGGCCTCGATTGCGGTTGGGTTCGAGATAAAAACCGCAGAGACGGCAGCCAGGGCAGCTAAGACCCTTGCCGAGAAATTTAAAATCGAGGCCGTAGTGATTACGCTCGACAGGGAAGGTGCATATCTTAGAACGCAGGAAATAAACGAGGCCATACCCACCAGGCCTCGCAGCGTTTATGATGTTACCGGTGCCGGCGATATGGTCCTTGCAACGCTTGCGATAACTTTGGCGGCTGGTTACGACTATAAAACGGCCGTGCAGCTCTCGAACATAACAGGCGGCATTGAGGTGGAAAAATTCGGCACTGCAACCGTAACTATCGAGGAAATTATCAATGAAATCACCGGCAAAAATGATAAGGTCTGTTCGCTCAACTCTTTGATTAAGAAACTGGCTGAGCATCGAAGACAAAATGCGATTATAGTTTTCACCAACGGTTGTTTCGACATCGTGCATAGAGGGCACATCGAGTTCCTGAGGTTCTGCAAGCTGCAAGGCGACATTGTCGTGGTGGGATTGAACACCGACAGCTCGGTAAAAAAAATTAAAGGGCCTGACCGACCAATTAACAACCAGTATGACAGAACGGCTGTTCTTGCCGCATTGGAAACGGTCGATTACATCATCGTTTTTGACGAGCCGGACCCTCTTGACCTTGTCAAAAAAATAAAACCTGATGTATTAGTTAAAGGGCAGGACTGGGCACAAAAAGGCGTCGTCGGCGCCGAATTTGTTGAATCTTATGGCGGCAAGGTCGTTCTTGCGCCACTGGTTGAAGGCAAAAGCTCAACGGCAACAATCAAAAAACTCAGGTCGTTGGAAAGTTAGCTCCAATGGATAAAGACGTAAGAAAAAAGATTATAGAAACAATAGAATCACATAAGCAAGCGATAGATGAGCTCCAGACCAGCGGCATTGAAGCAATTGCAGCTGCCACAAAGATAATAACAAGGGCGTTAAAGCAAAATGGCCGTCTTTATATTTGTGGTAACGGCGGCTCAGCAGCAGATGCTCAACACATAGCAAGTGAGCTTGTGGGCAGATTTGAACGCGAACGCAAACCGCTGCCGGCGGTTGCACTGACGACCGATACATCAATAATAACATCCGTTTCCAACGATTATGGCTACGAAAATGTGTTCGCCAAACAGGTCGAAGCACTCGTTAAAAAAGGCGATGTGCTCTGGGCTATTTCGACCAGCGGTGAATCAGCAAATATCATCGCCGCCGCTAAACTGGCAAGGAAAAAAGGCGCTGCTGTACTGGCCTTCACAGGTAAAAATAACAGCAAACTCGAACAGGCAGCTGACATTTGTTTTTGTGCCAATAGCAAATCAACAGCAAGAAGCCAGGAGGTTCATCAGCTCGGCTTTCATATAATTTGCGGACTTGTAGAGGATGGTTTCCGTAAATAATTACTTATAGATATGTCTAATAAAGCGATATTCTTAGACCGTGACAATACTTTAATTGAAGACCCCGGCTATATCAGTCATCCCGACCAGGTAAAGCTGCTGGACGGTGTCGATAAGTCGATTATTGAATTTCGCGCTATGGGGTATAAGCTGATTGTTGTCTCAAATCAGTCCGGTGTTGCACGTGGAATTGTCTCTGAGCAGGTTCTCCATGAAATCCACAACCGATTAAAACAACTGATGGCCGAAAAAGGAGCGCCTTTAGACAAGATTTACTATTGTCCCTATCATCCAGACGCCATTATTGAAAAGTACCGCAAAGAAAGCGACTGGCGAAAGCCAAATCCGGGAATGTTACTGGCTGCCGCTGATGAAATGGACATCGACCTTAGCCAATCCTGGATGATTGGCAATAGCAGCCGTGATGTTGAGGCCGGTTTGAAGGCCGGCTGCAAAACCATATTGATAAATCACCCTTCGCATTATAGCCAGCACAAGCTCGGCGAACCAAATCCGGACTACCGGGCTGTAAATATAAAGGAAGCAGTGAATATTCTAAAAAAACATCATCGCTCAGCCGGTGAAAATCTAATTCAAAATCTGCCTCTTCAACAGACCGTAACTAAACCATCGCCGCAAACCACCGAGGAACCACCTCATCCTGCAGAACCAAAATCTATCCCTATCAAACAGAATGTTTCCGGCAGTCCAGCCACTGGCGAAAGGACCGAACAGTTACTTGAGGGTATTCTGGAGCAGCTTAAAAGCATTCGACGGAGAGATATGTTTGATGAATTTTCCATAACGAGATTTATGGCAGGCCTTTGGCAAAGCCTTGCTTGGTTTTGCATACTTATAAGTATTGGAGTTCTGATGTATTCAGCAAAGCAGGTCAATTTGATTTTAATTACTCTTGGTTTTGCTCTGGTATTTCAGGTAA
>CAZKYA010000230.1:0-3073 GCA_964556725.1 uncultured Pirellulales bacterium
CCTGCGACCTCTTGCACCCCATGCAAGCGCGCTAGCCAAACTGCGCCACGCCCCGCATAAATAACATTCTAATATACAATGGGCTGCAAAACAAGAGTTTTTGAATAAAATAATTTATAAAAAGCATTTGACAAAGTTAGGCATGCCTAACTATATTATGGTAAGTGTGTATAACGAGGGAATAAAATGATGGTTTCGGTGAAGAGTGACAATTTAAGTGCCTCTTTGGAAGATTATCTTGAGGCGATTTTTAATCTTGCCGGCGAGTCGAATATGGCCCGCAGCAAGGACATAGCAAAATCGCTCAATGTGTCCAAATCTTCTGTTACCGGCGCCTTGCGAGTTCTAAGGAAAAAGGGATTAGCCAATTATAAGCCATACGATTGTGTTACCCTTACCGATGCCGGTAAGTCAGTCGCAGCCGAAGTTGTCCGGAAACATAATATCCTTAAGGCCTTTTTCGTCGATGTGTTAGGTGTTGATATGGACATTGCTCAGCAGGCCGCCTGCAGGGCTGAGCATACGCTTGGGCCGGGTGTTATCGCACGGCTTTTGTGCTTTATCGAGTTTATTATTCAAAGTAGTAGAGAAGGTAATAACTTGACAGGTAAATTTAAGCGGTTTTGTAAGAAGAGGTTGCGGGATAGCAGCAAGCGAGTAAAAAATGGTTGAAAAGCAGCAAACAGAGAAAAAGCAGGTAAGGCCATTATCGATAGTTAAGGAAAGAGAAAAGGTAAGGTTGGTTAGCATTGAAGCAGGGCGAGGTCTGAACAGCCGGCTGGTTTCAATGGGGCTTGTCCCCAATATCGAAATCACGGTCCTAAACAACAGCCATCCTGGGCCTTTTGTGATAAGTGTTAAGGGCTACAAAATGATGCTGGGCAGGGGTATGGCCCAGAAGATTATGGTAAAATAAAAATTGTTGCTAAGATAAGTTGTTTTTTTTACGTATATAGTTCGGAGCACCTAACTTTTTTGGTGGGAGTTTAGCAGAGTGGCAGCGGAGGTAAAAAAGAGAATCACTGTAGCATTGGCGGGCAATCCCAATAGCGGCAAGACCACTATATTCAATATGCTGACAGGTGCTCGGCAGCACGTAGCCAATTACCCCGGGGTGACAGTTGAAAAGAAAGAGGGACTGTGCAAATACGCCGGATTCGAAATGACCGTTGTGGATTTGCCGGGAACATACAGCTTGACGGCTTATTCGATTGAAGAGCTTGTTGCTCGCAACTTTATCGTCGATGAGCAGCCGGATGTTGTGGTTGATATTGTTGATGCTTCTAATATTGAACGCAACCTGTATTTGGCAACTCAGTTAATTGAAATGGATGTGCCTTTGGTTCTGGCTTTCAATGTGAGTGACATCGCCGAGCGAAGAGGCTTGCGGTTCGATATTGAGCAACTTTGCGACCTTTTGGAGGCGAGAATAGTCCCGACGGTGGGTAATAAAGGCAAAGGTAAAACAGAACTGCTTAATGCTGTTATTGAAACAGCCCGGCAGGGAAAGATTGTGCGCACTCACAAGGTAAATTACGGAGATGAAATTGAAGCTGAGCTGGAAAAAATTGAAACACTTTTAACAAACCAGCAGCAGCAGTTATCGCAAAGATACGGCTCCCGATGGCTGGCAGTCAAGCTGCTTGAGCAGGATAGTGACATAACAGAGAAAATTCATAACAAAGAAATCCTCGAAACTGTAACTGCAAGTATTGGGCATTTAAGAACGATTTTTGGCGATGAGCCGGAAATTATAATTGCTGACCGGCGGTATGGTTTTATATCAGGGGCGTGTCAGGAAACTATCAAGAGCACCGTTGAATCGCATCACAGCAAAAGCGATATGATAGATGCTGTAGTGATAAATCGCATTCTGGGACTTCCGATTTTTCTGATACTGATGTATCTGGTCTTTTTCCTGACGTTTAAGATAGGCGAATATCCGATGGGCGGGCTGGAGCATTTTTTCGACTGGGCCAGTAAAAGCATAGCTAACTTTTGGCCGGCAGAGAGCGAGAGCTGGCTCAAATCTCTTCTGGTCGATGGCGTAATAGGTGGTGTCGGCGGAGTTCTTGTGTTTTTGCCTAATATACTTTTATTGTTTCTGGCGATAGCGCTTCTTGAAGATTCCGGCTATATGGCCAGAGCGGCCTTTATTACGGACCGCATAATGCACAAAATAGGTCTGCACGGCAAGAGCTTTATACCGATGCTTATTGGTTTTGGCTGTTCGGTGCCGGCCATTATGGGCACACGAATACTCGAGAACAGGCGCAACAGATTCACGACAATAATGGTGATACCATTGATGAGCTGCGGGGCAAGATTGACGATTTATGCCCTTGTAATACCTGCATTTTTTGCGGAGAAATGGCGCGGGCCTGTCCTCTGGCTGATTTATCTGATAGGAATTGTGCTGGCGATTATTTGCATCAAAGTTTTACGGCTGACTATCTTCAGGGGCGAAACCATCCCGTTTGTTATGGAGCTGCCGCCTTATCGTATGCCTACTTTGAAATCCGTCTGTATTCATATGTGGCAAAGGGGCTGGATGTATTTGAGAAAAGCAGGCACGATTATCCTCGCAATTTCAATTATACTCTGGGCGGCGAGCAGCTATCCAAAACCGAGCGAGGAATCTATGTTGGATTTGACATCTGAGCAGGCCCAGCAAATGAAATTGCAATACTCTGTAATTGGCAGGTTCGGCAGAGCGATAGAGCCGGCCCTTAGACCGCTCGGCTTTGACTGGAAGATAGGGACTGCTCTTATTGGGGCAACTGCCGCCAAGGAGGTATTTGTTGCACAGTTGGGCATAGTATATGCGGTTGGTAGCGCGGAGAAAGGCGCTGAAACCTTACGGGAAAGATTGCAGGCAGACTACACGCCTTTGACGGGCTTTTGCATTATGTTGTTTTGCTTGATTAGCACGCCTTGTGTGGCAACGGTCGTTATGACAAGGCATGAAACGAATTCGTGGGGCTGGGCGATATTTCAATTCTTAGGCCTGACGGTTCTGGCTTATGTGGTAACATTTGCCGTTTACCAAATCGGCAGCTTCATAATGTGAAAA
>CAZKYA010000231.1:0-3060 GCA_964556725.1 uncultured Pirellulales bacterium
GATGACCGAGCAGATTTATAAATATCTGCTTGATAATACCGATTTTGACCTGCCCTTGGATATTGTTGCCAGGCAGGCAAATACGGTCCTGCAAAGGCAATACGTCAATCTAATGACGCAGGGACTATCTCATGAGCAGATAGAGCAGCAGATGGATCAGTTGCGAGCGAGAAGCGATGAGCGAGCCAGAGAACAGCTAAAAGCATTCTTTATAATGGATAAGGTTGCCGAGAAGCTCGAAATAGAAGTGAGCGAAGAAGAGCTTAATGGTCATATCGCCCAATTAGCAATTCAGCAGGGTCAGCGCCCCGAAAGGATGAGGGAGCAAATGTTGCGCGATGGTTCGCTTGCTCAGTTCCGGTTAGAGGTGCGGCAAAGCAAATGCATCGCTAAATTGCTCGAATCGGCTAAAATAACAGAAGTAGAGGGCAAAAAAGAAATCAAAAAAACGAAAAAAGATGCCCAAAAAACAACTGGGGCTGAAGAAAAACAATCCAAAAAACGCAAAACATCTTCCAAAAAGAAAACCAAAGAGTGAAAATATTTGATAAAAGCTATACCTGATGAAAGATATTGTTTTATGAAGGGAATCTAAATGTCTATTGAACATCCGGCGAAGCACTTCATTAAAAATCTTCAGTCATACAACCAATATGGTCCTGCCGGTCAGTATTCACGCTACCGCCAGTTGACCCTTGATGATTTACTGCTGGAGAACCGCATCGTGTTTCTGATAGGTGAAATCTCTTATGCCAGAGCTGCTGAGGTCATTATGAAGATGCTCTATCTGGACAATCTCAAGCGAGGCAGCGAAATCAGCTTATACATCAATTCCCCGGGCGGCAGTGTTGATGATACAATGGCCATTTACGACACTATACTTTTTGTCAACTCTCCTGTGGCAACCTTTTGCATTGGCAGAGCGCAGTCCGGAGCCGCCGTAGTACTGGCAGCAGGCACTAAGGGCAAACGGTTCGCTCTTCCGCACGCTAAAATCTTACTCCATCAGGTCTGGGGTGGTGTCAGCGGTCAGGCGGCCGATATTAAAATACAGGCGGACGAAATCCTCAAGGCAAAAACTATGGTAAATGAAATTCTCGCAAAGCACACAGGCCAGCCGGTCGAAAAAATCGCCGCTGAAACCGAAAGAGACAGATATATGACCGCTGAAGAAGCTCGAGAATACGGCCTCATCGACGAAGTCCTGCACGAAGAAGATAAAGAAAAGAAGAAGGATGAAAAAAGAAAAAGGATAGTAAATAATAAAAAATTAACAGCAGAGAATGCCGAGAGCACAGAGGGAAATTAGAAATAAAGATGAAAGAATATAGATTACTGCTTCCGCAGTAACGAAAATATCAAAAATCTCTGCGTGCTCTGCGAGCTCAGCGGTGAAAAAAAGGAATGAAACAAATGACTTTGAATCAAAATCTGGTACCGATAGTTATTGAGAAAAGTGGTCGAACCGAACGTGCATACGATATTTATTCAAGACTGCTGAAAGACAGAATAGTCTTTCTTGGCGGACCGCTCGATGACACAGCCGCCAATTTAATCATCGCTCAAATGCTGTTTTTGAGCAATGAAGACACCAAAACGGACATCCACCTTTACATCAATTCTCCCGGCGGCTCAATAACGGCAGGGCTGGCTGTCTATGACACGATGCAGTTTTTGCGCTGCGATGTCGCAACGTATTGTGTCGGACAGGCGGCGAGTATGGCAGCGGTTCTCCTGGCAGGCGGCAAAGCCAGCAAACGCTTTCTTTTATCAAACAACAGAATCCTTCTGCACCAGCCCCTTATCGCTGGTCAGCTCATAGGGCCTGCTACCGACCTTGATATCGAAGCAAAGGAAATATTACGCCTGCGTTCCCGTCTTTATGATATACTGGCCAAACATACAGGCCAGTCCGCCGAAAAAGTCGAAAAGGATTGCGACCGGAATCTCTGGCTCGATGCAGAGGAAACTATCAATTACGGCTTAGCCGACCGAATACTGCAAAAAGCCCCCGAAATCGTCAAAACCCAGGAACAAGAAAAAGAAGAAAAATGATGAATACCAAATATCAAAATTCTAAATTCAGAGAAAACTTTTTTGCAGCCATTTTTGTGTTCTTATGCCCTTGCGCTCTTGTTTACTTTGCAGCTGGTTGTGAAGAAGCCAGCAAAAAATCGACCTTGGCCGAAGAATGCAACCTATTGAAACAGGAAAAAACACAACTAACACATCAAATCAAGCAGTTCGAATCAGAGAACGAACAGCTGCAAAAACAGATACAGGTTCTCTCCAGCTTACCTGAGGGTGCAAGGTACGAGAATATCTACGAGCTGCAAAGAGTCAAGATTAGCAGATATACTGACCTTTACGACAAAGACAATGACGGCAAAAAAGAAGAGCTGATTGTCTATATCCAGCCGATTGACACCGATGGCGACATAATAAAGGCAACAGGTGCCGTGGATGTCCAGCTCTGGGACCTGAACAAAGCCGACGGCCAGGCACTGCTCGGCCAGTGGCATGTAAAGCCCGAAGAGATGAGAAAGCTCTGGTTCGCTACACTATTAACCATCAATTACAGGTTGACTTTCGACGTAGCTGACAAAGTTAACAAGTTCGAAGAACCGCTGACAGTCAAGGTAATATTTACCGATTACCTCTCCGGCAAAGTATTCAAAGAGCAAAAAGTAATAAAACCCCGTACATCACCCTGAGCACACTTGTCCTGCCTGTCCCGCTTGCCCTGCGAAGCCTTGACGTTTAGAGCGAAGCGGGGAGCTTGTCGAAGGGAGCGAAGCCTGCGGTGAGCGCAGTCGAACCGTCGAAGGGGAAGAATCTACTCTATTAAAATTCCAGTTTCTCTACAATCTACTATTACCCCAATTATCTCTTGCAGAGACAGGATTAATCTTTAGAATATCGCTATGCAGAAGTTGCTCAACAGGATAATCTGCGGCGATTGTATAGAGGTCCTGGGCAAGGTTACTGAGCCGTTTGCGGATTTAATCTTTGCCGACCCGCCTTTTAATATCGGCTACAAATACGACAAATACTACGACA
>CAZKYA010000232.1:0-3003 GCA_964556725.1 uncultured Pirellulales bacterium
CTAATGAAAATTTGGTTAAATATGTCAATCCGGCCCAATTTGTAAATAAGGGTACCGAGTAAAGACAAGAAAACCAATACAAAACCGACCCGCTGGTATATCTGGTCAGTTTCTTTCATTTCAAATTCATATTGTCTATAACACAATTCGTAAAAGTCTTTGCTTGTGCTACTCAATTTTTCAGAACTCATATCTCAACTCGTCATTGTACCTACTCGTTTTTTCCATATTGGGATGAATTATAGCCTTAAACGGAAGAAAAGGCAAATATCATTTTAGTTTTACCTGTTCATATTCCATATCGGTGCTGCTCATGGGTTCGACAGGCTCACCATCAATAACGCGGACTCATCGGTAAATCCGAAATCCGAATCCTTCGACCCTTCGGATGCGCTCCCCGCTTCGCCCTAAATAGTGGGGCTTCGCAGGGCAAGCAGGACAGGCTTCGCGGGAATGACAAAATCAATTGATTATAGATGAATGATAATTGATTATTGGGATAAGATTGCTACCCATTCGACTACGCTCAGGGTAAACTATCAGGCCTCGCAATGACCCTTAGAAATGATTAATGATAAATGACTGATTATTATTAAGGTTTCCGGGGTCATTTTTTATTCGATTGCCAGATGTTTCGCTCCTTCGACTACTTCGACTCCGCTCAGTATAAATTTGCTCAGGACAGGTGCGCTCAACATGACATTCATCAATTGAACAGTGATAGACAACTATGGATTTAATTGCTCACACACTTTTTGAAAGACATCATCTACTGTAATGGCTTTAATATCGTGCTTTGGGTCAGTGCTGTCTGCGTTCAGGCCCCTGCTATCCGGTTCAACAGCGGCAACACAATTTTCCCTGCCATAAGGAGCAACTCTCGCAGGATTAGAACGGCCGAATATCATAACAATCGGAATACCCAAAGCTGCGGCGATATGGCCCGGGCCGGTATCATTACTCACCACTAACCTGGCAGCTCTTAGCATAGCGAGCATCTCACTGAGGAAAGTCAGCCCGACAAGGTTTGCCATAGGAACACTCGCTATGGTCTCTAACCTGTCGATAAAGCTTTTTTCAGATGGTACTCCAATTACAACTATCGGAAGGTTAAATTGCGACGAGATTTTATCTGCCAGAGCTGCAAAACGTTCTATGGGCCAACACTTGTCCCTGTGTGCCGAGCCGGGCACGAAAACTACATAATTGCCGGGCGTAATACCATAACAAGCCAATAATCTGTTGACAGAATCAGCGGCATCCTGCTGCTGCGGCAAAATAAACTGCACACGGAGGTCGGCAGCACCGGCGGTCTGAATGATTTTAAGGTAGTAGTCAACGAGGTGAACACACTCCAGGTTCTGGCGGACTTTATTTGTATAAAAGATGTGTGCAAACTCTCTGGCATTTGCCATACCGAAACGTTTTTTGCAGCCGGACAGCCAGCTTAAAGAGGCGGTTCTGAAGAGGCCCTGCAAGTCAAATACGGCGTCAAATTTACTGCGACGGAGCCGCCAAATAAGCGAGACAAGTGAGCCAAAGGCAGCCGGATGGAACCAGGCTTTGCCGAGAAACCTTCGATTGAAAGGAATTATGTCGGTTAAGTGAGGGTGATTTTCGAGAAGCGGCATGAAATCAGACCGAATGAGCCAGCTTATTTTGGCATCTGGAAAACTTCTGCGCAAGCCAGAAAGTGCCGGCAAAGCCAGAACTATGTCACCGAGCGAGCTGGGCTTTATGAGCAGAATGTTTTTGAAATTTTCCGACATAACACAGTAATTGTAAGCTAAAAGAAGATTTTGAGCAATTGGTAGAAGAAAATTAAAAATTAAAATGCAAAAAGCAAAATTACATATTAAAATGTAAAAAACTTCTTTGCTCTTCTGCTTGAAATTTAATCTTTTACTCCAAGATTTAATTTTTGATGTGGATTTATATACGATGGCTAAAAAAGGGAAATATATTTATGACTGGCCGAGGCCGATGGTTTCCGTCGATGCGGCTGTATTTACCCTTTCCGGGAACAAGGTCAGACTTCTGCTAATCAAGCGGAAAAATGAGCCATTCAAAGGCAAGTGGGCTTTGCCGGGCGGATTCGTGGGGATTGATGAGGAGCTGGATGATGCAGTAGCTCGGGAACTGGCGGAGGAGACGGGGTTATCAGGTGTGCCTCTGGAACAGATGCACACCTTTGGCAGTGTCGGCCGTGACCCGAGGGGCAGACAGATTACAATAGTATATATGGGTATAGCAACCAAAGGACAAGATAAAATAAAAGCCGGCGACGATGCAGCAAAGGCACGATGGTTCGAAGTAGAAAAACTGCCGAAAGATTTGGCATTTGACCACGATAAAGTAATCAGGTTTGCAATAGGCAAACTGAAAAGAAAAAGGGTATATCGGATTAATGTCAGGATAAAAAAATAAAATGGCAAAGAAGGGGATTTCGCTGATTTCATACTGTGGGCTTTATTGTGGAGATTGCTTTATTCGTGTGAGAAAAATTGCCGACCTGGCAAAGCAGCTTTCCAATGAATTAAAAGAGTGTAAATTTGAAAAGCACGCTATAGGATTATCCAGGTTAATAAAAGAATTCAAACCCCTATCTCATTACGAAAAATTTTATCAAGCTTTGTGCTCGCTGGATAGTTTGCGATGTGAGAAAATCTGCAAACAGAAAGGCGGAACAACATCCTGCAAGATTCGAGAATGCTGCATCAATAAAGGCATTGATGGGTGCTGGCTTTGTAATGAATTCGAATATTGTAAAAAACTCGCCTGGCTGGAACCTGTAAATGGAGATGCAAATCTTAAAAATCTGAGGAAAATCAGAAAAGAAGGGATACAAAAATTTCTCAAAGGTAAAAAGTATTGGTGAGCCAACTTCGAATATTAGGAAACTATCTCAAAACGTCACCCTGAGCGAAGCGAAGGGTCTGGCTAACACCAAAAATGAGATTCCTCGCTTCCTCCTTCGCCATCCTACTTCGCTAAAGCTACGAA
>CAZKYA010000233.1:0-2991 GCA_964556725.1 uncultured Pirellulales bacterium
CAGGCAAAGGTAAATCCATATCTTCGCCCGCTCTTTGATGCTCTTGAAGATATGATGGACTTCGGCCAGATGAAAAAATTTATGGAGCTTGATATTATTGAAATCATTCCGCTTGCCTTTATGCGTGGCCGGACATTAAACGAGGCTGTCATCATTTGTGACGAAGCGCAAAACACATCACCCCTGCAGATGCTAATGGTATTGACAAGATTGGGCCACGGCTCCAAAATGATAATAAACGGTGACATAACACAAATTGACCGTGAACCCGGCCAGAAAAGTGGAATGGTCGAAGCAATAAAAATATTGCGGCGAATCAAAGGAATAGGTTTTGCAGAGCTGACTCAGAGAGATATCGTCCGGCATCGATTAGTCCAGAATATCGTACGGGCCTACAAGAAAAAGACAAAAGCTAATCAGTAACTGATAATTATTTGGCCGTTTAATCATAAAAATGTGGTTTTTCAGAAAAACAAGTCCGCGGCGAAGTCAGGTACGCAAGAATATACCTATTGAGTGGTTCTCTCGACTAAGCTGGCTTACCAATACCGACAGTTTAATTTCGGTCTTTCTGTGGCTGCTTTTCGTCGTTCTCTGTATTCCCATCTTATCCTACCAGCGTGCTCTGGTACCAATAGCAGTCATTGTAATCCTGATTTCTTTGGCTGCAGCTTTTTATATCTGCAACTACCAGGTCCGAATGATAAAAAACCACGTCAGAGCTTCGGTGCTGGCGGGCCTATTTATTCTGTTGTTGGCCGCAACAAAAGTCGGGGTCCTATTGCCTAACCATCATACCTTCTGGGCTACTGCAACTACTGTTGCGGCAGCCATTATTTTGACAATCTCCTATAATCAGCGTTTTGCAATAGGTATGAGTTTATTTTATTGTTTGTTGGCTTATCTCGCCGCAGAACCGGTGACGAGTGGCAAGTATCAACTGACGGGTATGAACCTGATTTTGACAATGATGGCAGCTGTTTATAGCTGCTGTCTCTCTTTGAAAGAAATCCGCACAAGAATGAAACTGCTCAAAGTCAGTGCCTTATCAGCGTTAACGGTGTTCATAACAGCAGTCTCTGTGGCCTATCTGGGTTTTTTGGCCGAAAGTCCCGAGACTGCTGACATTTTTAGCAGTGCCGGTTATCATGCTGGGGCGGTTTTTCTGACGGGTCTTCTCATCCAGAGTTTGCTTCCACTTATCGAAAAAATATTCCGAATAGCTACGAGTATGACGCTGCTGGACTACAGCGATGCCAATCAACCTTTGTTGAAACGTCTTGCAATGGAAGCCCCCGGCACATTCAGCCACAGTCTATTGATAGGATCTGTTTCCGAGGCCGCCGCCGAAGCAATCGGGCGAAACGGTCTTTTGTGCAGGGTCGGTGCTTATTACCACGACATCGGGAAAATAAATAAGCCGGGCTATTTTGTCGAAAACGAGATGGGCTCAGCCAGCCGACACAAAGAGCTGTCGCCAGCAATGAGTCATTTAATTATTGTAGGCCACGTCAAGGATGGAATAGAAATGGCCAAGGAATACGGTTTACCCAGCGTGCTTCGACAATTTATCGAAACACACCACGGCACTACTTTGGTCGAACCTTTCTACAACGAAGCCATAAAACAAAAAACTAAAGACACAAAATCAAAAACCACCGAGCTGCCTTCTGAAAGTGAGTTTAGATACCCCGGTCCCAAGCCGAGGACGAAAGAAGCCGCGATTGTGATGTTGGCCGATGTCATAGAAGGGGCCGTCAGAAGCCTGCCTGAAGTAACACCTGCGAGAATAGATGCGGTCGTACACAATATGGCTATGAAACGTTTGCAGGACGGCCAATTTGACGAATGCGAGCTCTCTTTGCGGGAACTGAGCCAGATAGAGGCAAGTATATCAAAGACCCTTGCGATACATTATCACGGCAGAATCGCATATCCTAAAGCACCGGATGTGTCTGATAGTATGCAATCCCAACCCCAGCAAGTCGAGCAAAGAGACGACTGACAATTATGGGTTCTGCTAAGCAAGGACAACGTGTGGTCGTTCAAATCGCCAAAAATTTCAAAAACATAGACGTTTCTCTGCCTAAGCTTAAAGAATTGGTAAGGGCCATCTGTGAACGTTTTAACTCACGCAAGGGGCCCCGTTCCAAGGGAACCCGGAGCAGAGCCACGGTTGTCAGTATTGCAATAGTTGACGATGCCGAAATTCGCAGGATGAACAAACAGTTTCTAAATCGCAAAAGCACCAGTGATTGTTTGAGTTTTGATTTGTCTGACGATGAAAATCTAAAATCGAAAATGGTTCGACGGGCTCACCATCCTGAGCAACGTCGAGGGAGCAAAAATCGAAAATTATTCGAGCTGGTTGTTAATGGCGAAATGGCTGTTAGAGAAGCAAAGTTGCGAGGCCACTCAAGCGAAGCGGAACTGGCACTTTACGTAACCCATGGCCTGCTGCATAACCTCGGATTCGACGACTCCACAAAAAAGCAGGCACAAAAGATGCACCGCACTGAAGATGAGATTTTACAGCAATTCGGTTATGGTTTGGTTTATAGTAAGAATATAACTTCGCTATAGCAAACTTGCACAAGGGACACTTGACTTGTGCGCTAACACAGTTAAAGGCAAGGCACGAAATATGCTGACTAAAGACATAGCTATTTGCATGCGTGCCACAGATTTTTCCGAGACATCCCAGATTGTAACTTTTTTTACAAGAGAAAACGGCAAAGTTAGCGCTATCGCCAAAGGCTCCAAGCGTCCAAAATCAACATTTGACGGCCCAATCGAAGTATTTGCGTATGGGGAAATTGTCTTTTCAGATTCGAACAAGGAAAAACTTGCGACATTAACAGAATTCCAGCAGCAGCCGGGCTTTACACATTTAGCCAACAACATTTTCGCCTTAAATTGCTGTCTTTTTGCTATGGAACTACTAAATAGTTTGACAGATGACTACGACCCACATCCAGAACTTTTCGACAG
>CAZKYA010000234.1:0-2945 GCA_964556725.1 uncultured Pirellulales bacterium
CTCGACAAAAGGTCCAAATTGGACTATTAAGGAATTCCAGGCCTCCTGCAGTTTTTCCGCCGGCAGTGCCTTTTTCATAGTATCATCAAAATTCCTCACCACATCGTCATAATCAGCTCTCGCCAGCGATTCCACCAAATCCTTCGCAAGAGCTTCTATAGGCATAGGTTTAATACCCAATGCGTATATAGATTTTTTTACCAGCTCGACATCATCACTTACAAATTCCACAATAAAATTTTTGAATCTCAGGCAAAAAGCAGGGTCTGTCTTCATTTTGAGAATATCCTTGTGAATTTTCTCAGCATCCTCTGGTGCCATACACTCAAAAACGTTCACCTGAAACTGCTCTCCCTGGACTGCTAAAATAGTATTCGATAACTTTTTAATTCGCCCGTTAAGCTTTTCCCCGATTACATTAGTTTGCTCTTGCGGCACTATAAAAGAATCAACAACCTCCCATCCATCTGGAATCTTCTTGATTAGCTTTCTGGCAACACTATCCAGCCGGGCTATTTCAAGCCCCAATGCCTGGCGAGCTTGTCTTACCAGCTTGATATCATCACACCTGGCAAATTCCACCACCATATTGGCATCCATTAAAACATAATCGGCTATACCATTGTGTGCTTCCAATACAGCCCTATGAACCTTCTCTGCCTGCTCACCCGCAGGGCAGTAAAGAACGTTTACCTGTAGCTGCTGCCCTTTAAATGAAAGGACCGCATTGGTGAGCTTGGAGATTTCTCCGCCGAGTTTATTGCTGAAAGCTGCTGTCTGCTCCTTTGACGTTAAGAAGGACTTCTCTATCTTCCAGCCTTCAGGGAGGTTCTCAAACATCTGCTCGCTGCCATTAGCTTTTGTTTGAAGTCCTATCACCAATATGATTAATCCCAACCACAATCCAATACCTGCTATACCAATCATTCCTCTTGCCATTTTCAATCGTCCCTTTCTTTTTCTTAAAAATATCAATGTTTGCTTTTTCAATAGTAAACTTAATATAATATATACAAACCTTAATTATATTAAATTATAGTTTCATTATGTCAAGTAAAAAATTGAATATTTTCAATTATTTTTTGAGATAAGCAAAATCCATGCTCGGAACTTCTTCATCCTTGGGTAAATAAAACGCTTTTACGGATTAAATCGAATATATGGCCAGTAAGGAAGCGATAATATCGGACGCTCAAACTTTATTGAACATAGTGTCTGCTCTCGTTTTTTCCCTTTAAGCCAAAGAATAGATTTGTCGATTAAATAAAAGCCGATAGATAAATAACTCATAGGATGTGATTGTTATTATCTGTCAGTAAATGACTTACGTTATGGAGAAACAAAAATGACGAGTGTGCGCAGTTTCACTGTTCTTCCAGCACTACCGGATTCCCTAAAGGACCTTGAGCTTATTGCAAGAAATATGTTCTGGTCGTGGAACCCTGATTTTGTGGAGTTGTTCAAACGCATTGACGGCAATCTATGGACGGCCTGCAACCATAATCCGGTCGATTTTCTGGGCAATATTGCACAGCCAAAATTGGAAGCCCTGGCTGAAAATCAGGGATTTTTATGTGAGCTACAGCGCGCCGTGACAAAGCTCAAGTCTTATATCGATAGACCAACATGGTTTGAACAAGTGTGCCCAAAAACTCCTAAACCGGTTATTGCATATTTCTCTGCTGAGTTTGGGATTCATGAATGCTTGCCTATTTATGCTGGCGGTTTGGGAATTTTGGCTGGCGACCACCTAAAAAGTGCTTCGGACCTCGGTGTGCCATTGGTTGGGATTGGCCTTTTATATCAAAAAGGCTACTTCCGCCAGTATCTAAACATAGATGGTTGGCAGCAGGAAGTTTACCTCGAAAATGATTTCTACAATATGCCGATAGAGCTTGTTTGCAAAGACAGCGGCCGTCCCCTTACCATCAGCGTTGAATATCCCGACAGATGCGTATTGGCTAATATATGGTGTGTTTCAATCGGAAGAGTGAAACTATATCTGCTGGATACAAACATATCTGCTAATTCACCGGCAGACCGTATGATTACCAGCAGTCTCTATGGTGGCGACCGTGAGCTGAGAATCCGTCAGGAGATTATGTTGGGTATCGGCGGTCTAAAAGCCCTGGCAGCTATGAATATTACACCTACTGTCTGCCATATGAACGAAGGACACGCTGCTTTTATGACTCTGGAGAGAATCCGGGAATTACGAAACACTAATAATATGACCTTCGATGAGGCCCTGGAAGCTACAAGGGCAGGCAACATTTTTACGATGCACACGCCTGTAAAAGCCGGCCTTGACGAATTTTCTGTCGAGCTGATGGACAAGTATTTTGGCAGTTTCTTCCCTCATCTCGGAATAAATAGAAAGAGGTTTTTAGCACTGGGCAGGATACTTCCCGACGACGACAACGAGACGTTTAAGATGCCGATTTTGGCAATGCGACTTAGCAGCTATATAAATGGCGTAAGCAAATTGCATGGACAAATCTCACGTGAGATGTGGGGAGGTCTCTGGTCCGGTGTCCCTCTCAATGAAGTGCCGATAATATCAATTACAAACGGCATCCACATCAAAAATTGGTTATCAGATGAGATGAACTCATTATACGAGAGGTATTTAGGGCCAAATTGGTCTGATGAAACCGTTGACAAATCAGTCTGGGAAAAATCCGACCAAATTCCTGATGAAGAATTCTGGCGGACGCACCAAAGATGCAAAGAGCAGTTGATTGTTTTTGCCCGAAAGCGGCTTAAGGCCCAGATGCAACGCCGAGGCACCTACCACACCGAATTGAACCAAGCTGAGGAGGTTCTTGACCCCGAGGCACTAACCATAGGTTTTGCCAGAAGATTTGTTAGCTACAAAAGGGGTAATCTGTTGCTCAAGGACCCACAGCGCCTTATAAAGCTACTCAACAATCCAAATCGGCCTG
>CAZKYA010000235.1:0-2933 GCA_964556725.1 uncultured Pirellulales bacterium
GAGGTTCTTTGTGGTGTTTTTCGACAGTGTGCTGTATTTTACTGCTGAATTTTCAGCCTGAAGATGTATTGCTCAGATGAAATTTCCGAGTTTTAGCTGCTCTGCATCTGGACGTTCTGCCTTAAGACGTCCAGCTTTCCGCGGATTTCTTCGGCCATTTTGCTGTTAGGGAAATCTCTGGTAATCTTTTTGCCGATATCGAGGGCCTGTTCCCATCGCTTTTCCGTGACGGCGATTGAGAACTGAACGCCGAGATTGTGCAGTTTTGTTCTGAAGACATCCCTTGCCGCCTCTTGCAGGGCCAGTCCTTCATTAGGTGTCAGATAGAGGTCAAGTTCTTTTAGAATCTCCAGGCTGTGGTCTGTCTCTTTGCGTTTTATGGCATCATCCCAGGCAGCGAGTAATTCTCTTTTTCGCCCTTGTTTTTTATCAAGCAGTTTTTGTCGCATTGCCTTTGTCTCTTCGCTGTCGGGATAAGCTCCAATTAATCCTTCAATCTGAATACTTGCTTGGACCCACTGGTGGTTTTCCAGCAGTCCTTCGATATGTGCTATGGATTGATTTATTCGCTCCTGAACGGTGGCAGCGCGGTATTTCTTTGCCTGGCCTTTCAACTCCTCAGCGAGCTCCTGATATTCGGGGCGCCCAGCGATTTCATTGATTATTTCTTCAGCGGCACCAAAATCCTGCTGCTGAAGCTTCTCAAACACGGCCTCCCGTAGCGACTGCCGGTCTGATTCACGGAATGCAATTGCTTTTGCTGTTTCACTGACACGAGTGCTTTGATTAATTTGTGCTAATCCTGCACAGATTTTTCCCAGTGCTCCTGTAACATCTTCGAGCTTTGAGCTGTTGTCTCGAAGTGCATCAAGTATCTTAAATACCCTTGAGAGCATTGCCAGAAGCGCGCTTAAAAATACCAGGGCGCCGAGCAGCAGCACCAGAGGCTGCACGGCTTCAGATTTTTGGAAGATGTTCGTAAAGAGCGAGAGCATAAATATGATTAATAATGCGACGCAAATAATCGCAATGTGCCATTTGAACTGCCGAAAAAAGCTTCCTATATCCATAAATCTACCTCTCCTTAATTAAAAAAGACTTTTAGCAGCTAATCTTTAGGATATTATAATATTAAAGGCCTCGCCTTGTCAATAACTGAAAAGACAAAGCCAGGAAATGTATTTGCCCCCGTTTTTGTCTTCTTGCCTCTGTCCCTGTTCCTGTCTTTTGACAGGAAGACGCAGGGGCAAGTCGAGGCAGCAGGCGACAAGAAGATACGGGGGCGTGATTAGCTGTTTTTGCTGGATATTTAGCGCCACGTTATTTTTTTACGATTTTTTACAACTGAAGGTCAAAACCAATCGGCTATAATTAGTATAATAGTATGTAAGGCAAGACAAGAAGTGGTATTCAGAGATAATGACTCGTCTCGGCGCTCGTCACGGCGGAGCATGCTCGTCAAGGCGAAGGCCTGGCCGTAGCCGGGAAGGCGCCGAGCCGTAGTCGGAAGGGCGATTGATATGAGAACGACAAAATGTGTGTTTATGCTCCTGGTTGTGACGGGATATGCAATCGGTTGCTGGGCGGTAGAAAATGTAGCTGAGAAAGAAACTTGTAGTGAGCTTGTCGAACTAAAGACGGACGAACAAATCGTTGTGCAAGGAAATAACGAATTTGCTCTGGCTCTTTTCGCAGAGCTGAGAACCGAAAAAGGAAATCTGTTTTTCTCGCCGTATAGCATCTCAACAGCCCTGGCAATGGCCTATGCGGGTGCGCGTGGTGAAACAGAAGTACAGATGGCCAGGGCCCTATATTTTCCCACACGGCCAAAAGTTGTTCCCAAAGATTACAATAGACCTATCCGGCAAGGTTGGGAACAGGAGCGATTTGCTTCAGCATTTGGCATGATTATAAAAGACTTAAATGACAGAGGCCAAAAAGGTGGCTATGAACTTACCGTTGCTAACGCCTTGTGGGGTCAGCAGGGTTATGGATTTCTTACGGAATTTCTCGAGCTTATCCAGACTAACTACGATGGTAAGCTTATTGAGCTGGATTTCGTAACCGCCACCGAAACGGCACGAAACACCATAAATACCTGGGTAGAAGAAAAGACCAAAGAAAAAATCAAAAATCTTATTGCGCAAGGGGTGCTTAACAGTATGACCCGGCTGGTTCTGACAAATGCTATTTATTTCAAGGGCAACTGGGCAAGCCAGTTCGAAAAACAGAGAACTAATGATGCGCCATTTACTCTTGCAGGCGGTGAGAAGGTCGATGTTGCAATGATGAATCAGACAGAAGAGTTCGGCTATATGGAGACCGAAGACTTTCAGGTCCTTGAACTGCCTTATGTAAATAATGAGCTGTCGATGATTATATTTCTGCCGAAACAAACCGATGGATTAGCTGAGTTTGAGAAAACACTTACGGCCGAGAACCTTTCACAGTGGCTGGGTGGACTCCGCAATCGCAAAGTCATTGTTTCTATTCCGAAGTTTAAGATGACGAGCCAGTTTAGTCTTGCTTCTGTGCTCAAATCGTTAGGGATGACTGATGCCTTTGTGCCGAACGTAGCTGATTTTTCGGGTATCAATGGTAAAAGAGACCTTTTTATTTCTGCGGTTATTCACAAGGCCTATGTTGACGTCAATGAGGAGGGAACCGAAGCAGCGGCAGCTACAGGGGTAGTAATGGGCGCTACCTCCATTGGGCCAAGACAGACGCCGGTCTTCCGGGCCGACCATCCATTTCTATTTTTGATTCGTGATAACCTCTCTGGCAGCATCCTGTTCATCGGCCGAATGACAAATCCAAAGCTATAGCTGAAATTAGGCTGGAACCGTAGATATAGGCAATTAAAGGCAATTCTGCGTTTAGAAATGCTCTTTATAACCAGTTAAAGCATATATGACTTCGCTGGTCAGCAGCAG
>CAZKYA010000236.1:0-2902 GCA_964556725.1 uncultured Pirellulales bacterium
TTCTGAAACTGCTCAGCATCCTTACCACTAAAGGCAATGTCGGCTGGGCGGTCGAATATTTCGGCCAGGGTGTTCCGACACTGTCAGTTCCGCAAAGGGCGACTATAACCAATATGGGAGCGGAGCTGGGGGTAACGACAAGTATCTTTGGCAGCGATGAACAAACCAGAAGATTTCTTGCCGCCCAGAAACGAGAAAAAGACTATCAGTCGTTAGCAGTCGATGCAGATGCCGAATATGACCGCATCATCGAGATAAATCTGTCAGAGCTTGAGCCGATGGCTGCCTGCCCATCCTCGCCGGATAATGTCAAAACCGTCAGAGAAATTGCCGGTGTTCAAACAGAGCAAGTTGTAATAGGTAGTTGCACAAACTCCAGCTTCGCCGATTTGATGATGGTGGCGAAGGTGCTAAAGGGCAGGCGCATAAACAATATGGTTGAATTTGCCGTTGCTCCTGGCAGTAGAGAAGTTTTGAATATGCTCGCGGAAAACGGCGCACTGGCGGATATGATTTCAGCCGGTGCTCGCATTCTTGAATCGGCCTGCGGCCCTTGTATCGGTCAAGGTTTTTCGCCGGCTGATGAAATGGTAAGTCTGCGCACATTTAACAGGAACTTTTCCGGTCGAAGCGGAACAGCCGGCGACCAGGTTTATCTGGTCAGTCCTGAGACAGCCGTCGCTTCGGTGCTCACCGGCCGGATTACCGACCCGCGTGATTTGCCAGAATTATTTGGCATAGAATACCCAAAGATAGATTTGCCTGACGAATTTATCGTTAATGACAATATGATAGAGCCACCTTTGAACGAGCAGAAGGCAGCTAAAGTGCAGGTCTTGCGTGGACCTACAATTGTGGTTCCCGAACCGCCACCTTCTTTGCCGGAGAAATTGACAGGTAAAGTCTTGATAAAATGTAGTGATAAAATAACCACCGACCATATTATGCCGGCTGGTCCTTATCTGAAACTGCGTTCAAATGTGCCTGAGTACTCAAAAGTGGTTTTTAGTTGTTTCGACGAACCGGCAAAGCCGACATTTGCAGAACGGGCGCTGCAGTTAAAGCAAAAAGGTATAGCCGGTATCATCGTGGCTGGCGAGAGCTATGGCCAGGGTTCGTCAAGAGAACACGCCGCTCTTTGTCCGATGTATCTGGGTGTGCGGGTAGTGCTTGCTAAAAGTATTGAGCGGATTCACAAGGCCAATTTGATAAACTTCTGTATCGTGCCAATAGAGTTTGCCGAACAAGCCGACTATGAAAAAATCAGGACCGGTGACGAATTGGTAATCGAAAATCTTCTCAAAGCTATAAGAAACCGTGATGAAGTTAAGATTGTTGATAAGACCGGTTCGTTTGGATTTTTTGGTAAGCTCCGGCTTGGCGATAGGGACAGGAAAATTTTGCTCTCGGCAGGGCTTTTAAAATATACGTGTAAAACGGTAGATGAGTGAAAAAACGGTTACTATTTTCGGCACCGGCAGAGCCGGGCTCGGTGATTCGGCTTATATGCTGGCCTATAGAATAGGCAAGCTTCTCGCCCAGGCGGGTTTCATCATCGCCAACGGTGGATATGGCGGAACTATGCTTGCGGCAGCCAAAGGAGCTGCCGAGGCGGGCGGTGAAATTGTCGGCGTAACGTGCTCGGCTTTCAAGCAAATCGCTGCTAACGAATATGTTACTCGTGAAATTGTTACCGGTTCGCTCGACGAGCGCCTCGATACTTTGATAAAACTGGGGCAGGGCTATGTCGTTTTGCCCGGCGGAACGGGAACATTGCTTGAGTTGGCAAAGGTCTGGGAATTAAAAAACAAGGGCTTTCTCGAAGACAATAAGCCGATTATACTTGTAGGTGGTTTTTGGAAACCGCTGGTTGATTTGGTTGCGACAGACGACCCCGACAGCGGCCGATATATACGTCAGGCAGATGAGCCGGAGCAGGTTAAGAATATCTTAACAAACACATTACTTAGTGGATCAGTCAACGCATAAAATCGCTGACGATTAGTGAAATGGCCAAGAGACTCGCAATCTTGATTTTGATATTTTTTATAAGCACCCCAAGCGGGGGGGCAGTCCGCCAAACTCTGCTGAGGGACGGCTTTGTCTTGAGGAGTGTTGACGGTAAGGTTAGTGGCCCTGACAGTAATGATGTGTGGTTTTTTGAACTTGCTTCAGACGTAAGCGATGATAGAGTCGTCGTCAAGAAAGGCACAAGCTTGCAGCTGCTGCCCTCGGCAACGCTGGAAAGAATTGCCGCTGATGTTAAAGAGCGTTCTGATGCGACCTATCAGCTTTGGGGAACAGTTACAAAATATAAGGGCAGGAATTTTATATTCCCAACGTTTTTTTTGCCCCTTAGCAAGATAAAAGAGCCGCAGCCACAAACGTCACAGCCACAAAAGAGTGAGCCGAATGAAACTCCACCTATGATAGAGGATGAAGGTGAACCTATCATTAATGAGCCGAACGATATATTAGCTGTGCCGCAGGAGATACTAAAGAGAATCGAGGCCAGACGAACAGAAACATCCAAACGCTCGTCCAGTGAAACAGTGAAACGTCTAGCTGCCCAGCCGTCCCGCCAAGAGACCGGTCAAACCCTCCAGCAGGACACTGTCATAGTTAACAGAACTGGCTTTATCTCATCTTCTGAGATGCGTGGCTCGTATCGCCCAGGAAGAAAGACCCAATACGGTTTTATTTTTGATGCTCTTGGCCGAAATATCCCCAAAGAATCGCTTCGTCTGCTGCCCTGTGAAGCCCTGGAACGTGCAGAGCAGAGTCAATCTGCTGAGCTGGAGACCCTGCAGTTTCAAATAGCCGGAATTGTGACTAAATATAAAGACCAAAATTATCTGCTGCTGCAGAAGGCAACGCCGGCTTACAGCTACGGCAACTTCGC
>CAZKYA010000237.1:0-2893 GCA_964556725.1 uncultured Pirellulales bacterium
AGACACTGGCGAATCATAACGATGGGATTTACCTTTGCTTCAGCTCCGCCGGCAAGAGCAATGTCACTACCCCCACGAGCGATAATCTGAGATGCTTCAGCTATCGCCAGATGTGCAGAGGCCTCGGCGCAGGTGATAGAGTTACTGGGGCCCTGAATATCGTGGATGATGCCTATATGGCAGGCGAGCATATTGGGCAGATATTTCAATAACCATAAAGGTGTTATCAGCTCAAGGCCATCCTTGCCCCATTTGTGGATGTCGAACTTACCATCAGTAATGCTCGCTGCCACTGCCGGTGCCAACTCGACCAGGTCACAGCTAATAAGGCCTGCACCGAGATTTATTGCCACACGGGTTGGGTCGATGTTGACATTATCAGGGTCGATGCCCTTTGTAATAAGGCCGCTGTTTGTTAGAGCTTCATTAGCTGCGATGACTGCCAGCTCAATGTCTCTGGACATTAGCTTGGTGGCCTTGCGATATGTCTTTGGGACATATTGCTGTATTTTATAGTCGGGGACGTGACCTGCTAATTTGCAGCTAAAGCCCACAGGGTCAAATGTGGTAATTGTCCCTATCCCACATCTGCCGGAACAGAGGCCATTCCACATATCGCCGACGGTTAATCCAAGCGGGCTTATTGCACCCAAGCCGGTTATTACCACGCGAGCCGAACCCACTACTTTTCCTCCGCTCTTGTCTGTCGGCTGGCAGGTTTCGACCCGCTGGAATTAGCGCTGCCTAACAGCACATCTCGCAGAAGTGATTCGAACGTGCCGGTGAAAACGAAGTTTTCTTCGGGAAATTTTTTGCCCGCAAGATTCTGGTCTATATGGCTGAACATCAAATCAATCTCGGCGATTAACTTATCTGAGCTCGTAATTTTACCGGTTGTGCTTGCCGCCTCGGGAGTAATAGATTCAATTTCTGCATCTAACTTTATCGTATCGCCCGGCTTTACGTAATGGAAAAAGACGGCTTTTTTTATCTTTGCAAGGATAACCTTTTCCTTGAATTTTTTTGCCTCTCCGACAAGTATCCCTGCGGTCTGGGCCATTGCTTCAATCATTAGACACTCCGGCATAACGGGAAAGCCGGGAAAGTGGTCGTGCAGGTGCTCTTCTGCAAGCGTTACGTTTTTAACGGCAACAGCTCGTTTGCCACTTTGAAATTCAACGAATTTATCTATCCAAATCCAACGCATTTTCCACGGGGTTTCTTTTTTGATGTATTACAAAATTAGAGCGCCTATATTAAAGTAAGCGGCAGATTGTCTGTGAATAATCCTGCCGCTAATATTTCAAAAGTTCCTTGCGATGTTAAACAGCATTTAGTTTAGAACCGACGTAATTTACAATAGCGCCGACAGTAAACAAATCACCTAGTTTATTGATATCGGGGTCGTTCTCAAACGCTGAGATGTCGATATGCGGTATTTTTTGCCGAAGTTCTTTCAGGCCTGTTTCGGTCAATTTGCCGTTGCTGACAAATCCGGAATTATTCATCAGACTTTCGGCTGGAAATAACTCTTCCCTCGGGA
Source organism: uncultured Pirellulales bacterium (assembly GCA_964556725.1). Taxonomy (GTDB): domain Bacteria; phylum Planctomycetota; class Phycisphaerae; order Sedimentisphaerales; family Anaerobacaceae; genus CAZBWE01. The sequence goes on from CAZKYA010000237.1 coordinate 1,544, forward strand.
TTTTTATTCCGAACGCTTTCTCTAAACGAAACACGATGTCCAAAAAGTCGATGCTCTCGGCTCCTAAATCTCCCATTAAGGCCGCTTCAGCAGTAACCTCATCGTCGTCAACTCCTAATGCATCGACCAAGACTTCCTGAACCTGGTTGAATATTTCATCCCGACTCATTGCCATATCTTTTTACCTCCTGTGTTCTCACCTGTGTAAAAATGTTCTTCTAAACCGAACTTTTAATTTTATTGATATAAGAGTTTCCACCGTTTTTTCATATTTTCGATAATTCTGGCATCAATATCCGCCAAGGCCGAATTTTCGTCAGCGAGATTAAAGTGCCTTAACCCAAACCTTGCTTCCACGATTCGTTCGTTTCCTGATAAACCAAAGCCGGTAAAACCACTGACGTTTTCTTCGATGGTACTGGCCTGAACAGTATATTCTATCTGGGCACCCGGCGTCAAAAAACTTTTATATTTTACATTTCTTGCCTCCTCAAGCAATATCATACTGTGGGCAAAATTTTCTGCTTCTCGAACCAGCCAGGACGCTGATTCAATCAATCCTTCCAGCAGCAATACGCCCGGCAGCACCGGAAAGGTGGGAAAATGGTCCGCAAGATATTCCTCAGCCAGAGAAACATTTTTGAGGGCTTTTATTTCTTTGCCGCTATTCAGCGAAACAACCTTGTCAATTAGTATAAATCGCATAAGTGGACTATTTTAGTAAAATTGAATTACTTTTCCAGCATTTTTTCGTTTTTTCGTTGTAACTACAGATTACACAGATTTTACTGCTTTTTACTTTCCGCCACGAAGGCACGAAGAAGTGTAAATGGACTTGGCCATCCCTAACGGGAGTGCCTAAAGTTTGGAGTGACTAAAGTTAGTGAATATTACAATTTTGGCTCACTTTAGGCACTTTAGCTCACTTTTATTTTTCTTTGCGACTTGGCGTCTTGGTAGTTATACTTTTGTCTATGAATATTCGTAGTGCGAAAATATCGGATGTCGAGCCAATTTATTCGCTGATTAACGACTATGCGGAGCAGGACAAGATGCTATTTTGTCCGCTGGCTGATATATACAAGAATCTGCAGACCTTTACTGTAGCTGAAGACGACGGCAAAATTCTCGGTTGCTGCGCATTAGAGGTCATCTGGTCGGATTTGGCAGAGATAAAATCGCTGGCGGTCGATGAAAATCACAAGAATCAGGGCGTTGGCAAATCGCTCGTGGCCGCAGCGGTTGAACAGGCAGCGAAGCTCGGCGTGCCGAAGGTCTTTGCCCTTACATTATATCCCGGCTTTTTTGAGAAAATCGGCTTTGAAGTGATTGAAAAAGATAAGCTGCCGA
>CAZKYA010000238.1:0-2878 GCA_964556725.1 uncultured Pirellulales bacterium
TCATGACCGGCTTCGTGGTTAGCAGCATCGGCAGCATTGTTGGAGTCTACGTAGGCTGGCGTATCAACCGCGATTACCTAAGCTGAAACTCCGTTGAATCATCGAGGAACTGGCAGCCGGTCAGCACCACGCAAAAGATTGGACGAGTATTGAAGAAGCAACGGGAACGTAACCAATTTAATATTTACTATTTATTATTGTTATTTGAGAATCGCGATTTTTTAGCGAGATACGCTTCACGAGATACGAGCGACGAATATTGTTTCCCGTTTTATACAGTACGCCAGCCCACCAGTCCGCCTGAGGCGGATAAAAGGCGGGTAAAAGGTGTATAAAACTGTATAATCATTGTTAGGGGTTGAGGATTTAAGGATATGATCGAAACTATTACCGTAGTTGGAAGTTTAGCATCCATTGTAGGATTACTTTTACCTGCAAAAGGATGGAAGGCTAGATTGATACATGTAATTTACGGCATTGTGATAGTCATGCTGTCCTTGGGTTATTTTAATTATCGGGAACAACTTGGCCGAGTACATTCTGTTGAGCGTGCTGCCAAGAGGCTAATTGAACAGAAGAAAATGGAATATACTGATGCAGGGTATGTACAAGCAGTTTTAACATTGCTTGAAAAAAATAAGGATATTTATCCTGATGCCTATGCGAGGGCAAAGGAACTATATGAAGCCTACGATGGTAATAAAAGCAAGTATAAGAAGGAAGGTTTAGGCGAGTTAGAGCACGATTTTGGAATGATTGACTTGGCCTACCAAATGGATGGTATTCTTAAAGGCCTAATTGCTGTTAACACAAAATCATAATGGGCTTTGACCCAGTGTATGTAGGCTGTTTAATTGTTGTTCGGAGTATATAAATGGATGTTAGAACACTTATAAGGGACATGGAAGCAGCCATTAAATCCCTCGAAGAGGCAGGCAGAACAGAAATTCAAGTGAAGGACTTTAAAGCGTACCTTGACGAAATCAAAAATATCGTAGAGGAGCTGAAAGAAAAAGATGCTCTGCAAACTCAACGTGACTTAGCTTACTATAATGCCAAACACACAAGTAGAATTGAGTACTATAAAGCTAGAACAAAAAGAATCTCTGATGGATTCCATGCGGTTATCACTATTGGGCAAGGTGCGCTCAAAAGTGGTGCATTGATAAATGGAGGTGCATGTGTTGCGTTACTCGCATTTATAGGAAATATCATTACAAAAGACGCTTCTATGATATCTGGCCTTTCCACAGCTTTGTTGATATTTGGATTTGGAGTGTTTTGCGCTGCAGCATCGACAGGCACTACCTATTTAGCCCAAGTAGATTATGAAAAGAAAAAAATGAAAAGAGCAACGCTTATTAATAAATGTACTATTGTTATTGTAACCTTATCTTATCTCGCGTTTTTATGTGGCGGTCTAATATCGTATCTGACAATACAAGGCAAGATGTCTAACGGAACGGTCTCGTCTATTTCAGAACAGTCTCCGAATCTCTCTTCGCATGCGGGGGAATTTTTTCCGAAGGTCGGGATTAAAGGAGCCGCTGAGCGGAGATAGGACAGAATAATGAAAGAGATACCATTAGTCCCTAAAGGGATCCTCCGTCAGGAGTCCATAGGACTGTGGAGCAACGGCCTAAGCACGAGAGTTGATGACGAAGATTACGAATGGTTGTCCCGCTATAGCTGGTACGCCTACTACGATTCGCAGCGTGGAATGACGTATGCAGCTCACGACACACCAAGCGGAAGACGGGTATTTATGCACGATGTCATTATGGGCCTTGATACGTTGGAAGATGAGGAAGACGAGTCGTTGAATTGAGCTTGATAATTAGGGCCGCCTACTATTTTAGGCTACGTTCATGGCCGGTAGGACAATCCTTTTATTCTGAAAGCAATTGCTGAAGTTTTTCCTCGAGTCCTTTAAGTTTAGTTTCAACAACGTTCCACACCGTTGCAGGGTTGAGACTATCATATCCATGAACCAAGACGTGGCGAAAGCCGATGATATTGCGATACTCCGGAATTTTCTCTGTAATATCAGGTGCAATTTCTTCCAGCTGCATCATTGCTTCGCCGATAATCTGCAGCTCCCTTTCCATCGCTGACCTGAAGGCTCGGTCATTGATATAGTCATCGATAGTTTTGTCGGCGGTGAATTCAATCAGAAACTGGCAGCTGCTGAGCATATCGTATAGATACTTTTGTGGGTCACGAAGCGACATAGACAGACCTCCTTGTCTGCTCGAGACGTTTGGCAAAGTATGGATTCCGCAGGCCACCTGGCTCGACGAGGTCAATGTATCTGCCGAACAGCTTTTTCAGTGCATACAGTAGCTCAAAAAAATTGTCGAAACGCCTCTTTGCCACAGAATCATCAAACTCAACAACGAAATCAATATCGCTGGATGGCGTAAAATCCCCCATTGCGGCTGAGCCGAATACATCCAGCCGCTTTACATGATGCTTTTGGCAAAGCTCGAATAACTCGTTTTTTCTGGATTCGATTATGGATACCATTGCACTGCCTTGATAATAAACCTCTATGATTCTAACATAATATTATTACCAGAGCAATAGTAGAAAAACAAAAACCCCGCAATCACTGCGGGGTTTGATATCAGGCAAAAATCATCTTATTTCTTTTTACCCTTTGCTTTTTTCTTTGCGGATTTTTTCGGTTTGGATTTTGCTCTGCAGCCACAGGAATTGCACATTTTTCTATCCTTTCAAAATATCATTTATATTAAAAGACTCTAACAAAAAGAAGTTTAGCCACAGAGAACCCTTCGACAAGCTCAGGGTAAACTCCGAGAACACAGGAATTTTCATAATTATGCTACTGCACATAAGTCTTTATGTACCATAATTT
>CAZKYA010000239.1:0-2864 GCA_964556725.1 uncultured Pirellulales bacterium
GATTTGATTGGCTAATATTTTTCCAGCGGCTACATCATCACCGTAGCTGAAGCCGCCGGGAAAAACAATTATCTGGTATTTATCGAGCAGTTTTTTATCTTCGATTATCTTGTTTATATGCACCCGCTCTGCTTTAGCTCCCGCCAATTCAAGCGCATGCTCAGTCTCCATATCGCAATTTATCCCTGCCGCCCGCAAGACTATTGCGTTTATCTGTGTCATATTTGTCTTTCGTTCCTACCAATCGAGCGTTTTTTGCCACGCCTGTTTTAATGAGTCAATATCAGTCTCAATGATTTCCCTGCCGTCTTCTGCTTTTATGATAAGCGTTTTTTCTTCTATAACTTTTCCGATTTGCCCAAAGGGCAGGTTCAGCATCAGCTTCACAAATGCATCGTAGTTTTCCGGTTCAACTTCCACGATATATCGGGAGTTTGATTCGCTAAATAGTTGTGTATCGACCCGCGAGCAATCTCTACTTTTTGGCAGACCTCGCAGGTCTGCTTCTATACCGAGCCCACCGGCAAAGGCCATCTCTGCAAGTGCAACGGCTAATCCACCCTCGGAGCAATCGTGACAACTGACTATAAGACCCTTGGCTATTGCGATGGAGATTTTTTCAGCGGTTCTGGGAGCTGTTTCAAGATTCACCTTTGGAACATTGGCTCCAAGCTGGCCGTGAATTCTGTAATAATGTGAGCCACCCAATTCGTTTTTCGTTTCGCCCACTACAAAGAGAAAATTGCCCGCCTTCTTTGCATCCATCGTTACGCATTTATTGATGTCATCGACTATCGATATTGCACTTATCAAAAGTGTCGATGGTATAGAGATTTGTCTTCCGTCTTCGCAGGAAAATTCATTGTTTAGCGAATCCTTGCCGGAGATAAATGGTGTTTCAAAGGCCATTGCACCGTCATAACAGGCCTGGGCTGCTCGAACTAATGGGCCAAAGGTCTCGGGCTTTGTACAATTGCCCCAGCAGAAGTTATCCAGAAGTGCAATTCTATCAAATCGTCCACCCACACATATCAGGTTTCTAATTGCCTCATCAATACCGGCCAGAGCCATCCAGTATGGGTCGATATCGCCGTAAAGCGGATTCATTCCACAGCTTATGGCAAGGCCTTTATCCGAATCATATTTAGGTTTTATCACCGCTGCATCGCTGGGACCGTCGTTGTTTACCCCAGTCAATGGTTTCACAACGGAGCTTCCCTGAACTTCGTGGTCGTATTGACGGATTACCCATTCCTTGCTGGCAACATTATAAGATGAGAGAATTTGTAAAAGCTCATTATTATAATTATCTTTTTCAGCTATGCTCGGCTCAGCAATTTCCGGAGTTTTCCAGACCGCCTTGCGGGAGTATTTGGGTACACCCTCGTGCAGAAAATCCATATCGAGCTCACCTACCGGTTGGCCGTTGTATCGCAATCGCAGCTTTTTATCATTTGTGAATTTACCTATTACCGTTGACTCGACATTTTCAGAATCAAAAATCTTCTTTATTGCTTTTAGATTTTCCGGCTTGACCGCTATGACCATTCTTTCCTGCGCTTCGCTAATCCAGATTTCGGAATAGTTTAGTCCGGCATATTTCAGTGGGGCTTTTTCCAGATTGACTTCTGCTCCGAGTTCTTTGCCCATTTCTCCCACTGCGCTGCTTAATCCACCAGCTCCGCAATCGGTGATTGCCTCATATAAGCCAGCTTCATTTGCCTGAATCAGGACGTCTAACATTTTCTTTTCCATTATTGGATTGCCAATTTGCACAGCGTGGGAAAAGATTGTTTCATACTCGTGAGTTATTTCACCGCTTGAAAAGGTTGCTCCATGTATTCCATCTCTGCCTGTTCGCCCGCCAACTACAATAATCAGATTACCGCTTTGTGGGTTCTTAAAGCACTTATTTTTGTCAATCAAGCCGATATTGCCGCAATATACCAATGGATTGGCCAGGTATCTGTCATCAAAATAAATTGCACCGTTTACTGTTGGTATTCCCATTCTGTTACCGTAATCGCGGACGCCGGCTACCACACCCTTCATAATCCTTCTTGGATGAAGAACTCCTTTGGGGATATCCTTCAGCTTCTTGTCTGGTGGTCCGAAGCAGAATATATCTGTGTTGGCGATAGGCCTTGCACCCAGGCCGGTTCCCATTGGGTCGCGAATTACACCGCCGATGCCAGTAGCTGAACCACCATAAGGGTCGAGAGCTGATGGTCGATTATGGGTTTCAACCTTGAAGCATATTGCCGAATCCTCGTCAAATTCCACTACCCCGGCGTTGTCGGAAAAGACGGATATGCACCAATTTTTATTGAGTTGTTTGGTAGCTTTGAAAACGGTTTCTTTTAACAGATTGTCGAAGTGTATCTGCTTGCCGTTAATTGACATATCTACAGAGCTTTTGAGCGTTTTATGGACGCAGTGCTCACTCCAGGTCTGCGCTAATGTTTCCAGTTCGACATCGGTGGGTTCTCTGTCAAGCTGCTGATAGTATTTTTGAATCGTTTTCATCTCGACCAGATTTAAGAACAGGTCTTTTTCTTTGCTCAGTTTGATTAACCCATCGTCGTCAAGCTTGCAGACAGGCCAGTGTACTATCTTTAGCTGGTATGGTTTTAGATGCGGGCTTGGCGGCTCAGCTTCGTTGCCGATTATCACATCTTCAATGCAGTCGTTCGCCAGAATTTTTTTTGCAATTATATCGGTCTGGCTTGCTGTAATATCACCTAACAGGATATACTTTCGAGCGGTGCGAACATTATGGGCTTGAACACCCATATCGGCAATCGCTGCCATTACCGACTCTGCAACCGGGTCGGTAACTCCGCTTTTTAGATGCACCTCGATTA
>CAZKYA010000240.1:0-2811 GCA_964556725.1 uncultured Pirellulales bacterium
GTAAGGGTGCAGGTTCAGGCTCTTCGGCCTGCGGCTCCTCCGGCTGGGAAAGTTCCGGTTCTATAAGTAAGGGTGCAAGTTCAGGCTCTTCGGCCTGCGGCTCCTCCGGGACTACCGAAACACTTTCTTCAGATACAAAGGCCTCAACTTCATCAATCTTAAGGAAGATGGATGAGCCATCGCGAAACCCGCGCAATTTACCTTGTTCTATTATCTGCTTTACTTCTTCCTCAGTTTTGTTGAGTTTTTCAGCGGCTTCTTGCAATGTATAGAACATACCGCCCATAATTGTTTTCTCCCGTAAGATAGTAACGCAGCGTACTAAGGTTACTTATTTTTCAGGCACCCTTTATGTGCAATATTGCACATAAGTAGATTATCTACAAAGCTCTGTATTATACCATATCTATCTGAAAAACGCAAGGGGCAATTTTACACAATAATTGTCCCCAAAGATTGCGGGGAAATTTTTGAGTGTATCGCTTAAGTCCTTTCTGTTAAACGACTTTCTGTAAATTGCTTTATTCTTTATTGGGTCCTTTCGAGCTCGATTGATGCCAGAATTTTCCTGCACGTGCAGTGATTTCCTAAAAGACATAAAGCAAGTTTTGAAGCAGTGAATTTTATTGGAAATCCCTGCTCTTGTGCTTGGCCATATCCGATTGTTATATGAGGGAAAAATCTTGCAAAGCCAGCTTTTTCTCGGTAGCTCCTAATCCATTCCAGCGTGGTCTCCGCAACCTCCTCATCGCTGTATATCATATCGCTGGTTACGACACTGCTGAAATATGGCTGAACCTTTTCCATCACTTTTTCGTGAAGCGCTTGAAGCTCTCTTGTCTTCTCCACCTCGAAAACTGACACCGTTTCGCCCATCGAATCTTGACTGTCGTCAGACAAGTTTGTTGAAGTATGGATGCCGAGAATTTTCAGCTTACCTATAGCGCATCGTTCTGCGATTGCTGTTAAAACCTTCTCAATAGCAGTTACGTCTCTTTCAACGATACAGCCCATAGCCAAGGAAATATGCGGCAGGCAATTATCATTATTGAGAACTATTTTCTTGCCGAATTTTTCCGCGAGCTTGGCGTTCACTTCAATAGCTTTATTTGTCATCGCCTCATCCGGCAGCAACACAACATCAACCGCTATTCTGCCCATATCTCTTTGTGTCTCCTTTGTCACTGCCGGTCCTGCACCGATTGAGATTAGGTTCACGCCTAATTGGTGCGGGACGTGGTAAACTATGGCTTTTCTCTAAGTCCTCAATAGCTTCTCTGCTATTTTGCCAGCTGCATCTTTTCTCGCAACTGCTGTGCACCTGTCCTTCATCTCTTGTCGCTTTACATCGTCTTTCATCAATTCTTTAAGCTCCGCCCACAGGCATTCAGCTCTGTCTTTTTCGTCCGGCAGGTCATCCACTATAACCGCTGCCCCTGCATCAGCTAACCTGCTGGCGTTTAAGTATTGGTGTTTATCCTTATGATATGGATAAGGCATACAGATACTTGGGACTCCAGCCGCTGCATATTCAGCCACGCTGACTGCTCCGCTTCTGCCAACCACTAAATCCGCAGCGGCCAACAAATTAGCCATATCATCAAAATATCCTGAAACCTTATGCCTGATTTTGGCGCTACTGTATTTACTGCTGACCTTATCGTAGTTCTTTTGCCCTGTTAGATGAACTATCTGCCAATTATCCGCAAAACTATCGAACTTTTCCAACAGAGAGCACACCGTTCGGTTAATATTTTCCGACCCGCTCGATGCGCCGGTTATAAGTAATATCTTTTTATTTTTATCAAGCCCAAATTGTTCTATGGCCTTATCAGGATGTGGATTATTAAAGCTGCTCCGTAGAGGACAGCCGACAAAACTTATTTTTGCTTTTGTTTTGCCAAAGTTTCGTGCCGTTTCCTCGAATTGCACGAAAATCTCATCTGCCCAGCGGGCAATTATCTTATTTGCACGACCGGGTAAAATATCGACATTCAAAAGCACTACAGGTATCTTTAATCTGTGTGCGGCAAAGCAAACCGGCCCTGCAACAAATCCGCCGACACCAGTAACCTTTGCATTGGAGCTTTCGGCGATTACTTCTTTTGCGATTTTGTAACTTTTTAAAAACGAAGTGCAAAAACCGACTATTTCACCCAATCCTGCGGAGAGACCTCTGGCGGGCAATCTTGTATATTCAAAGCCGGCTTGCTTAAGGATTCTCGAATCGATGTCACGGGTGCTGCAGAAAAAATGTATCCTTGCTGCCGGCTCGAGCTTAACTATCTGCTCTGCGATAGCGATGGCGGGATATATATGCCCACCAGTTCCACCGCCTGCAAAGAAAAAACACCTATCGCCCATCATTCAGACTCCTTGCTTACCTGCGAAGAAAGTCTGCCCGAACTAAGCGATAAATGCAAGCGTTTTCCTTTGAGGTTTTGTCCGAATTGATATTGTTATTCGTTTTCCGAACCAGCTGGCTAAAATTCTGGTTCATCTTCCGTTTGGATTGACTTTTCAGCGGATTGTTTAGCGATATTTAGCAGCACGCCGACCGCGGCGGCCGATAGCAGCATACTCGTCCCGCCGGCGCTTACAAAAGGAAGTGGTAACCCTTTTGTCGGCAGCACAACCGTCACTACGCCGATATTCAGAGCTGCCTGAATACTGATAGCTAATACAATACCGCCGGCTAAAATCTGGCCGAAACTGTCCCTGCAGCGAACAACCACCAGGATTCCCAGCCAGACAAAAATGATAAACAACCCGATGACTGCTGCAGTTCCGACAAAGCCAAGCTCTTCGCCA
>CAZKYA010000241.1:0-2795 GCA_964556725.1 uncultured Pirellulales bacterium
AACAGAATTTTGCGAGGCATAACAAAATGGATAAAAAGTCTGACCTGGAGTTATTCGACAATCCCTGTCCGCAGCGGGATTATTGCATAACAATCAGATGCCCCGAATTTACCAGTGTTTGTCCCCGGACAGGTCAGCCGGACTTCGGCGAGATTATCATCGAATACTGTCCTGACAAATCGTGCATCGAGCTAAAGGGCCTGAAGTTCTATATGCAAAGCTATCGCAACGAAGGTATCTTTTATGAGGCGCTGACAAACGATATACTGAATGATTTGAGCGGTGCCTGTAAGCCGCGATGGATGAAGGTTACATCTCGATTCAGACCACGCGGAGGAATAACAGCCGAGGTTGTGGCAGAATATAAGTCAGAGGGCAGAAGAAAGAGGTCAGAAGGCGAAATAAAAGATTAAGAGGTGATATAATGGCCATAGTATTCCATTGCAAACATTGTGGCAAAAAAATAGAAGCACAAGACAGCGCCGCAGGCAAACGGGGCAAGTGCCCCGCATGTCATAATAAGCTGTATGTCCCCAAATTAGACCCTGATGAAGAGCTCAAACTTGCACCGGTAGACGAAAGCGACGAGGAGAGAAAAAAACGACTTATGGCCGAAACTTATCAGCTTACACAGGATATATTGGGTGAGAGAGAGACGCTGGAAGGTACTCCTGTTGGTCCAGTCCCGGAATTTCAGGCGGATAAGCAACAATTAATGAAAAACATTATTGCGTATCTACGAAATATGGTCGATGGCGAACTTGACCGTGCTGAAGTTTATGCAAAATTGATAATCCCCTTCGGAGGTAAAGCTGTAAAAGTCCTCGACGAGATAGCGGTTAGCGAAATTCCCGAGCCGGAATTGGCTGATATTCCTCAGCAGGTGCTTTCCGGCCTGATAAAAGAGCTTCGCACGAGAATAAGCTAAATACGAGCGGAAAAGTTTTCAAGAACAACTCATACGTCCTAAAAAATACCTTCAATTTGCAAATCAGCCCCGGTCTTTTCGGCCCACAAATATAATTAATAGACCGGGCAAACCACCTCAATTTTGCTGTGCTGCAACTATTTCTTATATTTTACATAGAAAGAAATAGTAAAAACAACTTGATTGTAACTTCATAACAGCTTGGAGGAAACTTTAGCATGACCAATGGTCTAACAGTTGTGCATGTTACGCATGAGGCGGTTGGAAAAATCGGGGGCATAGGTGCTGTTCTGCAAGGTTTTTTCACCTGCAAATCCTATCTTGACGCAGTTGAACGGTCAATCCTCGTAGGCCCATTGTTCACCACCGAGGGTTCCATATCGGAGCGGCTTGGTGAAAACGGTGAAGTGCTCTATTCATCCGTCGATGGGCTCCTTAATCCCGGGTATGCTCCGGCATTTCGCAAAATCGAAAGTTTCTACAATACAGGCATCGTTTACGGCAGGCGAACATTCGTTGATGAGCAGACCGGAATAAAAAGCTCACCAGAAGTATTGCTGGTTGATGTAAGATATATGGACAAGACAGTGATTAATGACTTTAAGCGGCGGCTGTTCGAGGAATTTGGCATTCGCAGCCATTTATACGAAAACCTTTGGGAGTATGAACAATACATCAGAGCAGCACCGGCAGCAATTGCCGCTCTGAAGGCAATTGGGGCCGCTCAAAATTCCACGGTCGTAGTTGCTCATGAGTTTATGGGCATGCCCACCGCTCTTGCAGCTATTCTTGAGCCGGACTGTGATTTTAGAACGGTCTTTTATGCCCATGAAGTAGCTACGATGCGGCGAATTGTAGAAGAGCATCCAGGCCACGATACGATGTTTTACAATGTCATCAAACAAGCTCACAAAGACAAGCTATATGTCAACGAAGTGTTCGGCGACCAGAGCTCTTACTTCAAGCACGCTCTTGTAGAAGCTTCAAAATATTGTGACCGTATATTTGCCGTCGGCGATTATATCGTAGATGAATTGAGGTTTCTGGCTCCGGAATTTGAAACTGCCGGTATCGATATAGTTTATAACGGCGTACCTGCATACCAAATCAGTGTCGCCGACAAAATAAAATCAAAAAAGAAACTGCAGCTTTATTGCGAGAACCTGTTGGGTTATAAGCCGGATTTCATCTTTACACATGTCGGCCGGCTTGTAAAAAGCAAAGGATTATGGCGCGATTTACATGTCCTCGAACATATAGAGAGAAAGTTTAGGAAACAGGGTAAAACTGCGGTTATGTTTCTGTTATCCACCGAAGTAACCCAGCGGCATAGTCACAATATTTACAATATGGAATCATCGTATGATTGGCCTGTCGCTCATCGTGAGGGCTGGCCGGATTTGTCCGGCGGAGAGGCCGATTTCTATACGAAAGTCCAGCAATTCAATGCGAAATGCCGCAATATAAAAGTCGTTTTTATAAACCAGTTCGGATTCTGCCGAAAAAGTTGCGGCAGCAGGATGCCGGAAAATATGGAATTTATAGACATTCGCAAAGGAAGCGATGTCGAACTCGGCCAGAGTATTTATGAACCGTTCGGGATAGCCCAGCTTGAACCGCTTACTTTCGGCGGGATATGCGTGATTAGCAGTGCCTGTGGATGTTCGGGTTTCTTAAGGGATATAACACCCGGCGGGGAGAGCGTGAATAATGTCATCGTAGCTGATTATACCGAATTAGAAAACCGAGACTATGCCGACATCGAGGATATGCTGCAGATTGACCAGTCTGTGCGCAACAAGACAGAAACAGACCAGAGCGAAAAGGTTGCAAAGGAAATTATAGAACGTCTGCCGAAAAACGAATC
>CAZKYA010000242.1:0-2784 GCA_964556725.1 uncultured Pirellulales bacterium
TAAGCCGTCAGCGGCACCTCGGCTGTGCCAGCTAAATTGAGATTATCCTTTTCCATTCGGTATGTCTGGTCTTCCGAGCCGGGGAAAAAGCCGGTGCCTGTCATCGCCTCATCCTTCATAAGCACAGGCACCGACATCGGCACATATCCTTTGCCGACCATAAAGTCCATTGCGAACCGGAGAACCGCCCAATGCAATAACGCACCATCGCCTTTTAAGATGTAGTTTCTTGTCCCTGCTAATCTCACACCTCGTTCGATGTCTATAATGCCAAGAGCCGACCCCAACTGGACGTGGTCTTTAGGCTCGAAATCGAACCGGCGAATCTCGCCTACTTTTTTTATCTCAACATTTTCCGTATCGTCTTTGCCAATCGGCACATCATCATCAGGTGGCTGGGGAACAAGCAGCATCAATTCATCAAATTCCGGCTGAAACTTTTTAATTTCATCCTCAAGTTTTGCTTCGTTCTTTTTAAGTATACTTAGATGACCTATGGCATATTCCTTCTTTTCACCGCTTAAATTGGGAATAGATTTACCGAGTCTGTTTTTCTCGGTAACGATATCTTGCAATTCTTTCTTGAGCTTTTGAAGGTCACCATCTATATCAAGCAGATGGTCAATATCCACATCGAAGTGTTTATCCCTTGCAGCTTTTTTGAATCTCTCCGGATTTTCGCGTATTTCTTTAATATCAATCATGGCTTAATTTTCTACGAAACGCTTGACGATTACAACATTATTTTGACCGCCGAAGCCGAATGATTCGTTCATTGCGACATTAACCGGCATCTTTCTCGGCTCATTGGGGACATAATCCAGGTCAAGCTCAGGGTCGCGGTCAACCAGATTTATAGTCGGAGGGACAATATTATCCCGTATAGCCAGGACACAGGTTATCAGCTCGGCAGCACCGGCAGCACCGATTAAATGGCCAAACATACTTTTAACACTGCTGGCAGGTGTATTTTTCGCTTTTTCTTTAAAGACGGCCTTAATCGCCCTGGTCTCTATCGAGTCATTCTCAGCCGTGCTCGTGCCGTGCGTGTTTATGTAATCAACGTCTTTGTAACTGATGCCGGCGTCAGTGAGAGCAGCGTTCATCGCCTGTATCGCACCTCTGCCTTCTTCGTGCATATCGGTAACACGGAAGGCATCGGCACTACTGCCGTAGCCGATGACCTCGGCTAAGATTTTCACGCCTCTTTTCTTAGCTGAAGTCAAGGATTCGAGAATAAGTATGGCTGAACCTTCGCCGAGGACAAAGCCGTCCCTGCTGGCTGAGAAGGGTCTTGAAGCAGTTTGGGGGCTGTCATTTCTCGTTGAAAGGGCGGTAAGACGGTTAAAGCCGGTAAGACCCAACGGATGTATCATCGAATGCGCACCGCCGGCAATCATAACGTCTGCATCACCTCTGCGGATGAACATCATTGCCTCACCGATGGCCTGTGTGCTGGCTGCGCAGGCGGTAAGACAGCTCCTGGTCGGGCCGCGGGCGCCGGTGAGCGTTGCGATATGAGCGGCGGGCATATTCGGCTCCTGCTCAAGCTCTCGCATCGGGTCCATTCTGCCAAAGGCAACCTCCGCCCATTTGCCCCAGTCCATTTGGCTTTTGACCGGGTCCCAGGCCCGCACTAATGCAGCGAAGAATACATCATTGTCAACAGAGCCCTCGCCTGCTCCGAGATAAATGCCTAATCTATTTCTGTCTATGCTGTCGCTTGGTTCACCGGTTTCAATGTCGATGCCCGCCTGCTTGCAGGCCTGGGCAGTAGCTCCGATGGCAAAACCAGAGCCACGATTACTGTGTTTGTGTAAATGCAGATTTTTTGTATATTTTGCAAAGTCGTAATTCTTAACCTCGGCGTCAAATGTGGTAGGAAACGTTGAGGCATCGAAGATGGTGGTTTTAGCTACACCGCTTTTACAGGCAAGGATATTCTTCCAGAGTGTTTCTACATCGTTGCCCAAAGGACAGACAATTCCCATTCCGGTTATTACGACACGATTAGCCATTTACTTATTCTCTAAAATTTTCCCTTATTTTTAGCATTTTGAATAATGAATATCCAACAAGGAACATCGAATTTGAAAATTCAATCCACTTTTTTCAGAACTACTGCTGCTGTTTGTCCACCATAAGTATAGCTGCAGCACAGAGCATAACGAATCTTTGCTTGTTGCGGTTCACTCTTAATATTCAAATTGCAGCCATCGGCATATCTTTCGCAATTTTTCGCAGCAGGAATCTTGCCTTCTTTCATTGCACAGACTGCGGCAATAACGTCAAGCGCTCCGGCGGCGGCACCGGTATTACTTAGCATACTTTTAGTCGGCCAGACAGGAATTTTATCTGCTGCATCACCAAGAGCCGACTGGATTGCCATTGCTTCAGCCAAATCATCAGCGGCTATGCCGGTTCCGTGCGGGATAATCAGGTCCAAATCCTCCGGCTGAATTTGAGCATCCATTATCGCTTTTTCTATTGCTATCTGAATGCCTTCGCCATCGGGTTCAAGATGTTCGTATGCAGGATTGATATTGTTGCTGTGGCCGACTCCCACTACTTCGGCGTAAATCTTTGCGTTGCGACTTTGTGCGTTTTGCAGATTTTCGAGTATTACGACGCCAGCTGCCTCACCAAAAACAGAGCCCTTTGCATCGGCGTCGAATGGTCTGCAGGCCGATGACGGGTCATCATTATTTTCAGAAGTAGCCCTTTTAAGCAGACACTGGCGAATCATAACGATGGGATTTACCTTTGCTTCAGCTCCGCCGGCAA
>CAZKYA010000243.1:0-2769 GCA_964556725.1 uncultured Pirellulales bacterium
ACACGAATATCTTTGGAGTAGTTCTGGCATATATGCACTGCCAGCCACTGTGTAAAGTTGCTCACGGCTGCTTTGGCGGCTGAGTAAGCAGGTATTTTCGTCAGCGGACGAAATGCGTTCATACTGGATATATTCAGGATGACGCCCTGGCCACGCTTAACCATATCCTTTGCTATGACCTGTGTTGTAAGAAACGTGCCGAGAAAATTGAGGTCGAATACGAACCGCACCGCATCAGCCGGCAAATCGAAAAACGACAGATTCTCTGATGTGGTCGCCTCTTTTTTGTTACCGCCGGCACCATTGATTAAAATGTCGATTTCGCCAAGCTCGGCAATCGTTTTCTTTTTAGCGGCCTCCAGACTCTTTTTGTCCAGCACATTGCTTTTCACGGCTACTGCCTGGCCGCCTTGGGATTTGATTTCATCTGCAATTTTTACCGCTGCTTCCTCGATTATGTCCCAGACGGCAACCTTTGCTCCGACAGCAGCCAGTGCCTTGGCCATCGTCCCGCAGAGGACACCGCCGGCACCGGTAATAACAACGACTTTGCCTTTAAGGTCGAATAGGTCTTTCATCTTTATCCTTATTCAATTAAAAACATCTAACAAAATCATATTTATTACAAAATGAGATTCTTCGCTTCGCTCAGAATAACAAAGTTGGATTACAAATAGCTTGGAAGTTTCTTCTTCAGCAATTTTTTCCTGAAACGCATAAATACCGGCAGACCGTCTTTGTCAATTGTGATTCGTGCCTGCCCCTGAACAAGTGGTCTGACATAATCCTTCATTGCTTTGGTAATATGGTTGCCCCTGTCATTAATGAATTCTTTTGGCACCTTCTTTTCGCCGTTGGCCACATCCCTTAAATCTGCCAGACCAGTTGTGCATTTGTATTTTGGCCCTTTCTCTCGAACAAGCGTAACCATTTTGCTGTTCACGCCTTGTAGAGCATATTTTACTGCCATCTGCCCGCACATATATGCCTCCTTAACATCGGTGAGCGACGCAAAGTGCATAGCGCTTCGCTGATTGGTGCCGAGCTTGTTGAAGCGGGCCTTTATTTTCACCTGGCTTTCAATTACGGCCTTTAACATTTCAGCTACGCCGCCGAGCTGAACATGGCCGAAACTGTCTTTGGCGAAAGCCCCTGAATCGGCGGTGATATATTGGCCTTTTTCGTCCTTTAGTCCTTCACCAGCAACGATAAAGACCCTGCCGAATTCTTTCAGCACTTCGTTGACATCATTGACGAACTTATCGAAGGAAAACGCTGCTTCGGGCATATACACAAGATGCGGTGCATCTTCATCGCAGCGATGCGCAAGACCCGTTGCTGCTGCTATCCAGCCGGCATTTCTTCCCATCACCTCGAGGATTGTGCAGGTATCGGTTGTATAAAGCGCCTCGGTATCTCTCCCCGCTTCCATTGCGCAGGTTGCAACGTATTTTGCCACACTCGGATAGCCCGGGCAGTGGTCGGTGAAGGCCAAATCGTTATCGACCGTCTTTGGAATGCCCATACAAACCAGCTCATAACCGGTATCGGCGGCGAGCGTATTGACCTTGTCGGCAGTGTCCATCGAGTCGTTACCGCCTGCATAGAAAAAGTAATGAATGTTGTGGACTTTGAAGACATCGAGGACTCTATCAAAGTCGGCCCTGGCTTGTTCGAGCGATTTTAGTTTGTACCTGCAGGAACCCATTGCTGCTGCGGGTGTTTGCTTCAATGCCTCGATAGTCTGGGGTTTTTCAGCCGAGACATCGAACAGTTCTTCCTTTAACACGCCTAATATTCCGTTGACTGCGGCAAAAACAGAGCCGATTTTGCCAGATTTGGTTGCCTGCTGGATTATGCCGCAGGCACTTGAATTGATTACAGCGGTCGGCCCGCCGGACTGGGCCACGATAGCATTTGGTTTAGAACTCATCACAATTTCTCCTTATTACACGTATTTAACCCGACCTCTCGGGGTTGACTAAATCACTACACTTCGGCAGAATATACACAATGCCGGCTGCGATTTCAATAATTTTTCGAATTGGGTTCAAAGCCCCTTCATCCAGGGTTATTTTGGGAGCAAAATATGGCAAATTATATGGTAGCGCAGTTTGACGAGATTGATGCAGTAAGGTGCCCCTGCGGCTTTACCCAGCGGGCATTTGTCAGCCCGGATAACCCCGCGGCAACAATGCACAGAGTTGATATTACCGAAGACGCCCGTGTGCATTACCATAAAAAGCTCACCGAGATTTACCTTGTTCTTGAGGGCGATGGTTTTCTGGAACTGGATGGCAAACGCGTGCCTGTAAAGCCGTTGACTGCGGTTCTTATCAAGCCCGGCTGCCGGCATCGCGCTGTCGGCAGGATGCGAATCATCAATGTTGTTATCCCTGCTTTCGACCCAAAAGACGAGTGGTTCGACTGAACAGATGTCGTTTCTTTACAAAATTGTCGATAATTGTTATGATGATTGTAACCAGGCCGATGTAGCTCAACGGTAGAGCACGGCTTTCGTAAAGCCGGGGTTGTGGGTTCAAGTCCCACCATCGGCTGTGTGGATGTCCAGCAAAAATATAAATCGCTTCAGCAAATCCTCAAGAACTTAGGTAAAGTAATTGTCGCATACTCCAGCGGGGTGGATAGCACGTTTCTTTTGAAAGCGGCTGTCGATACACTCGGAGCGAAAAATGTCCTGGCCTGTATAAACATCGGGCCTGCTGAGCCAATCGGCCAATTACAGAGGGCCAAAGAATTTGCACAAAG
>CAZKYA010000244.1:0-2741 GCA_964556725.1 uncultured Pirellulales bacterium
ACCACGGCGACCAGGTTGCAGCTATCGGCATCGGCGTTATGGTCGTGATAATTGCCACCAAGCTTATCAGAGACTGCCTCGGGGAACTAATTGAAAAAGCCGTTGACCAGGTGACAATCGAGCAGATTAAGGATGTCATTAAGGCCAATGGTCAAATCCGTCAGTATCATCGGCTGCGGACCCGCACAGTTGGCAGAGAGGTTTTTCTTGACCTGCATATCCTTGTTGACCCGAATTTAAGCATAGCTGCTGCGCACGCAATAGCAGATAGTTTAGAAAAGGCGCTGCACCAGCAGATAACGCGCCCCGTCAATATCACTGTTCACGTTGAGCCGGATATACCATCGATGAGAAAATAATCGCACAAGAGCAAACGGTCATAAGTTTGCAAGCATTGTATCCTGTAACCTATATTAATATTTGTGATATTGGATATATTCCTGATGACGAAGGCAGCTTTTATATATTCAAAAGAACTGGAAAAATATCGTTATCCGCCGGAGCATCCCTTTAATACCATCCGCCCTAAAAGAACGCGAGAGGTTGTGAATTCTTTGGGGTTGCTCACCGGCAATGGCAGAAGGGAAGTTGCTCCGGTTCCTGCTGAAAGAACGGAGCTAAAAAAGTTTCACTCGGCACGTTATCTCCACGCCTTAAAAACGGCTGCTAAGAAACGTTGGGATGCAGAGGCACTTAGTATGGGGATAGGGACATCGGATTGTCCTGTTTTTGCAGGGATGTACGAGTATTCGGTTCTTGTGGCTGGGGGGACTCTGGTCGGTGCAAAGCTGATTCTTTCAGGCGATGCTGATGTGGTGTTTAATCCTTCAGGGGGGCTTCATCATGCAGGACCACAGAGCGCCTCCGGCTTCTGCTATATCAACGATGTAGCTCTTGCCTGTATTGTATTTGCTGAAGCTGGAAAGAGAGTTTTATATCTTGATGTGGACGTTCATCATGGAGACGGCGTAGCGTATGCGTTTTATGACCGTAGTGACATAATGACTATATCATTTCACGAAAATCCCAGGGTCTTATTCCCTGGAACAGGTTTTACAAATGAAATCGGTGAAGGAAAGGGTAAGGGTTACTGTGTAAATGTTCCCCTTCCAGTTGGAACCTATGATGAGGCGTATATGAAGGCATTTGAGGCGATAGCTCCGCCGTTAATCTCTTTTTTTAAACCCGACGTATTTGTTCTTCAGTTGGGGGCTGATGCCCTTGCAGGAGACCCGCTTGCACATTTATGTTTGACTAATAATGTTTATGTCGAGGTTATCGAGCATCTGTTGAGTTTTGATAGACCTATCCTTATGGCCGGCGGTGGTGGGTACAATATTGGCAATACCGTAAGAGCCTGGTCACTTGCCTGGTGTGTTCTATGCGGAGCTGATACCGATAATCTTGCACATAGTAGTATTGTTCTCGATGATATAGAGTGGCAGGGGGGATTGAGAGATAAGCCGTTGGTTATAAGTGACCATCAGAGAGATACCGTAATGCCTGCGGTAGAGGCAACGATAGAAGCGGTTAAAGCAAGAGTATTTCCCATCCATAGGTTATGACTTTTTTAATAAAGAATACCCGATGTTTAGTCCTTTTGCATATCCAGCTTGTTCATCCGCGTGGGCTGGGGGTTGCTTTGTCACTTTGTTAAAGGGGTAATGGTTGAGGTGTTTTCCTTGACTGTGGATGTGCTTTATGATATAATTCATTTTTTTATCTGAATGCAGATGTTGACAGGCGTGAGCTTGTCGTTTTTTGGTTTCAGGTGTTTTATTGAGCAGTTTTTTTTCGTTGTTATTCCGGCGTCTCACTGAGGTATGTGTAAAGGATAAATCAATGTCGAAAGACAATAGTATTATTCAATTCTCATCACTTTTTGGGCCTGCCGAAATTATATGCCAGACTGAGCTTACAGACCGAGATGCGATATTGCTGAAATTGCTGCATGTTCTGGCGTATGAGCGAGGGATTGGAAACGTTCAGGAGGTATACAGAGCTATTCTGGAGCGTGAGAATGAGATTCCGACGATTGTCGGGTCTGGGATTGCTATGCCGCACGCCCGCCTGCCGACGATAGACCAAATTGTTGTCGGTGTCGCTACCTCCCAAAAAGGTATTGTTTACGCCAGGAATGTTGACAACCCGATAAAGCTCATTATATTAACCGTTTCGCCGAAAGCATCGCCCGCGGCGTATCTGCAGGCAACAAGTTCTGTGGCAAAGATATGTCAGGACCCAGCTACAGCGGATGTGGTGGCGGAGCTGCCGACAGCAGAAAAGGTCTGGAAGTTTTTTGACCTGGGCGGCATTGTCCTGCCCAGCTATGTGCGTGCCTGTGACATTATGAAGCCAGCGAAAATAAAATTGCAGGAGCATGATACGCTTGAGAAAGCTATAACGTTGTTTGTGCGGCATGGGCTGCGGGATTTGCCGGTTGTGGATAAGGATGATAACCTCGTTGGTGTTGTGACAACCTATGAGCTGCTGCGTGTTTGCCTGCCAGACTATGTTCTGTGGATGGAAGACCTCACACCAATTCTGAATTTTGAGCCCTTTGCGGAGATTTTACGCAAGGAGAGTAAAACTTGGTTAGCAGAGATTATGACTAATGAATATGCAACGGTGGATGCCGATTCGCCGGCGATTCAGGTGGCCAAGGAAATTACTCGCCAGAGGGTTGACCGAGCTTATGTAATGCGGGGTGAGAAACTTGTCGGCGTGGTTTCATTAGGGAC
>CAZKYA010000245.1:0-2739 GCA_964556725.1 uncultured Pirellulales bacterium
CGACAAGCCCATCCTCGTAATCGACCATCACAAGACCGGTGACCACCTCGGCAGTGTTGAGTTGATTGATACTCACGCTGCCGCTACAGGCCTGATTGTTTTTGATTTCCTAAAATATGCTAACTGGCCAATAACCAAGAATATTGCGCAGGTGCTATTTGTTGCGGTGGCTACTGATACCGGCTGGTTCCAGTTCTCAAATGCCGACAGCAGAGTTTTCCAAAGCTGTGCTGAGCTAATCGAGGCAGGCGCAAACCCCGCGGAGAACTATCATAGTTTGTATGAGAATTTCTCATATCAGCGGTTCAGACTTTTGGCTGCGATGCTCAATACGCTCGAACTACATTTTGACGGGCGTTTCGCAACCCAATACCTGCTCCAGCAGGATTTTGAGCAGACGGCTGCCATAGTCGAGGACACGGAAAACTTAATAAACGAGTGCGAGCGGATAGGCAGCGTTGAGGTAGCTGCTTTATTTGTGGAGCTAAAAGACGGCCGAATAAAATGCTCCTTGCGAAGCAGTGGTGACGTCAATGTCTGCAAAATAGCCGAGAAGTTTGGCGGCGGAGGTCATAAAATGGCCGCCGGCGCCCATTTACCCGGCCCTTTAGAAGATGTAATGCGCCTAATCAAGGCCGAGGTCGAAAAGCAGTTGCGCTAAGTTGCCTGCAACTAAACCGCCAACGACGCATATCTAAAACTTGAAATCAGGGTTATTATTCGCAGGTATGTGCCCGGTGAAATACCAACGCCTTCAAATCCGCCATATCAGCAATTCCGTTGGCGGTAACATCGCCATCGAGATTCGGCCCTTGCTTTAACCACTTGGCCGACCAGAGGCAAAAGTCTTTGAAGTCGATTTTTTATCTGGAAATCGGCATTAGAAGCTATCGTTATAGCGGGGACTATCACCAAAGTGCTATGTAGAAACCTTGGTATTAGTCATGCTGAGCGTAGCGAAGCATCTGGCTGGCGAATAATTATTTTTCCTCGCTAACCCAGATTCTTCACCCACATTCTCCCGTCAGGGATGGCCAAGCCCATTGCTTTCGCAAGAAGGTACGGGGGGTTCAGAATAACTTGTTGATAAGTTTTCTACATAGTAGTATCAAAGTTGACAGATTATTTCTTTCGGCTCTCAAAAACCCGCTCCTTTAATTTAGAATGCGGTTTTTATTGTTATAAAGTCTGCT
Source organism: uncultured Pirellulales bacterium (assembly GCA_964556725.1). Classification (GTDB taxonomy): domain Bacteria; phylum Planctomycetota; class Phycisphaerae; order Sedimentisphaerales; family Anaerobacaceae; genus CAZBWE01. The sequence continues at coordinate 1,194 of CAZKYA010000245.1, forward strand.
TTGTTTGTCTTAGGTCAAAATCCCAAATATCTTATTTTTACCCTCCGTGTGAACAATTTGCCCGAGCAGGGCGTAAAAAAAGAGGGAAAAATTAAAATATTTTTGAAAAAAGCTTGACTATATGTCGATACCGTAATAGACTCTAATATAGAAAGAGGGTTAATTCTGTAATATTAGCCCACAGGAAAGGTTTTAGGTTAGGGTTTGAAAAGATTTTTGATAACGTGTGAGTTTTTGCTGTAAACTGCCGACGGACAGGAATTATGTCCGTATTTTGAAGCCGCTGGCAGTTGAGCAGCGGCTTTTTTATTGCTCTTTATTAAGTTGATAGCTATAATTGACGAGCCCGGTGAATTGATAGTTGGTTATTATTGACTATTGAAGATTCGATAATAATCAATAATCATTTATCAATAATCAATTATGTTCGGGCTCGTAGCTCAGTTGGTTAGAGCGCACGCCTGATAAGCGTGAGGTCGGTAGTCCGAATCTACCCGGGCCCACTTTCTTCGGCGATAGCCGAAGGAAATCCGAAGCCCGAAATCCTAAATTCGAAACAAATTCGAATGACCAAAGCTCAAATGTTCAAAACATTGTTTTGAATTTTGGAAATTTTTATTTTGATATTGTTTCGGATTTCGATACCTGTCCTGAGCAGAGTCGAAGGATTCGAATTTCGGATTTCCCCTTATGGGTCCGGGGACGTAGCTCAACTGGGAGAGCGCCGGCTTTGCAAGCCGGAGGTTGTCGGTTCGAGCCCGATCGTCTCCAATCTTCTTCGCTCGCTTACAGCGAGCTATGAAGATTGCCCTTCGTAGCTCTACAAAGTAGAGCGAAGTAGGGCATTCCATATATGAGCTTTCGCAGAATAGGCGAAGCTCTTCGTAGCTTTTGCGAAGAAGGGTTCTTTGAAAAGTTAATATGCAGATGCGCGGGATAAAATCCCAAAAGGTATGAGCGCTTAGAAAACCTGTTCAATCAAAGATTGATATGGTCAAGTTACTAAGGGTGTATGGGGGATGTCTAGGTGCCGAGAGGCGATGAAGGACGTGGCAGGCTGCGATAAGCCCGGGGCAGGAGCCGAGCATCCGTTAATCCCGGGATCTCCGAATGGGGCAACCCGGCGGAACTGGGCAACCAGATTCCGTCATCTCCGGCTGAATGCATAGGCCGGTTGAGGCGAACGCAGGGAACTGAAACATCTTAGTACCTGCAGGAAAGGAAATCAACCGAGACTCCGTTAGTAGCGGCGAGCGAAAACGGAATAGCCCAAACCAGAGAGCTTGCTCTCTGGGGTTGCGGGCGCTGAATAACGCAGATGGATTGTTAGTGGAACGGTCTGGAAAGTTCGACCATAGAAGGTGATAGTCCTGTACACGAAAACGAGAAATCTGTATCAGCGTTCCAGAGTAGCACGGAGCTCGTGGAACTCCGTGCGAAGCTGGGGGGACCACCCTCCAAGGCTAAGTACTAATCGGCGACCGATAGTGGAAAGTAAGGCGACTGAACGATGAAAAGTACCCCTATTAGGGGAGTTAAAAGTACC
>CAZKYA010000246.1:0-2732 GCA_964556725.1 uncultured Pirellulales bacterium
CTGGTTATCGCTTATAATGGCACACCGATTGAATTCAGCGTCAAGCACTATAAAAATGCGGCGATATTGGCCTTGCGAAAACATGGCCTTAATGGCCGTGTGTGGTCAAGTGGATTTGATAAGCGATTTTGTTTCAACGAAAAATCCCTGCGAAAACGAATTGATTACGTCAATGACCACAACAAATAACATTTATTGTTATTATGTCTTTTATGTTTAGCCCGCCAATTTATTGGCGGGTCTGTCCGCCGAAGGTGGTTCATTCGGGGGTTTTGTTGTTGCGCATTTTATTGCGGGGTCATTTTTGTCCCTGAATTTTAACCGCCGAAGGCGATTTATTCGGGGGTTATATTGTTGCCCAATTTATTGCGGGGTTATGTTTTTATGTTTAGCCCGCCAATTTATTGGCGGGTCTATCCACCGAAGTTTATCCGCCATCTATTTGGCGGATTTATCCGCCGTCCGTTTGGCGGATTTATCCTGCCATTATACAAATATCAAGCATCGGAAACGGTTCTCCTGCATGGCATTGTTAGATCCTTTTTTCATTTAAGTTATCAAAAGCAACTCTGGCAAGGTGAATTGCTAATTCAGCTAAAAGATCAACACTTCTGTCATAATGATCTCTGTAATACTTCTTCTTACTCTCGGCTACTTTTCTAAGTTCCTCATAAAATTCCTTTTTTTGTTTTTTGTACTCGTCTTCTGAAATTCTGTTTTTCGCAAGCCATGAGTATCTTTGGGATTCAATCCTGTTTCTTTTCGCTTTTAATTCTTTCAGTTCAGTATCAGTAACCCTTGCGCGATGGACAGCATCATGTCTTGCTCGGATCGTGTCATCTATCTTAAGTTCTTTTTGATACTTTTTAAAAGTTTCGATAATTTTACTGTTAGCTACTTTTCTATTTCTTGTAATAACGCCAAAACTCACGTCAGATTCGTGGATACCTAAATCAAACACAGTGTTTATTAAGCGAGCAGTAAGATCGTTAATCGTAAACCACGCGATTAAATATATCTTAACTGTAAGAATTAGCTCGTCTATAGATACTGCTTTTAGATAAAAAAGGCCAACTGGCTTTGCTTCGAATCCGGACAAGATCAATTCAACTTCTTTCTGAAATTCTACCAGTTCAATGACAGAAATAATTACGTCGAAAAGATATTTTCTCCCCCATTGAGAATTCTGATTTTTCAAGGCATTGAGTGAATCAGAACTTTCTTCAATGAGTCTGTTAAACTCGGAAAAAAACGCGTTTTCTATTCTTTCATCCAAGGCACTATAGGATTTTTTTGATCTAACATAATAATATCCAACACTTCCGGCTTTCACTCTTCGCAACGGCAGTGGCTTTGCCGCTGCTGCAGAGGACGGGTCGCTTGCGCTTCCGACTTCGCCGTAACAGCAATTTAATTTATCGGAAATAAAATGTCAACATTCTTGTATGTTTGTCCCTTCGGACCCAAAAAACCCTTTTGGTTAATCCAGATTTCAAAAAAGGCCAACAAAGTTGGCCTTTTAATCAAAACTCATTTTCGAGCCACGTGTCACGAGCGACGAGTGATTATCTCACGGGGTGAACCGCTGCCTGCGCCGCCGCTAATCTTGCAATCGGCACTCTAAACGGCGAGCAGGACACATAATTCATCCCGACCCGATGGCAAAATTCTATGCTGTCTGGGTCTCCGCCGTGCTCACCGCAGATACCAACCTCAAGGTCCTTGCGTGTCTTTCGGCCACGCTGAATCCCAATCTTAATCAACTCGCCAATGCCCTCCTGGTCGATACTCTGAAACGGGTCTCTACTCAAAATCCCCTTCTTTATATAGTCAGGCAGGAACCCGCCTATATCATCCCGCGAGAATCCGAATCCCATCTGTGTCATATCATTTGTGCCGAATGAGAAAAACTCCGTAACCTTAGCAATCTTATCTGCCACGAGCGATGCACGCGGTATCTCAATCATCGTCCCGACCATATGCCTGATTTTCTTCAGCTTATATTTTTCCAGCACTTCTTTATAAACTTCTTTTACGATAGCCATCTGGTCGTCCAACTCTTTAACATCGCAGACCACAGGAATCATTATCTCTGGATATGGCCTCTTGCCTTCTTTTATAAGCTCTGCCGCCGCCTCAAATATCGCACGGATTTGTACACGGCTGATTTCAGGATACGTTATACCAAGCCGAACCCCGCGATGCCCCATCATCGGGTTGGATTCATGCAAGTTCTCGGCTCGTTTGGCAAGCTCTTCTTTGGTTATATTCAAATCCGCAGCCAATTGTTCCAATTTAACAGGGTCACGAGGCACAAACTCGTGCAAAGGCGGGTCGAGAAGACGTATCACAACAGGCAAACCATTCATCGCTTCCAACGTCCCTTTTATGTCTTTTTTCATATAAGGGAACAATTCATCCAGCGCCCTTTTTCTTTCTTCTTCCGTTTTTGAAACAATCATCTTCCGCAAAATGAACAACGGCTCTTCCGCCCCTTTGCCGTAGAACATATGCTCAGTCCTGAATAAGCCGATGCCTTCAGCCCCGAATTGACGGGCAATTCTGGCATCTTCCGGGGTATCGGCATTTGTGCGGACGCCAAGTCTTCTTATAGAGTCACAGACCGTAAGATATCTATTCAAAAGTTTATTTTCCTCAGTGGCATCAATCATCGGCAGCTTTCCTTCATATACATTTCCTTTGGTGCCGTTCAAGGTAATCCAGTCGCCTTC
>CAZKYA010000247.1:0-2706 GCA_964556725.1 uncultured Pirellulales bacterium
GAAGGATTCAGCCGTCAAATACACAATTTGAGCCAGAGCCAGTTCAAATCAAAATTCTGTGATGATTACAAATATATGAACGGCAACAAAGGCATCGGTGTTATCAGTGACTTCGATGAGCAGCCCATTTATTTAAATTCAAAATTTGGGCCATTTTGTATAGTAACGAGCGGATTTGTAGAAAATGCTGAAGTGCTGACAGATGAACTGCTACAGAAGGGCGTATCCTTCAGTGAGGTAAGCAAAAGAGCGGTTAATACGCCGGAGTTGATAGCAAAGTTAATAAACCAGGGAGACAGTCTGGTTGATGGTATAGAGAAGATGTTTGATGTTATAGAGGGCTCGTGCTCACTTTTATTGCTGCATAAAGAAGGCATATATGCGGCAAGAGACCGGCTGGGGTATACGCCTCTTATCGTCGGCAGGCGAGAAGATGGCTGGGCGGTGACCGCGGAGACGACTGCCTTTCCAAATACAGGTTTTGAAATAGTAAAATATATTGAGCCGGCAGAGGTAATCCTGATAAATGAAGAGGGTATGATGCAAGCAAGTCCCGGTACAGCAGATGCAAACCAGATATGTGCATTTCTCTGGATATATGCCGGCTTTCCTGCGTCAAGTTATGAAGGGATAAATGTGGAGATAGTGCGGGAAAGATGCGGCCGATTTCTTGCCAAACGCGACGAGGATATTAACGTTGACCTTGTTTCTGGGATACCTGACTCTGGAATCGCTCACGGCTTGGGATATGCGATGGAATCAGGTAAGCCATTCAGGCGGCCGCTTGTTAAATACACGGCAGGATATGGCAGAAGCTATACTCCACCTACACAACAAATTCGCGACCATATTGCAAAGATGAAGCTCATTCCCATTAAAGAAGTAATTGAGGGCAACAGCATTGTGGTCTGTGAGGATTCTATTGTCAGAGGAACTCAGCTCAAGAATTTCACCATCAAAAAGTTATGGGATTGCGGCGCTAAAGAGATTCACATAAGACCTGCCTGTCCGCCCTTGATGTTTCCCTGCAGATTTAATCTTTCTACCCGCTGTATCGATGAGCTTGCCGCCCGTAAGGCCATTCGCAGCCTGGAAGGCAAAGACCAGCAAGATGTATCGGAATATATTAACCATAACAGCGTAAAATACAAAAAAATGGTAGAACGTGTTGCTGCGGATTTAGGTGTTACAACACTCAGATATCAAACTGTGGATGATATGGTTAGTGCCATTGGCCAGCCGAAAGAAAAGCTGTGTCTTTACTGCTGGACTGGCGAATGCCCGAAATTAACTCGACCAAAACCTGAATTTGATATAGTGGATATAAAGAAGCCAGTCACAAGAAAAGCAAAAGAAATGAAGGTTTCGCTCTAAAACAGATTTGCAAGATTTTCAAACGTCCAAATTTATGTTTGGCAGATTTATCGTGGCTGCGGGTATTTACGCCGGCTTTGCTGTGTATTTGTTTCTGCCACATTTCAGACACTTCGACAAATTACAATATTTTCTGCCGATAAACATCTGCCTTGCCTGTCTGGGCTGCTATTTGTTGAGTCGGCGGTGGGTTGGTTCCTTTATCGGCTCGCTTTTTGCCGGGGCCGTCTATGGCTTCGGGCCGTATATGCTTGGGCTGATTAGATTTCACCCGCTTGCAACTTTTTTAGCAGCGGCTATACCCTGGCTGTTTTGCCCTGCTACACTTATGCAGAACCGAAAATGGCACTGGCTGGGTGTGCTGCTGTCGATGCTGCCTTTTGTGGTGATAGTGTTGTTCTTTCGGGCGACCGCACACTTGCGTTTATTTCCAATTCCAATAAGTGCCAGAGTCCGTATATCCGACCTTGTTGGCTTGTTAGCCCCGCTGATTCCGAGCAGCCGAAGCACTACATTGGTCGGCTTTTATCACGTTCCGGTAGCATCGTTGATTATGGGTATTTCTATGCTGCTGGCAGCTCGGCGGCGTGGCATAATTATAATTATTGTTCTCGGCACCGCATTTGCCGTATGTGCGCATCAGTTAAAGTTGTTCCCGGAAGTGAGCCCGGTTATCTGGCTTACTATTCCCGTTCTGTGCTGCTCGGTGCTCATAGGCGAAGGGATGCAGGGCCTTGCCTTGGCCGGCCATGCAGATAGAAAATGGATTCTGGCAATTATCATTTCAATGGGTATCCTGACCATCGCGACACTGCTTCTGGCTACGAAATACTTTTTTGTATTTGCAGGGATTGGCATGGGGGCCGCTCAACTGCTCACCGATACCGCCAAGCTCTATCTGCTCGGCACACTGGCGGTGAGCGTGATATTCTTTATGCTCCATGCGCAAAAGCGTCTTGCTTACCTGAGATGGGTAATTCTCTGCTCATCGATGGCAGTTGATATTTTCCTCAGCGCAAGATTCATTATCGACAGGGTATTTTTGGGCATTATTTAGCCGTTTTTGATGAGCATCGAGTATCAGGAATCGAATTACGAACTGAATGTTTCTCGCTCGATTTGGCCGAGGTAGAATCGGCCGTCATTGGCCATGAACTTGATGATGGCGTCAAGCTGCTGATTTACAAAGATGCTGTCATTCGATACCACAGCAACAGCAATAACCGCTGAGGCCTTGCTGTCCTGATGGTCAACCTCGGAAACGGAGATGTTGAATCTGCTTTTTAGTCGGCCGGTCAGGCCCTTGATGATGCTGCGTTTTTGCTTTAGCGA
>CAZKYA010000248.1:0-2705 GCA_964556725.1 uncultured Pirellulales bacterium
CAATGAAGCGTGCAGCTATTGGGGTAGGGTTTGCAGTAATGCTTTTGTCGGTCGGGTTGGTATATTCTGTTATTGATTTGGTGGGTCCCGTGGGAGAGAGTAAAGGGATTGCTATGTGGCTATTTCTACTAATTCCGGTGATTCTGTGGTGTTTGTGGTCTATTATTTTTTGGGTGTACTGGCGTCGAGGCGATTATTATACGTGGGTGGGTCGTGTGATTCGCGGGCTGATTGCAGGAAGCGTGTTAGAATTATTTGTGGCGGTTCCGATTTACGCGACGCGACAGGATGACTGCTATTGTGAAAGGGGCTCGTATGCGGGTCTGATTTTTGGGACGACGATACTTTTGTGGGCGTTCGGCCCAGGTGTTTTTCTTTTGTTTGTCAAGGAAAAGCATCGAAGGGAGAAACTATTGGATTTTGATGAAAACAATAGCTCGATGAATACAGTATGAGGACTAAATATAGTTCAGGACAAGTATAGATTAGTTATTCGGACACCTTCTTTTTCGAGTATTGTGCGACGATTTGCTGCTGGACGTTTGGCGGGACGATTTCGTAATGGCTGAGTGACATTGCGTAGCTGCCGCGTCCGCCGGTAACGCTTTTTAGCTGGCTGTTATACTGAGTAACTTCGGACAACGGCACCTGTGCTTTAATGACGATAAAATTGCCGGGCAGCATATCCTGTCCGATGACCTTTCCTCGTTTTGAAGCCAAATCGCCTGCGATGTCGCCGACATTTTCCGCTGGAATGGTAATTTCTATATTGACTATCGGTTCGAGCAGGACCGGCTTTGCCTTTTCAATAGCGTCGACGAAGGCGCCCCTGCCAGCCGCTCTAAAGGCCACTTCCTTCGAGTCAACAGGGTGGTGTTTGCCGTCGTAGATTGAGACGCGTATATCCTGCATCGGAAATCCTGCGACGGAGCCGGTTTGCATTACCTCGTTGATGCCCTTATGGACGGCTGGTTCATACTGGCCGGGAATTGAAGCACCAAAGATGTCCCAGCTAAAGTCCAGTGGGGGGTCGGAATTTCGTTCGGCAGGTTCGACGCGGAGATAGACTTCGCCGAATTGGCCGGCGCCGCCGGTCTGCTTCTTGTGGCGGTAATGGCCTTCTGCCTTGGCGGTGATGGTCTCACGGTAGGGAATCTTCGGCTCTTTTGTTGTTACCGACAGCTTTGAGCGGTTTTGCATCTTTTCGAGCATAATCCGCAGGTGCAAATCGCCAAGGCCGCTGGCGACCAGCTCTTTCGTCTGCTGGTCTCGTTTAATCTTGAAGCAGGGGTCCTCCTCACATAATTTCTCGAGAGCAGCGCCGATTTTCTGCTCATCACTTCTTGATGTGGGCTCGAGGGCCAGAGAGTACATCGGCTCGGGCACAGGCTGCTGTTCAAAGCTGCCCGATGCCTTGCCGTCGTGGATAAGGTCGCCGATTTGCAGCTCCTCGATTTTAGATAATGTTATAATGTCACCGGCTATACCGGCGTCGGTTTCTTTGTTTTCGCCGCCCTGGGATTTGAGGATGTGGCCTGGGCGGATAGATTTTTTCTCGTCATTGCGCAATAGATTAGTGTCTGAGGTGATTTTTCCGCTGAAGATGCGAATAGTTGAGTACTTCATACTCGAGCGAGGGTCGAATGTGACTCGGAACACCAGACCCGCCAGGGGGCCGGCTGGGTCGGCAGTCAGTTCCGTTATCTTGTCACCATCTTTTAACTGAACGGCTTTTGCCTGAGCAGGTGATGGGGTGTATTTTATAATAATATCGAGAAACTCGGTTACGCCAACTTCTTTGCGGGCATTGGTGAAAACTATTGGAATAAGAGTTCCGGATTTGAGGGCTTCAACGAATACCGAAGCGATTTTTTCGGGGGGGATTTGCTCGCCGCTGAGATAGCTTTCCATAAGTTCGTCGTTAGCTTCTATAATATTTTCGATAAGCTCTGTGTGGGCCTGGGCGACGTCCATCAGGGGCGAATCGCCGATTTGGTTTTCGATGCAGTCGATAACGGATGCCCTGTCCGCAGCCGGCAGATTGGCACAGCGACACCGCATGCCGAAAGTTTCCTGAATGCTTTTTACCAGTTCGGGCAGGTCAATGTTTTCAGCGTCGATTTTATTTACGATGATAATCAGCGGTATATTGGCGTTTTTAGCCAGTTCGAACATTTTTCTTGTATTTGTTTCTATGCCTGCGGCGGCGCTGATAACGATTACGGCTGTTTCTGCGGCCGGTATCGACTTGATGGCCGGGCCGATAAAGTCGGGATAACCCGGGGTATCAATGATGTTTAGCAGCTTACCGCCGTGCTGGGTGTGAATGACGGCAGACTTGATTGAATGCTGGTGCTCTTTTTCCTCATCGTAATAATCGCAGGCGCTGGTTTTGTCGTCAACGCTGCCGAGACGGTTTGTTACGCCGGTTTTGTGCAGGATTGCCTCAGCGAGCGAGGTTTTACCGCTTCCGCCGTGCCCTAAAAGAACGATATTGCGAATATTGCCGGTATTAGCCACTTTTCGGCCTCCATAATACTAAAAAGGTTCAATCTATCGGCTTCAAAAAGATATTTATACAATATCAGAGATATAAGGGCAAGGGATTTTTTGGAGACACGGGTTTTGGCCACGAAGACACAAAGACACGGAATTTATTTAACCGCATCCGTGCTTCGCTCCTTAGGAGCTACGCAGGACAAGGA
>CAZKYA010000249.1:0-2639 GCA_964556725.1 uncultured Pirellulales bacterium
GTAATCTGGTCATCAGTTTGACGCGGAATTCGCTTAAAATGCATCTTCGAATAATAATGTTCACCCTGACGATTGCCGCATTTGTAACTATTTGCGACTTATTTCTAAAGGCCTATACACCCGATATGAGCGAGATACTGGGCGCTTATGTCCCTTTGATAATAGTGAACTGCTTAATAATATTTCGTGCCGAAACCTGCGCCAGTAAATGCGGACCCCTTGTGAGCATACTTGACGCAATCGGCTCGGGGGTAGGGTTCACGATAGCACTTTGCATTCTCGCTGGCATTCGTGAAATCCTCGCTACCGGGCGGTTTTTTGGCCTGCAAGTTACCCCGAGCGGTTTTGTCCCCTGGCTGGCAATGCAGATGCCGGTCGGCGCCTTTGTAACACTGGGATTATTACTGGGCCTGGCAAATGTAATGACCGGAAAGAAAAAGGGTGTTTAATATGGATAGATTTTACGTTCTGATAATGGGTTTTCTATCAGTTGTATTGGTCAATAATTTTGTGTTTACAAAGTTTTTAGGCACCTGTCCTTACCTTGGTGTCTCTGGAAGAATCGATAGCGCCTTTGGTATGGGGCTGGCTGTTACATTTGTCACCGCACTTAGCGGAACTCTTACCTGGCTTGTGGATTTTTATATTCTCGTGCCTCTGGGGCTGGAGATAACCCGGTATATCTGCTACATCGTCGTTATAGCTGGCGCCGTGCAGCTTGTGGAGATGTATGTGCGAAAATTTTTCCCGTCACTTTACGAGGTCTTTGGCATTTTTTTACCTTTGATTTCGACAAACTGTGTCATCTTAGGTGTGTGTCTTTTCATAAATATATGGGGAACAGATAATCTCTTGGAGGTGGTTGTGCTGAGCACTGGCACTGGCATCGGTTTTACCGTGGCAATCTGTATAATGGCCGGCATCCGCGAGGAACTAATATTAGCTGATGTGCCGGCCAGTTTTCAGGGTGCACCGATAACGCTTATTACGGCGGGCCTGTTGACTCTGGCCTTTATGGGTTTTTCAGGAATGATAAGGTGATTTTAGCCACGGAGACACAAAGTCACCAGGTTAAAAGATATATTATTACAATCTTAGTGTCTTGGTGCCTTTGTGGCTGAAGGAACAAGAAATGATTTTAGCTGATATTTATCAATTGTGGAGTGGCGCTTGGCCAGCGGGGCTTATAATGCTCGGGCTGGGCAGCGGCTTTGCAATTGTGCTTTTAATCGCAAGCGAGAAGCTCAAGGTCAAGATTGACCCGAAGATTGAACAAGTTCACGCAGTTTTGCCACATCTCGATTGCGGGGCCTGCGGCTTTGCTGGCTGCAGCCAATATGCAAAAGCCCTTTTAGAAAACTCACAATTGATAGGTAAATGTGCACCGGGTGGACCGCAGACGTCAAATAAAATTGCGGATATATTAAACCTGCAAATCAGCGACTTCGGCCCGCAGAAAAAACCAATTATGCACTGCCGGGCAAACACGGCTGATAAAACCTATTATGCAACATATCAGGGCATACAAACCTGTCTTGCTGCGAACGCTTTGGCAAACGTGCAGGCCTGTAGCTTCGGCTGTCTCGGATTCGGCGACTGTATGAAGTCGTGCAAATTCGATGCACTGCATATTGTGGATGGGCTTGCAGTTGTTGACTATGAAAAATGCACAGGTTGCGGTGCCTGCTCGAAGGCCTGCCCGCGGAACCTCATAGAGTTGATTCCGTTCTCGCAGGAGAATATGATGGTTGTCGCATGCAAAAGCAGAGAGAGCGGCAAGAGCACACGTGCGATGTGCAAGGTCGGCTGTATCGGCTGTGGTATATGTGCCAAACAAAGCGATATATTTTCTGTGGAAGACAATTTAGCCCGGCTGGATTACGGAAAATACCAGCCCGATGAAAAAATCGAAACCGCTATGAACAAATGCCCGACAGGCGTGATTATCTATTGCGGCAAATCCGCCCCGAAGCCGCGACCAGCAGCCCAGAAGCCGGATAAAGCACAATAACAGTGACTGAATACCATATCACCGATTCACGAATTTATATTTGATTTTTTTAAATTTTTTTATTGAAATATGGTTGGAATCTTGGTATAATACCCCCTCGTATAATAGGTATCATTAGAGCATATTCTCACGTCTCTCAGGAATATCCTCTTTAGAACAATACGAGAGACAAATTTTACGGCCTTTAGGAGGCCGAAGGAGCACAGTAGTGAGTACAGGTACAGTAAAATGGTTTAACGAGAAAAAAGGCTTTGGATTTATCACCCCCGATGATGGCGGCGAGGATTTGTTCGTTCATCACTCGGAGGTCAAGACAACCGGCTACGCCCGTCTTGATGAGGGACAGAAGGTTAAGTTCGAGGTCGGACAGGGCAAAAAAGGCCCGTGTGCCACCAATGTAACCCCTTCTTAATCCAGAGTAACAACTTGGAAAAACCATCGGGCTCCGCACTGTGCGGAGCCCGTCTCATTTTCACTCTTAACTAATTAATCAATTCTCTAATTCGCTAATCAACTTTCTTTGTCATCGCGTTTTTTTATATTTTATATGTCATTTCGACCGGAGCGTCCCATATGGACGCGAAGTGGAGACACGAAGTGGCGGTAGCTAAATCTATTTAAAAACAGA
>CAZKYA010000250.1:0-2613 GCA_964556725.1 uncultured Pirellulales bacterium
ACCTCTGCTAACTCCAGCATCTTGTCCACCACATCATGGGGCGTAAAGACAATCCCGACATCTATGATTGTAGTGACAAACAGGGGCCGTTTCTTTAATGTCACACTAAGGCCTTGACCTCGGCCTTGAAAGGCCGTCTCCAGGTTAGGGTCGGTGGTAATGGCCTTTATGAAGTCCTGTCCTGCATCGTCAACATTGTGGGAAAGGATAAGTCCGCCCGGACGCACTAACGGCAGCAGCTTGTTTAGGTAGTCCGTATAACCTTCCTTATCTGCATCGAGGAACAAGATGTCAATTGTCCCTTTCAGATTTTTGACTGTCTCGTGGGCGTCGCCCTCGACAAGCGTAACGAGCCTGTCAACACCGGCTCGTTCGAAGTTCTCGCGTGCCAACGACGCCCGGTGGGCGTCAATCTCATAAGTAATCAACTTTCCACCCGTGTTCCGAAGGGCAAGGCAGAACCAGATGCCAGAGTATCCGTTGCTTGTGCCGATTTCGACAACATGTTTGGCACAGGTTGCCTCGGCGAGCAATCGCAGCAACCTGCCGTCTTCCTCCGGAACATTCATCATTCCTTCGCGCTGGTTTTTTTCCATATCCTCAAGGACACTGAGAATCCTTTTCTCTTCCTCGTTAGCCGGTATAGGCGGCTGCTCAAGAACAACCAATCTTCTATCTCTGCTCCACCTGCCGCCGGAACCTCTGCCCTGCGGTGGCTGGGCTATTAAGCTCTTAACTGCCGCTAATAACAAAACCGTCACCAGAATGACCAATATAACCTTCTTTGACATTACCTACTCCTTTCGAAACCATTGGTTCTTATCGTTTTGTCATACTTAAATTTATGGACGTAAAGACGAGTCCCAAAAGAAAATTCATTGCAGTTCTTAACAAAAATTCGAAAAAATTGCAAATAAAAGCTCATTCATCGTGTTTTTTCGCAATGCCCATCTTTAGCAGGCCGAAGTTTTCCTTCTCTGTCAGCACCACCCACGCCCGCCAGTCTTTTTTGCAGATTCTTATCGGCTCGATTGATTCCACATCCTTGAGCCAGACCAGAAAGCCGAACCTGCAACTGCTCTTACTCTGCCAGTATTCATCGCTGCCGAGGATATAGTGATTATATTGCCGCTTTATTTCGGCTATCTGCTTTGGAGTTAGATTTTCGAAATTTTTAACCGCTGCCACAATTGCTGTTGCACAAACCGGCCCGGAGCTTAACTTCAAAAACAGTTTATCACCAGGCAAGACTCGTCCAGAGGTATATCGCTTTGTCTTTGTAAAACGTGATTCGATTCTCTTCCGGCCTGTTAGAATCGCATCTAAATTCGGCTTTTTCAAAACTACAAGATGAAAATTAGGCACGTTTCTATTCCGAAGAATATGGTGACATATAAGTTTTTCAATTTGCTATACTATCCGGATGACAAGCTGAACCAGTTTGTCTTTAATCTGTTCTATATTTTCGAAGAGGATTGTATTGAGTCCTGTTTGCTTTGCACCTTTTATAAACTCTGAATTATCATCTATAAATACCGTCTGCTTTGGTGTTGTGCCAAGTCTTTGGATAGCGATTTCATAGATTTTTCTCTCTGGTTTCACCGTCCCCTCATCGCAGGAAAAAACCAGCACGTCAAACAATCGTACCACGGCCATCCTGGCCGTGGTATCACGGGCTGGAAGCCCGTGATACGAATGGAAAAATTGCATAGCCGGCACCTCGGTATTAGATAGAAGGGCGGTTTTATAGCCGGCCTTGTGTAGCGATGACACCAGAGAAAACATATCAGCTCTGGGGCAATAAACGGCTCTAAATGCGTTACCCCATAACGATGGCGTTTCTGGCAGGGGCCTACCTAATTCCCCGCATACCTTGCCCCAGAATGCCTTTTCGCCGATTATGCCTCTGGTAAAATCATCTGCGAACTTGTTGTGTGCTTTGATATAATCTTCCTTGGATACGCCGAGTGCATCGGCACAATACTGCATCAGTCCCGGTAACGGGTTATCTATCAACACCCCGCCCCAGTCAAAAATAACTGCTTTTATTTCTGCCATTGCATATAAAATTTGCTGATTTTTATTTCGCCCCAAAACGATACAAAGGTTCCGCTTGCATATCAAGTTTTATTTAAGCAACCAAAGTCTTCGCTTTTACTCTTTGACGTTTGCTGATTGTAATTTTATAATCAATGCCGGATTAAAGGATAAGAGGTTGGAATCGATTTTCATTGCAATTGGGATTGTTTTGGGCTTGGTTGTCCTGGCGCTGCTGGTTTGGCTTATAAGCTCAAGTTTCGCAGCCAGAAGAGACATGGCCGGCCAGGCCACAGGTATCGGCCTGCTCCAGCAGCAGCTCGAAGCGCTCAAAGCCGCTCAGGATAAAACCTCGGAGAATCTGCAAAAGTCTCTCCAAACCGGCCAGGCGACCCTTACCCAGAGCTTGCAGTCCAGCCAGCAGGTCTTAGGTCGGCTGAATACCCAAATCGGCGAATTGCAGGGCACTAACAAACAAATGCTGCAGCTCGGCACTGAGGTCCGTCGGCTGCAGGATATCTTAAGCTCGCCCAAGCTGCGTGGCCAGATGGGAGAATGGTCGCTCGAAAACCTGCT
>CAZKYA010000251.1:0-2554 GCA_964556725.1 uncultured Pirellulales bacterium
CAGGAACAAGAACTCGAAAGAAGACTGCGGAATATCGACCTGAAGGAAAAGCAGCTTTCAGTTTTAATGGCACAACAGAAAAATCAGCTGTTGAAAATAACCGCAATGAGTATTGAAGAGGCCAAGGAGCTGCTGTTAAAACGTCTGGAAGATGAGTGCGAGCACGAGATGTCGGCTTTAATAGGCCGGAAGGTTGAAGAAGCCAATGAAGCTGCCTACGAGAAAAGCCGGGAAATAATCAGCACGGCCATCCAGCGATATGCGGCGGAGCAGACCTGCGAAGCAGCAGTTTCAACCGTCGAGATTCCTAATGACGATATGAAAGGCCGAGTTATCGGCAGAGAAGGGCGCAATATCCGCGCATTTGAAAAAGCTACCGGAGTAGATGTCATTGTTGATGACACCCCCGGAATGATTGTTGTAAGCGGCTTCAATCCTGTGCGGCGTGAGGTTGCGCGACTTTCAATGGAACGGCTGATACAAGATGGACGAATACATCCATCGCGAATCGAGGAGCTTGTCACACAGACCAAAAAGGATGTCAATCAGAAACTTTTGCAGATAGGTAAAGACGCTTCTGTCGAAACAAACGTTAGAGGATTAAACAACAAAATACTCAGTATGCTCGGAGCTTTGAGCTACAGGACAAGTTACGGCCAGAATGTTCTTCGCCACAGCATTGAAGTGGCTTTTCTGACGCAGGTTATGGCCGATGAGCTTGGTCTCGACGGCTCGATAGCAAGGCGTGCCGGACTACTGCACGACATCGGCAAGGCCATCGACCACGATGTTGAAGGCAGCCATCCTACTATAGGCGCAAATTATCTGAAGCGCTTCAACGAATCGCCCATTGTGCTAAATGCCGTAGCCGGCCATCACGGCGATATCCCAGCTGATAATCCTTACACTCCACTGGTGGGTGCCGCCGATGCAATCAGTGCTTCACGACCCGGTGCAAGAAGAGAGACGCTCGAAAGATATATCAAACGGCTTGAAAAACTTGAGGAAATCGCAAACAGCTTCAAGGGAGTTGAAAACGCATACGCAATTCAGGCAGGCAGAGAAATCCGCGTCATCGTCGATGCAGAAAAAGTTGAAGATGAAGCAGCTATGAAGATTGCGCGTGACATTGCCAAAAAGATTGAAGAAGAGATGACCTATCCCGGCGAAATCCAGGTGACGCTGCTGCGTGAGGTCCGCTGCATCGAATATGCAAAATAAGCTTGTAGTGTGTGGTGCGTTCTGCATCTTTCGAAGTGCGGCCTTGCATGGTGGGCGCGGGGCAGGTTCTTAAATAGAGCCTTTTTTGTGCAGAAATGAGCTTGGCCATCCCTTGCGGGATTGCGTCCATACTCTAAAAATTCTTAAAAAAGCCGAAATTCCCGTCAGAAAATTCTTGACATCCTGTATTGGGGGAGGGTAGAATTATTGTTTGTGTAAGCAGTAGACCTGCTGTATAGACTTACAAATTTATCCGCCTGTGGCGGAAGAAGAGGAGTGGTGAGAGAGCTTTTTCTTGTTTCCTGCCAAGCTTTCCCCCACAAATATAGGTACACACGAACATTTTTGAGGAGGATAGATGATGAAAAGTAAATCGATTCTTGTATTGGCAATGATTATAGTTTCCTGTATGGTTCCAGTATGCGAGGCAGTCCCAGTGGAGTGGTCGTCTCATCCTGATAATTTGGTTCATTATTATGATTTGATACATGTTACTGAAGGGATTAACTGGAATTCCGCGAAACAAGCTGCAGAGGACTCCAGCTACATGGGGTTAAACGGATATCTAGCTACTATTACGTCACCTTCAGAAAGTACTTTCATTACGCAGCTCGCTTCGCAAGCCGACCCGGCTGAATATATTTGGGTAGGTGGTTTCCAGCCGATAGGCAGCCCGGAGCCAGCTGGCAACTGGCAATGGGTGACGGGCGAACCATGGAATTACACAAATTGGCATTCCACCGAGCCCAGCAACGGGCCCCCAAATGAAGATGCGCTTGAACTAAAACCCGAGATATATGGACGCCAGTGGAATGACGAGTCTCACGAAACCACCCGTTACTGGTATATAGCGGAATACTCTGTTCCCGAACCAGCTACGTTTTTGCTGCTCGGTCTGGGCGGGTTGATGTTGAGAAAACGCAGGGCGTTGTAGAAACAGTAAGTGCGAAGTTAGAAGAACGAAATAAAACAGAGGGCTGTGGGTAATAAGGCCTGCGGCCCTTTTTGTACAGAAAGGATTATTTCTTTCCAATCGCGTACTTTAGCGGATATTCAGTTGGGTTTGCAAGGCAGGCAAGTTCAAGGTCCACGTCAAGGTCGGGCCAGTAGATGTGGCAGCCGTGGAGCAATTGAACATTGAGTATCTCCTTAACCTTCGCATTTTTGAACCACGGATATTCCTCAAAAGGCAGAAAATACTCATTGCCTTCGGCGTAAAGCCAGAATCCGTGCATGTCGATGTTGGAAATTTCAACCCGTGAAATGTTCTTTCCACGCACTTTTGATTTCATCGCATCGTTTCTCGACGACCTTTGTCAGCTCGTTAATCTGC
>CAZKYA010000252.1:0-2537 GCA_964556725.1 uncultured Pirellulales bacterium
AACTATCCGTTCCCGGCCCGATGGTGATGCGAAAGGCAAGAGATGTTACTTACACACTTGATGAAATCCGGCAGACTGATAAAGGCCGGCTCGCCGTGATACGAAGCACCTATGAAAAAGCCGAATCGATTCCAGACCGCTGGCCGCCTTTACCTTATTCCGGCAGATTCCAGATGAGCGGGACGTTCGGTTTCTTCAGGGGCTACAAGATTCTGGACTTGCAGGGCAAAGGTGAGGAATTATTCAATATAGACGCGGGGCGAATAGAACAATACAATCAGCAGTACCAGGTGCAGTTAGAGGCCTCTATACCGATGGGTATCGAGGCAAAACCTAGGATAACCATCAAACAGAATTTGACAATGCAGCTTCTCAAATAATTGGAACTAAAGTGAGCTAAAGTGTAAAAAAATCCACGACTTTAGGCACTTCACACTTTAGGCACTTTACATTTTAGGCATGGAGGTAATGACAGATTGGAACATAAAAATCTATGGGCGCCGTGGCGAATCAAGTATATTCAGGGCTTGAATAAAAGCAGCGATTGCTTTATCTGCGAAATCATCGAAAATCCGAAGGATGACGATAAAAATCTGGTGCTGTGGCGAACAGATACGAGCATCGTAATATTAAACCGCTTTCCATATAACAATGGCCATTTACTGATAGCGCCTCTGCAGCACATCGGCGAC
The DNA here is from genome assembly GCA_964556725.1 of uncultured Pirellulales bacterium. GTDB lineage: Bacteria > Planctomycetota > Phycisphaerae > Sedimentisphaerales > Anaerobacaceae > CAZBWE01. The sequence goes on from CAZKYA010000252.1 coordinate 693, forward strand.
CTTGACAAGACAACAGACGAGGAACTGCTGGAAATGATTAAACTGGTCAGAGAATCGCAAAGGGCCCTGTCGCTGGCGATAAAACCTCACGGCTTCAATGTCGGGATGAATTTCGGCCGATGCGCCGGAGCGGGACTGCCAGAGCATTTGCACATCCACGTCGTCCCGCGATGGGACGGAGACACAAATTTTATGAATGTATGCAGCGATACCGATGTTGTCAGCCAGAGTTTAACCGAGCTTCTCGAACAATTAAAGCAGGTGAGCAAAGAGCATAATCTTCCCACTTTATAAGTGAGCTAAAGTGAGCTAAAGTGAACTAAAGTTGAAAAATAATCCATAACTTTAGGCATTTTAGGCACTCTACACTTTAGGCAATTGACTATGTCCGACGAACTTGCCAGTTATGCGGTTAATGAAAAGAACAGTGGTTCGACCCGTTCGACTTCCTCAGGGCAGGCAGGCTCACCACCCCGAGCGAAGTCGAGGGGCCGGGGCCGAAAGTTTCCGGAAAAGCCGCACCCATACCGCAGCGATTTTGAGCGTGACCGCGACCGAATAATTCACTGCTCGGCATTTCGCCGGCTGGAAGGCAAAACGCAGGTCTTTACACCCGGATTGGATGACTATTATCGCACACGCCTTACCCACAGCATCGAAGTTGCTCAAATCGGAAGGACCATTGCAAAAGAACTTCAGCTAAACGTTAGCTTAACCGAGGCGATATGTCTGGCACACGATTTGGGACACCCGCCCTTTGGACACGCCGGCGAAAAAGTCCTCAATGATTTGATGGCGGATTTTGGAGGATTCGAGCATAACAGACAAACACTGCGAGTTGTCGATTTGCTCGAACATCCGTATCCGGATTTTTTCGGCCTGAACCTGATGTATGAGACCCGCCTGGGTTTAGCCAAACACAGAAGCACTTATGATAGTAGCACGGCCATCTTGGCCGTGCCTTCACGGGCTTCCAGCCCGTGTTTTCCCGCGAATTGCTCGCTCGAGGGCCAGGTAGCTGATATTGCCGACCGCATCGCATATAACTGCCACGACCTTGAAGATGGTATGCGGGCCGGCCTGATTACTGATGAGCAGATGAAGAAAATAGAAATATTCACCGAGGCGCAAAGCAAAATTAATGCCGGTTCAATTGATGACTCAACCATACGGAGAACAAGGACTGCAAAGGCAATTATCGATAAGCTCGTTAGCGATTGTATAGAGGCAAGTAAAAAAGCTCTAAAAGAAAATAATGTAAGAACAGTTGATGACGTATATCGCCATAGCGAAAATCTAATCGTGCTCTCAGCCGAAAGCGATGCCGAGCTTGCCGAGCTGGAAAAGTTTTTATTGGAAAACTTCTATCAACATAACTCCCTTATGCAAACAGCAAATAAAGTTAAAAACTGGCTTGAGCAGCTTTTTGAGATGCTCTGTCAAAAACCACAATTAATGCCGGGTTATTTCCAGCGATTTATCCGCCTTCGCAAAAAACCACAGCTTTTAGCCGTGGATGAATGCGAAAAGGATAACCCTCCGAAGCCTTGTGCGAAGGAGGGTATGCTACGGCGGATTCCGCTCCCCGGGCTTGGCCCGTGTGGCTCCATAGAAAAATATGCCCTGCAGCGGACTGTATGCGATTATATCGCAGGTATGACGGACAGATTTTGTTTGAAAATGCTCGAAGAAACTTAACCACGAACCTGTCCTGAGCAAAGTCGAAGGAAAGGCACAAAAGGATTATCAAAAACAAAAAAAGAAAACCCCTTACAGTGTAAGGGGCTAACAATTAAGCTTAAAATTATATGGCGAGAATGATTGGTTTCATGGCGACCTGGACTA
>CAZKYA010000253.1:0-2502 GCA_964556725.1 uncultured Pirellulales bacterium
GAAAAAGGGATGAAGGTAATCAGTGCAACCACGGTTCGTAATCACCCCTTGTCGCTTCCACCTCAGGTCAAGAGCTTGAACTACCTCAATAACATCCTGGCTAAGATTGAAGCGCTGGACAATGATGTGCCTGAAGCAATTATGTATAACCATGAGGGATATGTTGCCGAAGCGACGGGCGATAATGTTTTTGTCGTGAAAAATGGTGTGATTCTAACGCCGCCGGTTGAAGCCGGCGCGCTGGATGGAATAACACGGAGCGTGGTTATCAAATTGGCCAAAGAAGAAAACCTTGAAGTAGTTGAAAAGAATCTTACGAAGTTTGATTTATATACCTGCGATGAATTTTTCCTCACCGGCACGGCTGCCGAAGTTATTGGTATTGTCGAGATTGACGGCAGAGTTGTCGGTGATGGTAAACCGGGGCCTATTACAAAACGGCTGAGAAAAAAATTCTTCAATTACGCCCATGGGAAAAAGGTATGAGTGCTGAGTTTTTAGTTCTTAGCTATAACTCAAAGCTCAAACTTAGAACCTGAAACTAATTTTTACTAAACGCTATGCAATCATCGGCACGTACCGACGTATCCGGTAGCTTCCCACAGGGCGAGGCTTCGACGGTGAGCTCAGCCGAACCGCTTCCTGCTTTTAAGCTCATACACAGCCAGCTACAAAAAGTAAAAAAGCTAATCAATGAGCAATTGAGCACCTCTGCAAAGACAGGGGTTGTTAATCAGTTGCTCGAATATATCAATACCAGCAGCGGCAAAATGATTCGGCCAGGGTTGGTTTTACTTGCCGGCAGTGCTGTCAATAAAATCACAGAAGAGCACATCCGTATCGCAGCGATTTTTGAGATGATTCACAATGCTACGCTTTTGCACGATGACGTTATAGATGATGGCCAGAGACGTCGGGGACAGCCCACGATAAATAGTTTGTGGGGCAACGAATCCGCCGTGTTGTTGGGTGATTTTTTACTAAGCTGGGTTTTCAAGATGTGCACCAAGCTGGAGCCACATGTGGCAAAAGAAATTGCCGTCACCACAGCTCGGGTCTGCGAAGGTGAACTGAGGCAGGTAAGCGAAAGCCGGAACTGGCTGGGCTACGGCAAGCTCCGCCTTGACGAGCACCTGAGCGAAACGCAATATTTAGACATAATCACTGAAAAAAGTGCCTCTCTCTTTAGTAGTTGCTGTTATCTTGGCGGGCTTCTGTCAAAGGGAACCAAAACGCAGCTTCAATCGCTCAGATGTTTCGGCACAAATGCCGGCATTGCATTTCAAATCACCGATGATTTACTCGATATAATCGGCGATGAAAGAAAAACAGGAAAAACTTTAGGCAGCGATGCTGGTAAAAACAAATTGACCTTGGTACTAATACACCTTCTGAAAGTAGCGGATGAGAACGAAAGGAACTCAGTGATAAATTTGTTGTGCGCCGGCTGTGATGCGCATCGCGACAAAAAAAATACGCAATACGCAATCCTGCCCTCGAGCGGAGCGAAGGGACGCAATACGCAATACGATAAAGATGTCCTCGCAGAGATGCTAAAGTCCTATGGTAGCTTTGAATACGCACGCAGCCGGGCACAGGAATTTGTCGCAAAGGCGATTGCAGCATTGGCTGACTTGAAAGATAGTGATGCTAAGGACGCCTTGATTGAAACAGCAAAATTTATGGCCAATAGAATTGCATAAGATGCTTTGATACCTTACTCTGCCGGTTAATTTCTGCTGCATAATGAAAAAGGCCGGCTTTTTAAAGCTGGCCTTTCTACATATATAGCATAGTTCCAGCCAAACAACAAACGGTTCAAATCTTACGGTAATCTCCAGATAAGACTCATAGCAAGCGCATCAGCAGCGGCAGTGTGCTGGTACTCGATGCAGAAGGGGACATTCTCGATGACCTCGACCTGCGCGCCAATATAGCCGCCAAAACAGCCAACCTCATCGATATCGTAAGAGTTTTTGACAGTAGTTCCATCGATACGCAAATTAGCATCTGCATCACCATCAATGAAATGAAAGAAGGGCCCGCCGTAAATTGAAACGCTCGACATCAGCTTGTAAGTTGGCCCTGCTGCGATTTGGATTTCCGTAATGTCAATATCAAGGGACTCAGACCAGTACGGTCCATTTGCTTTTGCATCGGAGCTAGCCCAGCTCATTTGAAACAGTCCGCCTAACTTGAGGTCGCCCTCTTCGTAAAAGGTGGCTTTAGTGCCAAAACCGATAGCAAAACCGGTGTCGCCATCAAATTCTTTCTGCACGCTACCAGCATCAAACAAATCAGTTTTTAAGTCAGTGTTTGCTCCGCCTAAACGCAAAAACATTTCCCAGTTGTCCATGATACCATATCCAATGTTGGCATATACCTTATTCATTTTTAAGTTTTTGATTTTGCCCGAGGGCAGGTCGCCAGATTCGCCGTCAATTTTCATTTTACCTTCATTCAATTGCAAGTCCATTCTGCTATATGAGTAATCAGCGCCGG